>NZ_CP114787.1 GCF_027359675.1 Roseibium sp. Sym1
CTAGCGAGGAGCGCCCAGACGTCTTGATTTTCGATCATGTCCACGGGCTGCGACAAACAGAAGATCCCTCGCGAGTGTTGCTCGTCGAGTTCAAGCGACCTGGGCGAACGAGTTATTCTGCGGATGACAACCCTCAGCATCAGGTCGAGCGCTATGTCCGTCGGCTGCTGGAGGGAGGGAAGCTAGATGTAAAGGGGCGGCCGATTAAGCTGAAGGAGGATACGGTCTTCTATTGTTTTATCGTCGCTGACATCGTGGGCAAAATGGATGACTGGACCTACTCATGGGATCGAACGGCTGATGGTAGAGGGCGTTTCTATCAACCTCGGTCGGGCTTTAAGGGATCAATCGAGTTAATTTCGTGGGACACTCTCCTTAGCGACGCGAGAGAGCGAAATCAGGCCTTTTTCGACCGCGCCGGTATCTCGGGGAAAAGCTTCTTTATCGAGGCACAAGAAACAGCTCATCAGCGTCTTCGGGCGGAGGACAAAGCGGCCACGATCATGGATCCGTCAGTTGGCGCGACCGCGGTGTGATAGGAAAATAGCAACGATAAGGGTGGGACTAGCCCAAGCTTTGCGGAGGCCTGTATGGGGCTGATAAACCTTGAAGACCGCGAGAAACGGGCCATCGCCGCGATCGACAATGGCGAGCTTGATCGGTTGGTCGATGAGGCCATCACCTATGAGCAACACGGCAAACTCAATAATCTGCCGCTGCACGACTGTGGGGACTATGTGTCCAGCAAGTTGCGATACTTCGATCGAGCGCTTGCCGATTACCGGAAAGCAAAGTCGGCCAAAAAGCGCGAAGAGACACGTTATTATGCGCAAAAGGCTGGTCGCGATCTGACCTTTGCGGTCAGGCAGATGAAGCAGCGACTGGAGGTCGAGGAGCGTGAGGGTCAGATATTTCATGTCTTCGATCCATCGATGCCCCTAGTCGCTCCGAGCGAGAGCATGCGGGTCCGTGTCAGCTATCGGTGGCGCGAGAGCCCGGAAGACGATTGGAATTCTGGATCCATTCTCTTCAAGTACAAGTTTCGGCCCCGCAGGGACCCCTACACACTCACGCAACCGAAGCCGAAGCGAAAGCCGAGCGCGAGAAAGCTGGCTGAAGATCGTGAGAATGAGCTGCGCCGCGAATGGGAGCATCTCGAGCAACTGGCGCATTGGTCAGTGCGAGATTACTTTCGGGCAGGGCACGACGGTGCTGCCATTCCTGACGAGTTCGAGGTCAAAACCGACGATTGCGACCATCTGAACAATTTCAGTGCTGACTTCTGGGAGCGAAGTCGCGGCTCGTAGTGAAGTCGGCTCGAGGTCCATATGAGTCATCGCAGATGCGAGCCCGGAAGGCCGTCGTCATCGCCGAAGAGCAGATGGTTGGGAAGTGGTCCCGTTCCTTTGGCCGATCCCACCGGATACCAAGCCATGGTCTCGGTGACAGCGGCGCTTTCATTGCGCGCAGTGACAAGCTCGTTCATGAAATAGTTCCCGTACACCATTCGCAATCTGGTTGTTCCAGGGTCGAAGGTTCGCATCTGGTCACGATTGAATTTGTGTCGAAGCCCGTCCGCGCTGTTACCGCCGACGGCCTCGTATCCAACGTGGATAGCGCCGGGGCGATCGCCTGGGAGCTGATCAGAGGCTCGTGCTACGAGTCCCCTGAAGTGCATTGCCTTTCGACGTGCGGCTTCCTCGGAACTGGATCGCCACGCCACAAGGCTGACGTGGTCGACCCACGTCGCATGAAGCGGCCGACCCTCGGCCGGCTGCCATTCACCTTCGATGGTATAGTCGATGGTTGGTTCATAAGCACCGAGCAGCAACTCAACCATTCGACTTGACCCAAAATAGATATCGTCGTGTGTCAGGACGCTGTGCAATTGTGCCCAATCGACATCAAAGACGACACCGGCCGCTCCATCGTCAGCCCATTCAAACGGCTTATTGCCATCTAGGAAGGTCTCAACCCGGTCGACCAAATAGTCGTCACCGAGGCGATGAAGCTCTTCCTTGAACCGAACGAGAATGATGAGTGGCCGATCAGCTTGCCGTGACCTGGCGTGCGCTCGTTCAGCCATACGTTCTCCCGCCAGTCGCTCATTGCGAGCGTATCCCGACCGGCCGGCGCGCTTGCACTCCACGGCCCAATGTGAGCGTCCGCGATCGACGAACAGGTCGTTGCGTTTGCCGAGCCCTGGTGCTTCAGGAACGAAGGACACACTGTCCCATCCTCGCCGTTTGTAGGTGGCCGCGACCAGGAGTTCGAAGATCCCATCGTCCGGTTGCGATAGGCTCTTCGTCATCAAACGTTCGGCTCTTTCCTTTGCGCCCTCGATCTGCGAAAGCGTTGGAAGCATTTGACCGATCCGCCTGAATAGCGTCACGATCCGATACCCCAAGGGCAGGAAGAAATCAGGACGAATGGTGGGATCGGCATAACGCCGCGCTTGATGCAGATACCAAGCGATCTCGTCAGCCGGGTCGAAAAGTGGGACGCGATCACCGAGGGCCCACTTTTCCTTTGCCGCCTGGAATGTCGCCTCCACAGCGTCGGCACGAGTCTTCCACGCGTCGGAAGGAACCAACTGTTCAAGCCAGTCGGCGGCTGTAAGAATTGCCTCGTCGCGCCAGTCCTGACCATGCCTCTGCGCTATCCAGGTGATGTCAGAACTGGGGATTTTGACCATTCCGTGTTTCCACTACGCACCAATTTCTTAGGTTGATCATTTAGTATCGCTGATCTCACGCACAATATGCGTGCATGAACGCCGATCGGATTCGTTACTGATGTGCTACGAATACTACTAGCATATGATTTGTGGATGATTTGCACCGGCTACGTATTGCGCACCAAAGAAATGCCCAGGACTTTAGTGCGCAAATAGAAAACAGTGTGGGCCAAACTAGTCGGAATCGGTTGTTTCCGATTGTGCCGCTTGACCCTTCTGATTCCGTACCGCCATGCTGTGCATATGAAATATGATTTTTCGAGCCTTTCTTACAACGATTTCGAGGATCTCTCCCGCGACCTGCTGGGGCGTGAACTGGGTGTGCGCTTCGAAGCGTTTCCGGAAGGCCCGGACGACGGAATGGACGGTCGCCATTGTGTAGGCGAGGGATCGATCATCCTGCAGGCGAAGCACTATTACCGATCTGGATTTTCAGCGCTCAAATCGAAGATGGGTAAGGAAAGGGCGTCGATCGATCGATTGCAGCCAAAGCGCTACCTTCTGACGACATCGACGCCGCTCACCCCAAACAACAAGCGAATCCTCGCGGGCATCATTGGACCGGCCCTTCTCTCCGAGGGTGACTTGTTCGGGCCTGACGACCTGAATGCTCTCCTCAGAAAATTCCCGGACATTGAGAAGTCCCACCAACGGCTCTGGGCACAGAGCACGACGGTCCTTGAGGAGGTCGTCTCAGGCGCTGTCAAACAGGCAATGGCCCGACCGAGCGAGGTCCCTCCTGTCCTGGCAAATCTGCTTTCGCCTCGCGGTTCCACGGAGGAAGGCACCGAGGTTGTCGAGCGCGACGTCATTTATCTGATCAAATCGTCCCCGATCGACGACGAATTCGTTCTTTGGCTGGCCCCCAAGCTCGAGGCTGAGGGATATCGTGTGTTCGCTGACATCCTCACGCTGCAGCCCGGTGATCGTTGGCGTCGGGAAACCAACGCTGTCTTGCAAGCTCGCACGGCGAAGGTTTTGCTGCTCTCGAAAGACGCAACGCTTGCCGACCAACATGTCCAGGACGATCTCGACATAGCACTTGAGACCGGAAATGAGCTCGGCGACAGCCGGTTCATTGTTCCGTTGCGGCTGGAACCTGGACGAAAAGTCAAAGGTATTGGCGATGCGGTTCCGGTCGACTTCGTTCGCGGCTGGGCCGAGGGACTGACAACGCTCGTCGATGCGCTGTCGCGCCAGAAGGTTCCGCGCAGCTTGGAGGCTCCGACGATCGACCGTAACTGGGAAATCTTTCGCAGACGCGGAGCGGTCCCGCTCGTCGAAGAATCCGAGCGACTGACCTCAAATTGGCTTCGTGTCGTTGAAGCTCCTGATGTTATTCGGTTCTACGAGGCCTCAGGCGTCATCGACGCTCGCTCGCTTCAGACGGCTATCGATGCCTACCCATATCCAAGCGCGCTCCAGGGATCTGGCTTCATCACCTTTGCCGCGCAGGCTGAAGTTGATGAGGCGTTCGAGTCCGCGGGACGATTTAAGCTGAAGCGGGAAATTCCGCTGTTGGACTTTGTTGGCAATGGCATACCGGAGATCGGCATTGAGCGCCAAGTAGCCTCCAACCTAGTCATCGCGATGTTGAAGAAGGCCTGGTACGCATACTGCAAGAAATGCGGATTCCTAGAGTATCAGTATTCTAACGGAACGGGCTTCCATGCATCGGCAGAACAGGCACCGACGGGTCAACGGATCCCATGGGGAAAGCAAGGAGAGCGGCGCTCCTCGATGCTCCGCAACGTGGCCAAAGGCCACATCTGGCAGTTCGGCGTAACGGCCATGCCTTTCTTCTGGCCGTTCTGGCATTTCAAGCTGAAGTCGAGGGTACTCTTTTCGACCGACAACGGTACTGCGACAGGGATCGATATTGACGACCCAAAAAAGCTTCATCGACTGAGAAGGAGCCTGTGCAAGGGCTGGCGAAACAAGCAGTGGTTCGGTCGAATGCTAGCATTCCTTGAGCTCCTGTCGGGGGAGTCTGCCTACATTAGATTGCCAATGTCTTCGGACACCGCAGTTGTCCTAGAAGCGGCCCCCGTGCTGTTTTCGTCGCCTGTCAGTACAGCGCTTCCCGACATTCTTGACGCCGATGAGGAGGAGACCGATCTCAGCACCTTGGGCCGACCCGCCAATGACGACGAGGAGGGTGCAGCATGAAATTTCCAGAAACCTCGCTCAAGGTCGAACATTTTCACGAACCGGAGCTCGAGTTCTCCTTCGGGCAAAACAGTCCGCATCCGAAGGATGGTCTTTTCTTGTATGGGCCACACGCGAAGGCAAGAAAGACCCGGGATATCAGGGTAGGAGTCGTCGGCACGAGCGCGGGCATTAGCCATTTTCGCAACTGGAGCCACAAGCTCAAAAAGGTCGTAGAGGTTCCACCGCCCGGAAAGGGTGAGAAGGCGGACCGGCTTCACCTGGCCAACTTCCCCGGACTGGAAGAAACCTTTGGGATCGCATTCGATCCTGATGAATGCAGCGCGCTATCGATTCCTCTGAAGGACATCGACAGGGCGACCCGTATCCTCAATCTCAATGAAGCCGTTGAGAAGGTTGCACAGCTCTATATCGATCGGGTGAAAAAGCATCTGAAGAACGAAGAAGGCTCGGTTGATCTCTGGGTGCTGGTCTTGCCGGAAATTATCTATGAAAGATGCCGGCCTGGTTCGAAACGAACCGGTCTTCCCATGGAAAAAGGCGACTTCGGCAAAAAGCAGAAGGCTCGTTCAGATCTTCCTCTTTTGTCGTCCGCGGGCGTGATCGATCAGTCTGGTGAAGAGATCTTTGAAGACGTTCCCGACTTCCATCGTCGGATCAAGGCCGAGTTCCTAAAGATCGCGCCGACGCAGCTCATCCGGGAGACGACACTTGCGCCAGAAGCGTTTCTCAACAAGGCTGGGTATCCGGTTCGAAAGACGCAGGATGCGGCCACAGTCGCATGGAACTTGGCGACTGGGCTCTACTACAAGACCCAGCCTCGCCCACCGTGGCGCCTTGCAGGGGTGCGGCCGGGAGTTTGCTACATCGGCATGGTCTACAAGAGCCTGCCCAACGATCCCGATGGCCACGCCTGCTGTGCGGCCCAGATGTTCCTCAATGAGGGAGACGGTGTCGTCTTCCGCGGAGCAAACGGCCCCTGGAAGACGGGTGACTACGAGTTTCATCTGAAGAGGGATGCAGCGAAGAACCTCCTCGAGCTCGTCTTGGAAACCTATACCTCTACGTATGATGGACCGCCGAAAGAGCTGTTCATCCACGGGCAGACCTACTTCAATGATGAAGAGTGGAACGCGTTCGTTGAAGCGGCGCCAAAAGAGACAAACGTGATTGGTGTCCGCATACGCACCACGGGCGGCGAAATGAAACTCTTTCGTGATGGCGACTACCCGGTGCTGCGTGGAACGGCATTACTGCTGGATGAGAAAACAGCCTATCTGTGGACGACGGGATATGTCCCGCACCTTGATACCTACATTGGTCCAGAGACGCCGAACCCGCTGCACATTACGGTCATGCGAAGCAAGAACGCCTTGCCGGATATTCGAACGGTCCTTGCGGACATCATGGGCCTCACGAAGATCAACTACAATTCCTGCAACTTCAACGACGGTCTGCCGGTCACGGTGCGCTTCGCTCGTATGGTGGGCGACGTGCTGACGATGGGTTCTGCGAAGGGTGAAGAAAAGCAACCCTTCAAATTCTATGTGTAATTGGCATCATCATCCTGGGTGACTCGAAGGTGCGTCAATCAGGATAGCGAGGTGAGCATTTCGCCAATGGCGCTGTCTTGCCCGGCAACCGAGAGTCGGGACCACCCGAGGTTCGCACGCTCGAACATTTCCTCGCGATCGAGACCGCCCAAAAGTCCTAACGAGAAATGGTTCCTGTCGACGAAGCGCTTCTTGAGCGTATCTCCCTCGGCAGACACGAGGGCGGCGAAAGCGGAACTGACTTCGTGAGGTTCAGGGCCGGATTGGTTCGCTCCCCAAGATTGAGCGGCATTGGCTGCCATAAGCAGACCGCGAATGTTGGCACGGTTTTCGTGATTGCTTAGTCTGCCACTCTGACGCCAGTCCTGAATTTTGACCGATCGATCCCAAAAGCAGAACCATTGCATGCGCCCCGCCAACATCAGGTGCAACAGGTCGTCCGCGACAACACACTCCTCTGCCTTGTACCCGTGTTCGTCAGCCCAACCGAGCAAGTGCTCGCTCGCAAAGACGTCGCACCATATTTCTTCGTAGTCGTTTGGGCGTTGGAGGTGTCTGCGAATTTGCGCCACCACATCTCCTAACTCATGGTCTTTTACCAGCAACCCCTTTTCTTGAAGCTCTTGATCAACGGGCGTAAGTTCCCGTTTTCGTTTGTCTGAATGGGATGGATGAATATTGGCGATCGTTGATCGGATCCGCTCGTCGATCTCAGGGATCATTTCGGGCAAGACGCGATAAAGGATGTGTGCCAGTTCATGGAGGGCGACGTAAACTCGGATCAGGCGCCGGTAGCGGTCCATTCGATGGTCGTCGTCAACGGTCACTGAGAGCGACTCCGGCATGAATTCGTCAGTCAGCCTCAGAATGAACTGTGCGACGGCCGGGTCCTTCTTGAGAAATATCGAAGCTGCGAGGTTGGAGTAAGCCGCTAGCCCCAAAGCCTGGTGGACGCTCGCATCGCCATCCTGCTCGTCACAAAAAATGAGAGCCAGAAGTCCGTCCAGACGATTGGTGAAGTCCGTATCCCAAAGAAGCACAGCTCGTTCGCTGAGCCGTTCGAACAAAACTTCTACCGAAGACGCGGTCGTGGATACTTCGATGATCGAAGCGACACCATCAGGTAGGGCTTGACCGAAAACGTGCCGGACATCGACAATATACTCATCGCTTTCAAAATCCGTCCTGCACATGCGATCGAAATCCAACCGTGTGCGGGCCCAACGCGGTATGATCAATCGCTCTCGCTCCCGTCCTCCTTGTTATGGAGCGAGCGGAGAATCTTTGCTGCCTCTTCTGGAGTTGCTCCTTCGATTTCCACTTTTCCGTCCTTGGAAATCGTCACTTTTGAGATCTTCTTGCGGGCAACTGACTTCTCCAAAACATCAAGCACCTTGCTGATTACCGGGCTACCAAGGATGGCTGCAATCAGCCAAGAGAGTTCCCCCTCGACGCCGGTGATCTCATTTCCCTCGACTTCGGAATAGTCATAGCCCGCTAGAGCCATTGCCATCTCTTCGGACAGTTCTTTAGCACCTATGATGCTGATTTCGATTTCACTCATTTGGTTTCCTTCCTTTCCCGACACAGAACCCATGCCCCTCTTCAACATCGCGCCTGTCGACCAACGTTGGAAGCGACACTTCATCGCTTTTAGTCAATTCGGTGCCTGCGCTATGCCCGTCGGTTCGTGATCAAGATCGGAAAAGGGGTCAGAGCAGCCGGCTATATGATACCCGCTGCCCTCGACCTGCTACGCGTGTTGCCGTTGCGGCCATAATAGGATTGCTGAAATCACGTTCGATGATATCGAACTGGTCACTGCCGATTGCCGCGAAGCGGGCACCACCGGCCTTCTCGATCGCAGTCCGCAGTCGACCGATGAAATTCTCTGGTCCGTCTGCGGTCGAAAACGAAACGGAGTGGGTCGGACTGGCTAAGTCATCAACGTCTACGTATGCGTGGAAAGACCCTGCCTTTGAGAAGTCCTCCCAACGCAACCCGCGGACGCTGGACACCGGATAGGTATTGCCTCTGGGCATGGTGATCGTGCCGGCGCAATAATCGACGCGTACCCGGCGTTGCCTGAATGATTCAGGCGTAACAACTGGCCGTTCCGCGATAGCTATCGCGGATCTCATCAACCACTTTAGGGAAAACCAGATCAGAGCGACGTCGACTGCCCAAACCCACCATGGTTGGCTGCGATAGACCTCGACAATTTCGTTCCAAGTGATGCTCATAGCTTCGGACTAGTTCGCTTCTTTGTTCTTATTATGTGCGCTTTCTGCCGTCACTTACAAGCACAGAAGCTTCAAGGACATCTTTTCGGGTCATAATGGCGTCAAGCATCCAGAAGCCTCTAAATTTGCCTTGTTTTTTGGGGGATGGGGCGTTGATGAGCAGCTAGGGCTTTTACCGATTCGACTTGATATGCTGGAAAATGTGCATATATTGTGCGTTGAACAGTGCGGAGATTAGTCATGGCACATGCCCTTGCTGAACAGGCCAACGTAGTCGTATCGAAGTTCGTGGACAGCCTCCAGGAGCCTCGGACACCTTATATCTCGCCGGCGCGCTTTTCCGAGGTGCTTGGCGTGAAGGTCATGGCTTTGGCGGAGCTGACCGGCGTGCATCGCAACACGCTGCGAAATCCATCATCCGAGCGTCTGCAATTAAAGATGCGTGAGATGATCAAGGTGATTTCGGCTGCTGCAGAACTCACGGGCGATATTCAAAAGGCCATCTATTGGTATCGAAATGAACCCATCGCCGACTACGACCACCGGACGGCGGCCGAGCTGGTTGCGGATGGTCATGCTGATGCGGTCCTGGCCTATATTCGCGACCTTGAGAACGGAGCTCGCGGGTGAAAATCACTCGCATTGGTCCAGACTCCGTCTACCATAGATATCTAACACCGCGATGGGCGTTCCTTCCGATCAGCGGGGCGGGAGCGGCTGGAGATGGCGGCCGCTTCAACCGGCCGGGCGTCGAAGCATTGTACCTGTCGGAGGCCCCACAAACAGCGCTTGAGGAATATCGGCAAGGCGCCACAATCACTCCGCCTGCCACACTCGCGGCATACAAGATTACGTTGGAAGAGGTTGCCGATCTATCGGAGGGGTTCGACCCGGATCATTGGGATTCCACTTGGAGTGAGTGGGATTGCCAGTGGCGCAAGATCGCGCGCATCGACAAGAACATTCCGCCATCGTGGAAACTCGCCGATATCGTTATCTCTTCCGGCCTACGCGGTTTGCTTTTCCCGTCTCTGCGTCATGCCGGGGGGACGAACCTCGTCTTATTTCCCGCGAATCTGACGGGTGCGGACTCAGTCGCCGTCCACGACCCCGACGGCCGGCTTCCCAAAGACCAGTCTTCGTGGACCTAGGCACAAGGAGCCAATGGCGCGGTCAGGCGCCTTTTTCGAGGAGATTGAGATTCAGTTTGCCACATCCGCAACGCAGCGCTTCCTTCTTCCCGCGGTCCGGCGAGACTGAATACATCTCGCCGCAGGTGTCGCATGCATAGGAACTGGCGAACTCCCGAAACGCCGCCACAACCGGTCCAAAATCTTCCTTCTTCAGGTCGGCCCATTCGTTGAAGTGGACAGCCGTGTTGACCTGCCAATTGTCGTAGCCGGTCTTGACCTTTGCCTCCGAGAACGCCGCCTCAATCGCAGTAATGCGCTCGACGACATCCTTCTGGTTCCAAGAGTTGGCGGCCGACTTCGCTTTCTTCAGCAAGCTCCCAAGCGTCGAAGTGGCGTTTGGCAACAGGTCGCCAAGCATGAACTGGGCATCGCCACGAAACTCGACATTCGCGCGCAGCCGATCACAGGCCTCCTTGGAGAAATGTTCCAGATAGTGCCTGAGAAGTGCTGCGGCACCGCGCACGTCGTTCTTGGCGAGATAGTCCTCAATTTCTGTCCACACGTCCCGGTCATCCCACTCGGTCGGACCAAGGTCGACGGTCCAAGTCCGAAAATGAGCGAAGTTCCGGCCTTTGATCAGACCTTCCGACTTCATATGGCGCAGCCATATCTCGTCGTGGGTGGTGAAAATGAACTGCGTGTCCGGGAACATCTCACTGAGAAGCGCACACACCTGGCGCCGATGGCCGGCGTCAACCGACATGAGGACGTCATCGAGGACAGAAAATGTGAAACGCTTGCCAAGCAGGTGGTTCATGAGAGCGAGATACAGGCAAAGGCCCATTCCGTCCTGGTGACCTTCGCTATGATATGCCCCGGGTGGAAAGTGGCCTCGTCCGTAGAAGTCGACGTCAAACCCGAGCTTGCCGATTGAAGGCATCAGCTTTGCGGTGAATGCGTTTTCGTCGTCCTCATTGATCTTGCGATAGTAGTTGGCAAAAGCTGTCTCAACGTCCTTGTAGATCTTCTCCAGCGCTGCCGTCGTGACTGTTCCGTAGGTTTTCAAAACCGACGTTGCACGCTCGGCCTGTTCCTTTCCAGCGATATGCGCCAGCCGTGCAGCGCGATAGTGTCCGAGACGCTCGTCCGCCAGAATCAGAAACTCACGAGCGGCATCCTGCTTCGTGGGCTCCGGAATCGCCGCGATCGCCGTTTGCAGTGTGGCCAGGTCCGATTGCAGATCCGGGACCGCAGTTGCGGCGGCGAGTACGTCACGGGTGTCGCTGAGGGGAAGGAGCTTCTGCACCTGCTGATATCGGCCGCGCAATACCGTCCTGAATTCGTCCAGCGCCGTAACGTCGATCTTCGGCGAGAAGAGCGCGGCGTGATCGATCATCGTTGCCAGCGCAGAGCCGGCTGTGTGCATTTGATCGAGGATTGGTTTCAACTCGGTCTCAAGTGCCGCCCGCCGTTTGCTCACGTCTTCAAGATGAGAGAGCTTTTCGGCAAGGTGCGCTTCGAAGACGTCAGGCTCGAAGGCCGTGTCGCACACCGGGCAGGCCTTCCCGTCATAGAGCTCCAATGCTGATTTCAGCAACGCTTCCCGCGACAGGCCATCCAGGCTGTCGGCATCTTTGCCAAGCTCTGCGGCGCTATCGTCCACTGCTTTGCAAGCGGCCTTAAAGGCATCGGATTTCAGGGCTTCAAGTGCCTCACTCAGCGTCTCGAGGTCCTTTCCTGCCTGACCCTTTGGTACGCGCCCGGGCGCACTGGCTGCGGTCGTTGTAAGCCCGTCTTTGACCGAGGTATTGGCTTCCAGGTCGGACAAAGGCGTGAGGCCAAGTAGCTCTCGTCTCGGGTTGGCGGCTTCGAGCACCGATTTCTTAGTGAGTTGTGGCGTGTCCAGAACGGCCAGCAGTTTGTTTATCGCGTCCGTTTCGGTCCTCTCCAATCCTGGCAAAGCTCGATTGCAAGTGTTGGCGATCTTCTGCAACACGCCGCGTAGCTTTTCGATGTCGTCCAATCGCAAAAGCGCCTGGACCTCCTTTGAGCGCTGGCCGGGCTCCGACAGGACATACCGGATGAGCTCCCGGCGCGACAAAACGAATTCCGGATGCAGGTTGACCGTCTCCAGAGCGTCGACAACGTCCTTGTCCGGTGGAGTGATGGTCGGCGCGCCGGCGGACTTCACCGTCCGAATGACTCTGGCCTTCTTGTTCCCGAGCGCGGGTATGATCACATCCACCGTAACCGAGGCAGCTTCCGGCTTGTTACGACTGTCCACGTGAGGGCCATGTGCCTTGACCGACAAACCGCCTGTGCCCGCGCCGGCAAGCCGGGAGATGTTGCCCGTCAAGGCAAACTCGATCGCGTCAACGATCCCGCTCTTTCCAGTGCCGTTCGGACCGCAGGCGGCAAAGTTTTCGCCCTTGAGATCCAGAGTGAGATCGCGGATGCCGCGAAATTCCTTGATCGTGATTTTATCGATCCGGATCATGGCGCGTCCGGAAACAGGGCGGCGCGGATGGCAGGCTCAGCGAATACACCGTCTTCGAGCACGACTTTGCGCAGCCGCTTCGCAGGCTCAGTGGTGCCTTCATCCTTTTCGAGGGTATCGAAGAACTCCTCGAGGATTTTGGCGGCAACCGATTTCACCTTTGCGGGTGGCTCCTCTGCCGTTGAATTGTCGTCCAACTCGTCCAATGCGTTCCTCCTACACGCTTCCACCATAACAGGTTGCGCTTTCTGCGAAAGGCGGCAATCGGCTCGGCATTAGTAAAGGAAAAGTAGTTGCTGCGCCCAAGTCGATCTCGAAATCCTCATTGTTTGCTGAGTTGCTGAAGACCACTCGCTGTCGAAAACCCGCTGATGCATCTCTGTTTGTCAGATGAATATACTGCTAGTATTGCGCTTCACCGAAAAATCAGGCTTTCGCACTGTTATGGTTGCAATCGACTCAATAGCTAGAATACCGCTCCTCTATCATTTCACGGACAGAAGGAATCTGCCGCTGATCCGGGAAATGGGCGGCCTCTTCCCACTGTCGCAGCTTTTGGAGAAGGGAGTCGAGGTTCCTGCGCCCGGGGGCAACGAATGGAGCCGCGACGCTGATGCCTGGAAAGGCATGGGCAATTACGTGCACCTCTGCTTTCGGAACAATCATCCCATGGAATTTGCGGCTCGGCAGGACAGCCGGATTGTCGACTCGATCTTCCTGCAGATCCACCCGTCGGTCATGCAGTACGATGGCGTTCGATTCACCGACGACGTTGCCAATAAGAGCGGCGTCGAGTCGGTGCCGATAGGTGAGGCGGATGCATTGATCGACTTCCAAGTGTTGTACACTCGGACAGACTGGTCGGATCCGGGGGTCCAGCAACGCTTGAAGCAGGCCGAAAAGTACGAGGTATTGGTGCCTAATCCCATCCCACTGGAGCTCATACGGAACATACCCAATGGCTGAAAGACCGATCTTCGTCCCTGCGCTCGAGGCAGACGGGTACGTGAAGCGCATGGATTTCGATATCCAGTGGGCGGGAGGCTTTGCCGACGTTCAGAAAAAGAAGAACATCCGTTCGCTTCACGAAGCCGCCGAGCGCGCGGGCTATTCGCCACTCTTGGAGATATCGAGCAAATCGGACGAAGTCGCGGGTCGTCACCTCAGCGCCTTTCACCTCCGCATCGAGCTCGGATCGACTGACATGCCCTTAGAATGTGCATTTCAGGGAAGCAAAGTATTCGAGCGGGGTGGTCCATACACGGATCTGTACGGTGCCGAACCCAAGGTGGCCAAGCGAGACCCGCGACTTCGGGAGTCTGGTCCGCTAGTCGGATTCCGGTTTGACGGCTTCGAGTTCCCGTTGACGCCGCCGACCGTCTTCTATGACTGGCTGTACCTGACAGCGATTTTCCCGCATCGCGTCTGGCTGAAGAACCGAATAGACGGAGAGATCCGTTACGCCGGATTTACCGACATAGAGTTCAATCCGGCAAAGTCCATCAACTGTCAGGCAAAATCGTGTGCGCTGTTTGTATCCCTTACGAGGGAAAACAAGCTCGAACGCTATTTGAAAGCGCCCGAAGATTTCATCAATGCGATGTCGCTGCATTCGTCAACATCGTCGGAACCGCAATCTCATTTGCGACAAGCTCGACTTGGTATCGGTTAGTTAGCGACCCACCCTGCGTGAGCGGCCGCCTCATTCATCGACGAATTGGTCTCAGCGGCCAGTTCTCAGATCGACCTATTCATCATCCTTCGGATTGGCCGGTGGCTCCACAATGACCAGCATGTTGCCGGGCAGCGGCCGCTGCAGGTGTTTGACGTCGGTCCATTCCCCGGTCAGCCAGAGATCGACCTCTTCCGGTGTCGTTAGGATTGCCGGCATGGCCTTTTCGTGGATGGGCTTGACGATCTCGTTGGGTGTCGTCGTGAGGAACCCATAGAGCTCATATTCTTGCTCCCCGTCGCGGACCTTCCGCACACCCTTCCAGGGCGTCCAGAACCCGGCAAAGAACATCAGCGGCCTGTCCGGGTTCTGCGCGAACCAGGCGTTCGGCACGCGGCCGCCTTCCACCTTGCTTGCGGGATCGGGCTCCGCGAACGACGTGAACGGGACAACACACCGGCTTGTCGGCCCCAGCCAGCGGCGCCAGTGCGGCGATCCGACATTTCGGATATTCGTGACCCCGCGATCGGCCTTGCCTTTGACGAAGGCCGGTGGCGTCGGCATGCCCCAGGTGGCGCTGACGATCTCCCGATTGCCATCGTCGCCAACACGGACGATCGGCGCCAGGGTGTTTGGATAGACGTTCAAGGAAGGCTCGTTCCAGCCTGCCTTGTCGGCCATCGCCTTGGTGAACTCGACAACCGCGTCCCGTGTCGTCGTCAGATTATAGAGATTGCACAAATCCTTCTCCCGTTAGCGCCACATCCCGCGCATCCGCGCCCCCACATCGAGGCGCATCTGCCGCGGTCCGGCATTGCTTGTCTGGCCCGGCGCGACCACCGGCCAGGTCCTATTCTCGAAAAACTGCAACAACATAGCGGGAATGAACCGCGTCCGCGAGGCATAGACATGCCGGTCGCCGGTCGAAGACTGTCCATGCGTGAAGAAACGCTGCGGGACGACAAGGTTGAGGCTGTCCTTCGCCCGCGTCATCGCCACGTAGAGCAGTCGCCTTTCTTCCTCGATCTCGTCGGTCGTGCCGACCCCCAGATCGGAGGGAATGCAGCCGTCGACGGTGTTGAGGACGAACACCGAGCGCCACTCCTGCCCCTTGGCCGAATGGATGGTGGAGAGGATCAGGTAATCCTCATCGAGCAGTGGTACGCCAGCCTGGCCGGAGGTCGCATCCGGCGGGTCGAGCGTCAGCTCAGTCAGAAACCGCTCGCGCGACGGATAGCCGGCGGCGATATCCTCAAGCTGCAGGAGGTCCGCGCGGCGCATTTCGAAGTCTTCATGAATGCGCTCCAGATGCGGCTCATACCACGCCCTGATCCGCCCGATCTCTGCCGGCCAGCCCATCTGGGCAGTGCGGAGGTCCGCGATCAACGAGACGAGACCCGGCCAGTCGGCTGCGGCACGCGACGGCGCGGGCAGGGCGGCGAGCGTCTCGACGGGATCCGCGGTTTCGCTAACGGCATCGAGAGCGGTTTGCGCCGAGGCCGGGCCGACACCGGGCAAAAGCTGCATCAGCCGGAAGCCGGCCACACGATCGCGCATGTTCTGGGCGAAGCGAAGTGCTGCCAGCATGTCCTTCACATGGGCGGAATCGAGGAACTTCAGGCCGCCGAATTTCACGAAGGGAATGTTACGGCGGGTCAGCTCCACTTCCAGCGGGCCGCTGTGATGGCTCGCCCGGAACAGGACGGCCTGGTCTTTCAGCCGCATGCCGCCCTCGCGGTTGTCGAGCACCTCGTCGGCGACGAAGCGCGCCTGATCGCCCTCGTCGCGGACTGTCGCCAGGCGCGGCTTTTCATTGGAGGCGCGCTCCGTCCAGAGGTCTTTCGTGTAGCGCTCCTGGGCAAGACCGATCACGCCGTGGGCGGCCGCGAGGATCGGTTGCGTTGACCGGTAATTGCGGTCGAGCGTGATCACGTCGGCCTTCGGTGAGAATTCATTCGGGAAGTCGAGGATGTTGCGCACCGTGGCGGCGCGGAACGAATAGATCGCCTGTGCGTCGTCGCCGACGACCGTCAGGCCGCGCCCGCCGAGCTTGAGCGCCATCAGGATCGACGACTGCAGGCGGTTGGTATCCTGATATTCGTCGACCAGGACATGATCCCAGCATCCGCCGATCTCATCGGCAAGCACCGGATCGCCCATGGTCTGCGCCCAGTAGAGCAGCAGGTCATCATAATCGAGGACGTTCTGGATTTGCTTGGCCTCGACATAGGCCGCGAACAGGTCCTTCAGCTCTTTCTCCCACGCGGCACACCAGGGGAAGTTCGCCCTGAGGATTTCATCCAGCGGCGCCTCGGCATTGACGGTGCGCGAATAGATCGAAAGACAGGTGCCCTTGGCGGGAAACCGGTTCTCGGTTTTCGAGAAGCCCAAATCGTGCCGGGCGAGGTTCATCAGGTCGGCGGAGTCCTCGCGGTCGTGGATCGTGAACTGCGGATCGAGGCCGAGCTCGATGGCGTATTCCCGGAGCAGCCGCGCCCCGATCCCGTGGAACGTGCCCGACCAGGCAAGCCCGTCCGCCATGATCCCCGCCTTGTCGCCAAGTGCTTTCGTGCAGATCCGCTCGACCCGTTTTCCCATTTCGGCGGCCGCGCGGCGGGAGAAGGTCATCAAAAGAATGCGCCGCGGATCGGCTCCGGAAATCACGAGTTGGGCGACCCGATGGGCGAGTGTATTGGTTTTCCCGGAGCCTGCGCCGGCAATAATTAGCAACGGCCCGCCGATGCCGCCATCGGGCAGATCGATGCCGTGCAGGACCGCGGCCCGCTGATTGTCGTTCAATTTTTCCAGATGCGCTGCGCTCATCCCGTCCCGCCTCAAACCCTTGGGAATCAACGATGCGCGTCCCACGCATCGGCGTTTTCTGCCGGTCGAGGTGGCCTGAGCCCATCAAAGAGTCCGATTGACTCAAAACCGGAAAGAGAACAAATAATGAACATACCGGAGATTTTCGCCGTTGCAAAGCCTTAAAGGAGACCTTTCCGCGTCATGCCGAGCCATTCGGTCAGTCCCGCTATTTCCGAGCTTCGAGAGCGCATCGCGCATCTTGAAGGTCCGGGGGGACGTGCGCGCCCGGTTCTGCCCTTCGGGCTGACAGACATCGACCGAAGGCTTCCGGGAGGAGGGCTGGGGCTTGGGTGTCTGCATGAGGTGGCGGGCGGCGGCAATGGCGCCGTGGATGGGGCGGCCGCCGCGCTGTTTACGGCCGGGATCGCGGCGCGCACCAAGGGCAAGGTGCTCTGGGTGGTCACGCGGCCCGATCTTTTCGCGCCGGCGATCGCGCAGGTCGGGCTCGTGCCCGACCGGGTAATCCATGTCGAGGCCGGCGACGAAAAGGCGCTGCTCGCCTGTTTCGAGGAAGGGCTTCGCCATGGCGGGCTCGGCGCCGTCGTCGCCGAAACTGCGCGCCTGCCCATGACCGCCTCGCGGCGCCTGCAACTGGCTGCCGAGGGCTCCAACACGATCGGCCTGGCGCTGCGCCGGTGGCGCCGGCAGACCGAGGCCGGCGATTTCGGGCAACCGACCGCCAGCATCAGCCGCTGGCGGGTCTCCGTCCTGCCGTCGCAGCCCTTGCCGGTGCCCGGTCTTGGCCGCGCCCGCTGGCTGGTCGAACTCATCCGATGCCGCGCCGGAGAAAGTGCAGATTTTGAAGTGGAGGCGTGTGATGACACGGGTCGTCTCGCTCTTCCTTCCGAGGTGGCCCACAGATCGCCTCAGAAGGAAATCGGGCGACGCATCGCCTCCGGCTGATGCGCCGCTCGTCATGGCCGGGCGGGCCGGCCGCCGCCGTCTGATCACCGCGCTTGATGCCAATGCCGAACGGCTTGGCGTGCGCATCGGCATGGCCGTCACCAAGGCGCAGGCTCTGGTGCCGGGACTGATCATTGCCGATTCTGATCCCGCCGCCGAGACCGAGGGCCTGACCAAGCTGGCGCTCTGGGCGCTGAAGCGGATTTCGCCTGTCGTCATGGCCGACCCGCCGGACGGGCTGATGATCGATACGACCGGCGCCGATCATCTGCATGGCGGAGAGGCGACCATGCTTGCCGATATGATCAAGCGTTTTGCCGCTTCCGGCGTCGAAGCCCGCGCCGCGGTCGCCGATACCTGGGGCGCGGCCCATGCCGCGGCCCGGTTTGTCGCCCGGCCGGCCATCATCATTCCGCCCGGCGAGGGTGAAGCCATGCTTCGGACCCTGCCGCTGCAGGCGCTCCGGCTCGATCCCGGAACGGTGTCCGGCCTGATCACCCTCGGTTTCGAGACGGTGGGCGAGCTCCTCAAGCGGCCGCGCGCGCCTCTGGCCCTGCGGTTCGGCCCGGAGATCGGCCGAAGGCTGGACCAGGCGCTCGGCCGGATCGCCGAGCCGGTCGATCCCGTCCGGTCGCCGGAGCTGATCGAAGCGCGAAAGGTCTTCGGGGAGCCGATCGGCGCCGCCGAAACTATTGCCCGCTATATCGCCAAACTGGTCGATGCCCTTTGCGCTAAACTCGAGAAAGCCGGGCTTGGGGCCCGGCGGCTCGATCTCCTCTTTCACCGGGTCGACAACACGATGCAATTCATCCGCACCGGCATGGCCCAGCCGGTGCGCGATCCAAAACGCCTGACCCGGCTCTTCCGCGACAAGCTGGAAACCGTCGATCCGGGGTTCGGGATCGAGATCATGGTGCTGGTCGCCATCGAGACCGAGCCGGTTCGTGAAAAGCAGACGATCTCCTCCCTGGTCGAGGAACCCGAGGCGGACGTTTCCGACCTCGTCGATGTGCTCGCCAACCGGGTCGGCGATCGGATGCTTTGCCGGTTTACACCAGTGCAAAGCGATGTGCCGGAACGGTCCGTGGCGCGCATTCCGCCGCTGGCGCCGGAAACCGGGCTGACCTGGGAGGGCGACTGGCCGCGGCCGCCGCGCCTCCTGCCTCGGCCCGAGCCGGTCGAGACCATGGCGCTGCTTCCCGACCATCCGCCCGTCTGGTTCACATGGCGCGGCGTGCGCCGCCGGGTCCGCCGCGCCGACGGTCCGGAACGCATCCGTGGCGAATGGTGGAAACGCGATGCCGAACTGACGACGGTCCGGGATTATTTCCGGGTCGAGGACGAGGCGGGCGAACGCTACTGGCTCTTCCGCTCCGGAGACGGCGAGCATGAGGACAGCGGTTCGCAACGCTGGTTCCTGCACGGGATCTTCGGATGACCGGGCCGCGCTACGTCGAGCTGCAGGTCACGACGCATTTCTCGTTTCTGCGCGGCGCCAGCAGTTGCGACGAGCTCTTCGCGCGCGCCGCCGAACTTGGCATCGCGGCGCTTGGCGTCGTCGACCGCAACTCGCTGGCCGGTGTCGTCCGGGCGCTCGAAGCCTCCCGGCAGACAGGCGTCCGGCTGGTCGTCGGCTGCCGCCTCGACCTTGCCGATGCTCTGCCGGTCCTGGTCTATCCGACCGACCGGCCGGCCTATGCCCGGCTTTGCCGCCTGCTGTCGCTCGGCAAAGGCCGCGCGGGGAAGGGCAAGTGCTACCTCGAATGGGCTGACCTCGTGGTTTACGGGGAGGGGCTGATCGCGGTTCTCGTGCCGGATCGCGCCGATGATGACTGCGCGCTGCATCTGAGACGGCTGCGGGAGGCCTTCGGCGACCGCGCCTATGTGGCGCTGACATTGCGCCGGCGTCCCAACGATCAGCTCCGCCTCTGGCAGCTCTCGAACCTGGCCGCCGCGGCACGGGTTCCGACTGTCGTCACCAATGACGTGCTCTTCCACGAGGTGGGTCGGCAGCTCATGCAGGATGTGGTGACGGCGATCCGGCACAATGTCACCATCGACGAACTCGGCCATCGCCGGGAGCGTTTCGCAGACCGCTATTTGAAACCGCCGGAAGAGATGCACCGGCTGTTCGAGCGGTATCCGGAGGCGCTTGCTCGGACCGCAGAGATTGCGGATCGCTGCAGGTTCTCGCTCGAGGAGCTGGCCTATCAATATCCGGAGGAGAAGCTCTATCCCGACCTGACCCCGCAACAGGCGCTCGAAAAGCTCACCTGGGAGGGCGCGGCTGAGCGCTATCCCGAGGGCCTGCCCGACAAGGTGCGGTCCAATCTCAATCACGAGCTGGCGCTGATCGAGAAGCTGGACTACGCGCCGTATTTCCTGACCGTGAACGCGATCGTGCGCTTCGCCCGCTCCAAGGATATTCTCTGCCAGGGCAGGGGATCGGCCGCCAATTCGGCCGTCTGCTATGTCCTCGGTGTCACCTCCGTCGACCCCGACCGCAACGACCTGCTCTTCGAACGTTTCGTGTCGGAGGAGCGGCGCGAGCCGCCTGATATCGATGTCGATTTCGAGCATGAGCGCCGCGAGGAGGTTATCCAGTGGGTCTACCAGACCTATGGGCGCGAACGGGCTGCGCTCTGTTCCACCGTTATCCGCTACCGCTCCAAGGGTGCGCTGCGCGATGTCGGCAAGGCGCTCGGCCTGACTGAGGATTTGACCAAGACGCTCTCGTCGCAAGTCTGGGGCTGGTCGGAGGGCGTTGAGCAGAAGCACGCCGAGGAGCTGAACCTCAACATGGGCGACCGGCGGCTGCGCCTTGCTATGGAACTCGCCCACCAACTCGTCGGCACTCCGCGCCATCTCTCCCAGCATCCCGGTGGCTTCGTACTGACCCACGACCGGCTCGACGAGCTGGTGCCGATCGAACCGGCGGCCATGGAGGACCGGCAGGTCATCGAATGGGACAAGGACGACATCGATGTTCTGAAATTCATGAAGGTCGACGTGCTGGCGCTCGGCATGCTCTCCTGCATGCGCCGCGCCTTCGACCTACTCGCCGCGCACAAGGATATCCGGCTCGATCTCGCGACGATCCCGGCCGAGGATCCGCGCACCTATGCGATGATCCGCAAGGCCGACACGCTCGGCACCTTCCAGATCGAAAGCCGGGCCCAGATGGCGATGCTGCCGCGCATCAAGCCGCGCACCTTCTACGATCTCGTCATCGAGGTCGCCATCGTCCGGCCCGGACCGATCCAGGGCGATATGGTCCATCCCTATCTGCGCCGCCGCGAGGGTAAGGAAGAGGTGACCTTTCCGAAGCCGGAGCTCGAGGCGGTGCTCGGGAAGACGCTTGGTGTGCCCCTGTTTCAGGAACAAGCCATGCGCGTCGCGATCGAATGCGCGGGCTTTAGCGCCGGCGAGGCCGATCAGCTCCGCCGCGCCATGGCGACCTTCAAGCACACCGGCGGTGTCTCGAAGTTCGGCACCAAACTGATCGAGGGTATGGTCGGTAACGGCTATGACCGCGAGTTCGCGGAACGCACCTTCAAGCAGCTCGAGGGCTTCGGTTCTTATGGTTTCCCTGAAAGCCACGCGGCTTCCTTCGCACTGATCGCCTATGCCTCCTCCTGGATGAAATGCTGGCACCCGGATGCCTTTTGCTGCGCGCTTCTGAATGCCCAGCCGATGGGCTTTTATGCACCGGCCCAGATCGTCCGCGATGCGCGCGATCATGGTGTCGAGGTCCGTCCGGTCTCCATCAATGCGAGCCGCTGGGACTGCACGCTCGAACCCAACGATGATGACCACAGCCGTTTCGCTGTCCGTCTGGGACTGCGTTTGGTGAAGGGTCTGGGCAATGCGGAAGCGGCGCGTTTGGTCTCTTGCCGCGAGGATCACGAGTTCGTCTCGGTCGACGATCTCTGGCGCCGCGCAGGCGTTCCAGCCGCCGCCCTGATCGAACTCGCAGAAGCCGATGCGTTCAGGCCGTCACTTGGCCTCGCCCGGCGCGAGGCGCTCTGGGCCATCAAGGCGCTACGGGACGAACCGCTGCCGCTCTTCGCCGCCGCGGCCAATCGCGAGGCCGGCATTATCCCCGAGCAGGCCGAACCGACAGTTTCCCTAAAGCCGATGGAAGCGGGCCGGGAGGTGGTCGAGGATTACGGGCATGTGGGCTTGAGCCTGCGCCGCCACCCGGTTGCCTTCCTCCGGGCCGATCTGTCCCGCCGCCGGTTCGTGACCTGTGCGGAAGCGGTCGCCTTGCGCGACAGCCGCTGGGTCAATGTCGCCGGCCTGGTCCTGGTGCGCCAACGGCCAGGGTCGGCCAAGGGGGTCATGTTCATCACCCTTGAGGACGAAACAACGGTCGCCAATCTCGTCGTTTGGTCCAAGGTCTTCGAGAAATACCGGCGTACCGTGCTCGGCTCGGGCATGCTCGGCGTCAAAGGACGGGTTCAGCGGGAAGGCGAGGTGGTCCATATCGTCGCCCGCGAGCTGATCGATCTGTCTTCAGAGCTTGCGAGTGTGGGAACTCGCAACGAGGCCTTCCCGCTCCCGCATGGGCGCGGCGACGAGTTTCATCATGGGTCGCCGGCGCCAGATCCGCGCGGGATGCCTAAGCCGAGGGACATGTTCGACCCCTATGGCCATATCGACGAGATCAAGGTGAAGACGCGGGACTTTCGATGATGCGCAAGGCGGAGCGGCTCTCTGTTGTGTCTTTCGTTGATCGAACTCGAGCGCGCCGCATTCTGCCACATAGTGAACTGGCCTCTATTGATCAGGAGGATCCACTCTGCTGGCCGGAGTTCCAAATCAACAATGCGGTGTACGCGCCCAGAAGCGACGAAACGATACCGAGGGCAATTAACGCTGAAGACATCGCCGTCCCATACGTCTGAATGTTGATGAACAGGGCCAAGCCAGCGGGAAGCACGACGGTCGCAGATATTACTGCGGCTCGTCCAAGAAAACCTGGGAAGATGCCGATCCATGGCTCGCTGATGGAGCGTGGGTCGATCTGCTCCGAGGCCAACAATCTGCGCAACTCAACCAGTTGCGTAGCGAAGAAGGCCTGTAAGGCCAGGACCGCTGAGACGACCCAGAAGCCGATATCACCAATAGGAATTGATGCTCCAAACACAGAGATCCGGTCAGGATTGCGGGCAAGATCGCTCTGCACAACGATATGCAGATCATTCAGGCGCAGCGTTTCGCGACCATTTTCCGCGTAACGGCTGAGAGCGGGAAATGCGAGCTCGAATTCAGCATCGCTCCAGCCGGCAACAGCGCTCGTTCTCTCTTCGTAGAAGGCTCGAAACGCCATTCTTGCAGAAGACGTTTCCTCTTGGGCATTAACAGGAATGGCGATGGTATCTGTGTCTCCGCGCCCGTCGCCCCTCGAAAGCAAGGTGCTTGAGAACAAGACGGCGTTATATCTCAGATGACCGTCAGATCGACACCACCAGTTCTCAACTCCGCACTTAAGATCAGTGTAGCTTCCGCTGCTGGTATCCACTCCCGTGAGTTTTAGAACGACCTCGCTAAATCCACTATCAAAGGGAATATCCTCTCTGATGTTCAGGATTTCATCAAACCAGCGATCAGAAGCTTCATCGATGTCTTCGGCAAAATATAGTCGGCGATAGCGCAGCCTTCGCGGAAACGGCGGCGGATCGAGAGAAATCGACTTCACGGTAATCCGACCAAGGTCGTTCCAGAAGTCCTTGAATTGCGCAATGTTTGCTGGCATCGCGAGATGGATTTCCCGCTTTCCTCCGGACTGGTCGATACGCCTCGCCTGTTCTCTCAGAGCGTCTAGAGTGCCAGGAAGTGGCAAGACGGACCAGGGCTCCACGCTTTTTGCCACCAATCCCGGGTTCTTGTAGGCGTCGATATGGTCGGACCCATGATCCTGAGGTGCAAAAACGAGCGGTTTGTCCAGAAGCACCGGAGACGATCCAAAACCGGTAGTGCTGCTCGCCCATTCTGACAACCAGACCGCGCTCGTGTCCCACGTGGATGCCAGGGAGCGAACCTGCTGGAGTTCAGTGTCAACTGCCTCAAGATCATTGCCGTCGAAACCCCAGATTGACGCGAGCGTGACGAAGCAGACAAGAGCGATGTTGCGCTGAGAGGAGCGAATTGCCTTCAGCAACTCGTTGATCTTGTCGTAAATGGGCTCGGACATGTGGGAACTACTGGATCCGTCGATTAAAATGCCTTGGGCTCTACAAACAAAGCTGCCTCAAGCATCCATTGTGTAGGACCATGATTGCCACTCTAGCAATATTGAGCCGAGCCGTCCTCCAGGACGCCATTCCAGAAAACACCTCGCGGGTCGGAATTTCCCGGTTCTCGAAGTCTGTCGCTATCACCGAAGCACTGCTGCGGTTCGCGACATCGTAGGGGTGACGGTCTGTGCGGGTGGAATTGCCGCCGGCTTCGAGGATCGGAAGCGTTCCAGCGAGATGATCCTAAGGGTTGATAATGTGATACATCGCAGAATGTGCATGTCGGCTCGCCACCGCGCGGTATACATGTGACGCCAGCCTATGGGAGGCAAACAGGTGCCGCTCCCGGTTGACGCACCCTATGTCGATCACATCCAGTCATTATATCATTTGATTAGGTACGGTGTTTCTGCGCGAAATGTTATGGTTGAGTATTGATTTCATAGGGAGGGTCGAGTTTGCATCTGAATCCGAGGCAACTTGAAGCGTTTCGGGCGGTCATGATGACGGGAAGCATGACCATCGCCGCCGAACTGCTGCAGATTACCCAGCCAGCCGTCAGCCGCTTGGTGAAGGATCTCGAAAAAGAACTGAAGTTTCGATTGTTTCGACGCGACCGTAACCGGCTCATACCGACCCAAGAAGGTACAACGCTCTTTGCAGAGGTCGACAGGTATTACTTTGGCATTGATCGGATTGCGAAGATTGCAACGGAACTCCAGACAACCAGAGCTGGTTCGCTGCGAATTGCAGCTATGGGAGGGCTTTCGCTCAGTTGTATCCCCGAAGCGATAAGCCGATTTCGTGAAGGCAGATCTGCGGTCAATGTAACGGTCGAAAGCCTAAACTCCGTCTCAATACTGGAACTCGTCGCAGGGCGGCATTTCGATGTGGGCTTTGCGCAAGTTGGCGGCGAATTTCCTGGAGTTGATCTTAAACCGTTGCCGCCGGTCGAAGCGGTATGCGTCGCTCCGGCAGAATATGACATAGCCACAAAGCCGAGCATTGAGATTGAGGACTTGAAGGATCTTCCATTTATTTCTCTGGGAAAGAACAGCCCTTTTCGCCTCCGGGTGGATCAGGCGTTCGAAGTTGCGGGGGTCTCCCGACAACTCCTTCTCGAGACGTCACTGTCTGCAAGCGTGATAGGTCTTGTCGCGTCGGGGCTAGGCGTTTCCATAGTCGATCCTTTCACAGCGGCGACGTTTGCCAATGGCCGGTTTGCAATTCGACCGTTCAGCCCGCGACTAACCTTTGATGTTTCGGTCATTACGCCAAGCCATTTCCAAAATTCGAAGCTTTGCGATGAGTTCTCCAATATTATGAGAGGCTTGTTTAGGGCAATGGAAGCGTCTCCTGTCGGCGCGTAAGCTCCACCCGTCAGGCTGATGCAGACGTGGCGGATGAGCATTTCGTCTGCACTGCACTGCACTGCTCAGCGAGATTATCGGGCCAGTCCGCGGACCTACTCAGCAGTTCAAATCGAGATCGGAAACGCGGCCGTCATGCGTCGATGTCGCCCCATTCGAACGGATTTCTGCATAATATTATGTTATGTCCTGAACACTCTACGTACAGTTGCCTAATACCTTGCCTGCCCACAAAATGACATTGTTGTGACAGGCGCAATCAGGGAGGAAGCCAGCGACCATGGTGAATTACATCCTCAGACGCCTGCTGATGCTCGTGCCAATGCTGCTCGGCGTATCGATCGCCGTTTTCTTGGTCCTTCACCTTATTCCGGGTGATCCCGCCAGGATGGCCGCCGGGCCGGATGCTTCGGCGTCCGACATCGAGCAGATCCGGGTGAACTACGGCCTCGATAAACCTTTGCCCGTCCAATACGCAATTTATCTCGGCAAACTCCTCCAGGGCGATCTTGGAACTTCGTTTCGGACCCTTGCGCCGGTGTCGGAAGGTATCGCCCGAACTTTTCCTGCGACCTTGGAGCTGACGATCGCGGGGATGGCAATCGCGGTCTTATTGGGTGTTCCCCTCGGTATCTATTCCTCGCTTCATCCGCGCGGGCCTGCTGACCGAATTGTCACCAGCATCGCGGTGCTGGGCATCTCCACACCCGGGTTCTTCCTGGGCCTCGTCCTGATGTTCGTGTTCTCATTGCAATTAGGGTTGCTACCGCCGACAGGCCGCGGAAGTCTGGCCCATCTCGTGCTCCCCGCCGTGACGCTGGGTTTGCCGTATGTCGCAACGTTTGCCCGTTTGACCCGCTCGACCATGCTCGACGTCTTGTCCGAGGATTTCATTCGGACGGCGAGAGCCAAAGGTCTCTCTTGGCGCAAGGTCACCTACCGTCATGCGTTACGGAATGCGGCCATTCCGATCGTCACAGTCCTCGGCCTCGATTTCGGCCGTCTCCTTGGTGGCGCGGTGATCGTGGAATCCGTTTTCGCCTGGCCGGGTATGGGCCGCTACATGGTCGAGGCGATCCTGGCGCGCGACATCTATGTCGTACAGGGAACGATTCTCGCGTTCGCGGCCGCGGTTGTCATCGTCAATCTAATCGTGGACTTGATCTATGGCGTTCTCGACCCTCGTATCACCTATGCGTAAGCAAGAGAACGCGCCGAGCTTCTTCGGCTATCTTGTCCATCGCAAGAATTATGTTGCGCTCGCGGCCTGTGCTGTTGTCGCAGCTCTTGTGGTCGCCGCTCTATGCGCGCCATGGCTTTACAGCTGGGAAACGGCGACGCGAGTCGACCTCCTCAACTCATTAGAGCCGCCTTCCTTAAGCCATCCGCTCGGAACGGATGAACTTGGAAGAGATCTACTTGCCCGGGTCGTTTGGGGCGCGAGGATCACTTTGCTCGTCGCCTTGTTGGCGGTCACAATTGCCATGGTGGCCGGTGTCATAATCGGTGGGCTTTGCGGTTATTTCGAAAACTGGTTCACCGGCATCGTGATGCGTCTGATCGACTCGCTCATCGCCTTTCCGCGAGCGTTGTTCGCAATCGTCATCGTGACGATCCTCGGGCCCGGCGTCGTCAGCCTGACGCTCGCCATTGGCATTTCGACCATCCCGGCCAACGTCCGCTTGTTTCGCGGACCGGTACTCGCGTTGAAGCACCGGCAGTTCACGATGGCTGCCAAGTCGCTCGGCGCCCGGGATCTGAACATTCTGTTCTCCCACATCCTGCCCAATACGACGTCCTTGGTGATCGTACAGGGAACGCTCTCGCTGGCGGAAGCGATCCTGATCGGCTCCGGATTGAGTTTCCTGGGATTGGGACCACAACCGCCGATCCCGGAATGGGGTGCGATGATCGCTGGATCTCGGGCGCAATTCACGTTGCACCCACACGTGATCTTCGCGCCGGGCCTTGCTCTGTTTCTGGTCATCTTGAGTTTCGACCTCATCGGCGACGCGCTTCGCGACTACATCGATCCGCGTTCGCGAAAGGCCCTTTGATCCGCAAAGCCAAACTCGAAACGAAAGGGGAGTAACAATGAAGGCTTTCATGAAACTAACAAGGCGTTCCTGCCTGGCGCTGGGACTCGGCCTATTGACCGCGACCTCAATGATGTCGCCTACAACGGCATTGGCCCAATTCAATCTCCGTGTGGTGCAGGGTTCTGACGTCGACACGCTCGACCCGCATGTGTCGCGCAGCATTCCGTCACAGATTGTGTTCAGCAACGTGTTCAACAAGTTGGTGAAATGGAATGGCCCATCCCTGTCCGAGATCGTACCGGATCTCGCGGAGTCTTGGTCGACTTCCGAGGACGGTCTCACATGGACCTTCAATCTACGCGAGGGTGTCAGGTTTTCGGACGGCACGCCCTTCAACGCTGAGGCGGTGAAATTCAATCTTGATCGTATCGTTAGCCCGGAGCTTGGTTCGCCCAACGGATCGCAGCTCGAGGCGATAAGCGAAATTAATGTGGTCGATGATTACACCGTCGAGATCAAGACAAACGCGCCGTCACCCACTCTGCTGGAAAAACTGGCGGAGATGTATGCCTCCATGAACAGCCCCACTGCCGTTCAGAAGGATCCCGCCACCTACGCTCAACACCCCATCGGAACCGGCCCCTATTTGGTCTCGGAATGGATTCCCGGCGAGCGCGTTGTAATCGAGCGCAACCCAGACTACTTCGGCACACCCGGAAAGCCCGAGACAATGACCTTCCGCCCCATCCCTGAAGGGGCCGCGCGGGCGATCGAGCTGCAAACCGGCAACGCCGATATTGCGCTCAATATCGCACCGGAATCGGCGGCTCAGATCAGGGACGACTCCTCGACGGAGCTTCTTCTCGAACCGAGTTCGTTCCAGATTTTCTTTGAGCTCAACACGGCAAAACCACCTTTCAGCGACCCACGCGCGCGCCTGGCAATCAACCACGCGATTGACCGTGAGGCGATCATCAACAAGATCCTCAGTGGCTATGGTGAGGTCCCTGAGGGTATCTTCCCGAAGGGAGTGCAGGGCCAAGTGCCGCAGCGCCCTTACTCATTCGATCCAGACAAAGCCCGCGAATTGCTGGCGGAAGCATTTCCAGGCGGTGTCACCGAACCCATTGTCATCTGGACACCAAACGGCCGCTATCCGAAGGACAAGACCGTCGCAGAGGTCGTCCAGAGCTACTTGAACGAAATCGGTCTGAAGACCGAGTTCAAGGTCTGGGAGTGGGCGGCATACCAGAAGACTCTCTACAATCCTCAACCGGGCAACGGCACCGGGTACGGCAGCAACGACTCCAACATGTGGTTGCTTGGCACTGGGATTACGCAAGCGGACTGGCGCACCCGCCGCAAGTTCTACAGCACCGACCCGTCGAACCTCACCGGCTACAACAACCCAGAGGTCGATGCGCTTCTCGACAAGGCAGCGGTTGAACTCGACTATAACAAACGCATGTCCTACTTCGCCGAGTTGCAGGACATTGCGTGGAACGAAGCACCGAACGCTCTAACCCTGTTCAACGATGTCCAGTTGATAGGCATTGCGAAAGGGATCGAAGGCCTCGAGGTCTATACGACCGGCCTGATCGATCTCGACCAGGTCTCAAAAGAGTGATCCTCCCAAGCTCACTGACCTGAAGAGAGACCCGGGCGGCCGTTAGTCGTGCCCGCCTGGGCCTCGCCAACATCGAATTTGAACAGATCAGATTTCTTCGCGGGTCGGCCCGAGCGTGCGCATGCTGTGGCACCCCCACTACAAACTGGAACGAGAATGAACAGCCCGGTTGTCCAACAAGAGATTTACCTCACCGAAGCACGGCTCAGCAGTCCGCCGGCGGAGAGTCTCATCAAGTATTATGACCTGCCGGTTCTCGAGCATGAGAAACGTCACTTCCACGAATTCAACCTGGTTGATCTGGCGCACACCGTGATGTTGGCGGAGCAGGGCATCATCTCAAGAAATGTGGCCCGTACCATCCTGAAAGGTTTGGTGGAACTGCGCGACAGCGATCCGCAGACATTCCCGACCGATCCCCTCAAGGGCAGCTTCCTGCTTCAAGTCGAGTCCTATCTATCCGCGCGGATGGGCGAGGATATTGCAGGACAAATGCATACAGGCCGCAGCAGGATCGACCAAGGCACTACGGTTCGGCGGCTGTACGAACGAAACCGCCTTCTCGATGTGCTCCAGCAACTGAACAATTTCCGGGATGCTCTTGTTGCCCAGGCCGAGCGACACTCGCGCGCAATCATGCCGGGTTATACGCACATGCAACAGGCCCAGCCCTGGGTCTTCGGACATTATCTTCTCAGTGTCAGCGCACGATTGAACGATGATTTCGCCAGGCTCGTCGAGGTCTATGCACGAGTCAATCTCAATCCACTCGGCGCTGTCGGACTTGCCGGCACGTCATGGCCACTCGACAGAGACAGAACGACTGAACTGTTGGGGTTCGGTGGTGTCCTGGAAAACTCGAAGCTGGGCAGAGAAGGGTACTACTCTGCGGAATTGGCTGCGGCACTCTCTATTTTGATGGCGACATTGAACGACCTTTCCACTGACCTTCATCTGTGGTCGGCAACCGAATTCGGATTTGTGGAATCGGGCGACGCCTATTGCGGCACCAGCAGTATCTTTCCGCAAAAGAAGAACCCGGCCGGACTTGAGGCCATCAAGAAGGCCGCCGGCGGCTCGGTGACCTGGCTCGCGGCAGCGCTCGCAACCTTCCGGGCGGAGGGCACGGGTGATCAGACCATGCGTGATCTGCCCTTTATCGACGAGTCTCTTGAGACAACAGAAGGCATGCTGATCCTGTTCACCGGCATCATCGAAACTTTGATTGTGCATGAAGATCGAATGCGTGAAGCACTGAATGGCAGCTGGTGTACCGCCAGCAATCTGGCAGACGTGATCGTACGCAATACCGGTCTCTCGTTCAGGAAGGTCCACCATATCGTGGCTCGTCTTGTCCGCATCTGCCTTTCAGAGGAGATCGCCCCCACGAACATCACGCTGGCCGATCTCAATCGCGCCGCGCAGCAGACCGTTGGTCAGGACGTGGAGATCGATGAGACTTCTTTGCGTGAGGCGCTCGACCCCGAAGTGTTTGTGCGAACCCGTGTCTCAACGGGGAGCGTCTCGCCAGGTGAAGTTGATCGTATGCTGGAAACTGCCAGAACCCAGCTTTCGACCGACCGGAAATGGCTATTATCCGAACGCGCCAGACTTCGGGAGGCCGGGGCGAAGCTTGATGCCGCCGTAGACTCGGTCATGGCGGGCTGAAGGCAAACATCTATCCAGCGGAACGTCCCACAATGAATGCAACCCACCAAGCACCAAACCCTTCGAATGCCCTACTCGCAGTAAAGGATCTGCGCGTCGACTTCGTGTCCACAGACAGCCGTGTCGAGGCGGTAAAGGGAGTGTCCTTTCAGTTGAACAAGGGAGAGACGCTGGCACTGGTCGGTGAATCAGGATCTGGAAAATCGATCACAGCCCTGTCGATCCTCCAGCTGCTTCCCTACGCGGTCAAGAACGAAACCTCGGGCAGCATTCTGTTCGCGGGCCGGGAAATGATGGGCGCAAGCGAAAGCGAGATGGAGAGCATCCGAGGCGACAGAATCTCGATGATCTTTCAGGAGCCGATGACGTCTCTCAACCCGCTTCAGACGATCGGGCATCAGATCGGCGAGGTCCTCGCGCTTCACAAAAAGATCCGCGGTGAGAAGGCGCGAAAGCGAATAATCGAACTGCTGACCCTTGTAAGGCTCCCGTCGCCGGAAGACCGCCTGAACGCCTATCCCCACGAGCTTTCTGGAGGCCAGCGACAACGTGTGATGATCGCTATGGCACTCGCCAACGATCCCGATTTGTTGATCGCGGACGAGCCGACCACAGCGCTTGATGTGACCGTTCAAGCACAGATTCTCGAACTGCTCCGAAGCCTGCAGAAGCGTCTCGGGATGGCGCTGCTTCTCATCACCCACGATCTGGGTGTCGTGGAGAAGATGGCGGATACGGTATGCGTGATGAACAAGGGTGAGATCGTCGAAACCGGCCCGACAAAACAGATCTTCACTGCGGCGCAACATCCCTATACGCGCCATTTGCTCGACTCCGAACCCAAGGGGCAGCCCGTGGCGGCGCCAGATGACGCGAAGGTCATTCTGGAGGCGGCCGACGTCAAAGTATGGTTCGGAACGAAGGGCGGCTTTCTTCGGCGTCCGACTGCCTACCTCAAAGCAGTTGATGGCGTAGATCTGACCGTTCGCGAGGGACACACCGTTGGAGTCGTCGGCGAGAGCGGGTCCGGCAAAACAACCCTCGGCATGGCGATACTGCGGCTAAATCACGGAGAAGGTTCCATACATTTTCAAGGTCGCGACCTGGGGGCTTTGGATGCAGAATCTATGCGGGCCATGCGGCGGGACATCCAGATCGTGTTCCAGGATCCATATGGGTCGCTGAGCCCGCGCAAATCGGTCTCCAACATCATCGGCGAAGGGTTGAGAATTCACAACATCGGATCTTCGCGGCAAGAACGGGACGAGATGATCAAGTCGATCCTGGTCGAGGTTGGGCTTGATCCAGAAATGCGACATCGTCATCCGCATGAGTTCTCAGGCGGCCAGCGTCAGCGCATCGCGATTGCCCGCGCCATGATCCTGAAACCCAAATTTGTTGTCCTCGACGAGCCCACGTCCGCGTTGGACATGTCCATTCAGGGCCAGATCATCGATCTGCTTCGCGACCTGCAGGAGAAGCATAACCTCGCTTACCTGTTCATCAGCCACGATCTGAAAGTTGTGAAAGCTCTCTGTGAGGATGTGATCGTCATGAAGTCAGGCAAGGTTGTGGAACGCGGGCCTGCCGATGAGATCTTTTCCAATCCAAAAGAGGATTACACAAAGGCTTTGCTGAAGGCCGCTTTCGAGGTCGTCGCAGAGGATACAGCCGAGGCCATGACCTGATCGGTTAGCGGTGCGGCGGGGGAGCGAGGCGGCGCGTGGGTCATACCGTGAGCCGCCTCGCACTATGCTCATCATGATACGCGCCTGACGCTAGGCGCTTCAAAAAACGCGGTGGCTTCAGCGCCGTGTCGGTGATTGTTTTGTGAGAATTGCGATGCCAGACAAGAATTTCAGGCGCACGGAACTCGGTGGAAAGCCACTTCATCCCGCCACCCAAATGACAGCCTACGGCTATGACCCCGCCTTATCCGAAGGTGCGGTAAAGCCGCCAGTCTTCCTGACTTCAACCTTCGTTTTCGAGAATGCCGAGCAAGGCGCAGAGTTTTTCGATCTGGCGTCCGGCCGCATACCCGTGCCGGAAGGCATGGGCGCAGGAGGATTGGTTTACTCTCGTTTCAACCATCCGAATACCGAAATAGTCGAAGACAGACTTGCGATCTGTGATGGATCCGAGACCGCATTGCTGACCTCGTCCGGCATGGCAGCGATCAGTGCAGTAGCGCTAACCTATCTACGCCCGGGTGACAGCTTCGTGCATTACACTCCACTCTATGGCGGGACCGAGGCCTTGTTCGGAAATGTCTTGCCCCAGTGGGGCGTGAGGCCAGTTCCATTCACTGACGGCACCTGCAAGGACGCTGTGCTGCGCGCTCTGGAAGAAGGCGCGCAGACCGGGCCAGTGAAGATGATCTATCTGGAAACGCCTGCAAACCCGACAAACGCGTTGATCGATATCCGCCTCATGCGTGAAGTGGCCGATGAATGGGGCACCGCAACTGGTCAAACACCGCTGATCGTCTGCGACAACACAATGATCGGTCCGGTATTCCAACGGCCGATCGAATGCGGCGCCGACATCTGTGTCTACTCACTCAGCAAATATGTGGGAGGTCACTCGGATCTGGTAGCCGGCGGTATCACAGGGTCCGCAAAGCACCTGAAGCCGGTTCGTCAAGCGCGCGGCGTTTTTGGTTTCCATCTCGATCCGCATTCGAGCTGGATGCTGTCGCGCTCGATGGAGACGTTGACGCTCCGTATGGAGCGCGCTGCCGCGTCCGGCAGAAAAGTCGCACATTGGCTTGCGACCAACGACTATATCCCGTGCAGACTGCTGCATCCGGAATACGAGAGCGATCCGAGAGCCCAAGAAATCTATCGACGTCAATGTGATGGGCCAGGCTCTACCTTTGCCTTTGTTGTCGAAGACGACCGCGACCTCGCCTTCCGGATCCTGAACGGGCTGACGCTGTTCAAGCTAGCGGTTTCCCTCGGCGGATCAGAATCGCTTGTTTGTCATCCCGCTTCGACCACGCATTCCGGCATGTCCCCGGAGGCGCGCAAGAACGCTGGCGTAACCGAAGGCCTAATCCGGCTTTCGGTAGGTCTCGAGCATCCTGACGATCTTGTCCGGGATCTTGAGCAAGCATTCTGCTCGGCTCGAGATAGCAGTCAGTCACGCTCGCAAGTGCGCAGCTCATGAGCCATAGAGGAAATGGATAATGGATTTCACTGCTCATCCCGATTTTTGCGGGCATGAAAAGGTGGTTTTTGTTGATGACCCCGCATCGGAACTGAAGGCAATCATTGCTGTCCATTCGACCACTTTGGGGCCTGCCGCAGGCGGTTGCCGCATTTGGTCATATCGGAACCAGACCGATGCCCTTTCCGACGTTTTGCGGCTTTCGCGGGGCATGACCTATAAGAATGCCATTGCGGGTCTCGATCTGGGCGGCGGGAAGGCCGTGATCATGCTGCGAGATGGGCAGCAAAAGACCAAGCCGATGATGCTTGCCTTCGGCAGGGCGGTCGAGAAACTCGAGGGCGACTACTACACTGCCGAAGATGTCGGTTCCACGACCGAGGACATGGCAGCCGTCAGGACGCAGACGAGCTATGTCGCCGGATTGTCCGAAGGCAAATACGCCAGCGGTAATCCGTCTCCCGTGACCGCGCGAGGAGTCTTTGAAGGGATCAAACTCGCTTGCGCAAATGTGTTCGACCGCTCCGAACTTGACGGTCTGCGCGTTGCGGTCCAGGGCGTCGGACATGTTGGCTGGTATTTGTGCGAGATGCTGCGCGCGAGCGGCGCACAGCTCATCATCTCCGATGTGAATCACGATCGCTGCAGATCGGCCGCCGAAAGGTTCGGTGCGGATATCGCCGATCCCAACCGGCTCCACGCTGTCGAGTGCGATGTCTATGCACCCTGCGCGCTAGGTGGCACGTTGACGAGCAATTCGATCGAGGAAATCAAAGCGAAAATAGTCGCCGGCGCGGCCAACAACCAACTCGGATGCGAGTCGGATGCGGAGCTGCTTCACGGGGCCGATATCCTTTATGTGCCAGACTTTTTGATCAATGCCGGTGGCATTTTGAACGCCGCCCGCGAAATCAAGAAGATCACGAACAGCGACTGGGTCGAAGATCAGATCAGTACGCTCGTCAATACGATGCAGAAAGTTCTCGATCGTTCCCGAATAGAAAACCGATCTCCGCACTACGTTGCCATGAAAATGGCAGAAGACCGGGTCGAGGCGGCCAGACTTGCGGCCGCCGAGTAAAGATCAGATTCCCGGAACCCTGCCTATATGACCTCGAAGAGAACAGAAAACACCACCGATTTCCCGTCTTCAGGCACCGTCACAAACGCCGAGCCGACCGGCGGTGCAGATCGCCCGGTTCCTGACAGGGCGCGATTGGAAGGCTGGCGCTCGACAGCTACGCATCACAACCCGCTTGAGGATGCCCAGGCGATTGTGACGGGAACGGTTCTCGCGACGCTAGGCGTTGCACTGCTTGCTCATTTGAATTTTCTCACGACTGGCGTTGCCGGGTTTGCGCTCATTATCTCCTACGCCTTCGGCTTCAATGTCGGTCTCGTCTTCTTCCTGATCAACCTGCCATTCTTCGTGTTGGCTGCTACGCGCATGGGTAGGGCTTTTACGATCAAGACCTTTGTCGCCATCGCGGTGCTGTCTGTGATGACTGGGGTTCAGCCGAAATTGTTCACATTTGGCGAGGTCGATCCCCTCGCGGGCGCGGTTGTCGCTGGTCTGCTGATCGGCTTCGCAATGCTCGCCTTGTTTCGCCACCGGGCAAGCCTTGGTGGTGTGGGCATCCTCGCCGTTTTCTTGCAGGAGAGATTTGGTTGGCGCGCCGGCCTCACCCAATTGGTCGTCGACCTGACGATTCTCGGACTTAGCTTTGCTGTTGTCGACCGTACGGCGGTCCTTTACTCGGTGATCGGCGCTGTCGTCCTGAACGTGTTTCTTGCCATCAATCACAGGAGCGACCGGTATATCGCGAAATAGGGTCCGCTGCTTACCTGGGGCCCGAAGGTTCGAATCCCTCGGCCAGAAACGGCATTGCGCGATGAATCTCCGACTTCGTGCACCCTCCTGTTGACGAAATGCGCATGACCTTTCCCCGACAAGTCCACGCGCCGGGTTTCGGAATTACTGAATACAAGGAAACGGAGCCGCGAAAGACATCCGCCGCGTTATCAAGCTCAAATCCCTATTCACCTAATACTCTACAAAGAAATTCGATATCGCGCGAATAATTACGAACCCATTTACCGTTCCAGCACTAATTGTAAGCTCCCGGCCTCAACAAGTTGTTGATTCAACGATCTTTAACGGCCCGACGATTACCAATGCCGGTGCTCCGGAATCCTGCACGCGGTCTTGTGCCTGTTGCGCCAATCCGAGCCATGGTCGCCATCCAAGGGGATAACGAGGATTGAATGGGGAAATTCAAACGGCAGCCTTCCGCGTCAAGTCAGCGACAGGATGCACAGGACCTACTTGATTGGCTTGCGGATGCAAATGATCGGGTTCAGCAGAGCACTGCTTCTCGAGACGAAAGTTTGCACTTGTGGCCGCATCAGGACCTCCTGTCCATCATGGTGGCAAGTGTCCCGGATTTCCTCTTTATCAAGGACCGAGACGGGCGTTATGTCATGGCCAACGGTGGATTGCCCGGCCGCAACATGACGGCGGACCAGCTCATTGGAAAAACCACCTGGGACATAAATGTTCCAGAGGTTGCCGCCAAGGTTCGGGCCCAGGAAGAGGAGCTGTTTCGGACTGGCGAAGCGCAGCTGGACTACGAGTCGCCCGTCACCGACAAGAACACCGGAGCGGAAATCTGGATCCGTTTGTCACGGATTCCGATCCGGGACAAATCCGGTTCGATAATCGGTTTGGTCGGCATCGCGCGTGACGTCACAGCACAAAAACAGGCCGAAGAAGAGGTCAGGTTTCTGGCGCACCACGATCCATTGACGCGGTTACCAAATCGATCCTTGCTCACCGACCGCTTGGAACAGGCAATCTCGAATGCCGATCGCAACCGCGGCTCGGTGGCGACAGCTTTCATCGATCTCGACAACTTCAAGCTGATCAATGATGAGCTTGGTCACGCGGCTGGCGACGAGCTTCTCAAGATTGTTGCAAACAGAATGGTCGAGGCCTTGCGAGCCACCGACTCGGTGCTTCGTCTGGGCGGCGACGAGTTCGTTGTCATTTTTTCCCAGCCACCGGAATGCTACAATGCGCTGTCGACGGTAGCGAACAATGTCCGCCGAGCCATTTCCGCGCCGATAACGCTGGATGATCACACTGTCACGATGACGTCCTCGATGGGCCTGGCGGTTTATCCCGCAGATGCCACCGACGCCGAGAATTTGCTGAAGAATGCCGATACGGCAATGTACCGGGCCAAGGGATCGGGGCGCGACAGTCTTCAGTTCTTCAATCCAAAGACGAATTCCAATAATCGATAAGCGCGGAGTCCTTCCGCGAACAAATAAACTGGCCACAAACAGAGCAAAAAGCTCTAGGATCTGCACAGCAATTGCGGCTCTTGCACGCCGCGCCACGAAGGGCTGATTTGGCCATGACCCGCATACCCCGTCGCATATACAAGTTTCGCGCGTTCAGCGGCCGGGTGCTCGACATGCTGGTTGCCGACCAGCTTTATTTCTCCGATCCCGCAGACTTCAACGATCCGCTCGACAGCCGGCCCAATGTCGAGGGCGACATCACCGATCACGAACTCGAGCAAATCCTCAGCCGCCTCGTCGAGCAGCGCATCAAGGCCGAAATGTTGACCGCGGCGAAATCGCTCAAATATCGAGGTCCAAAGACCATCGATCACATCGCGCGCCACAGCCGGAAGCGTGCAGACAGCCTGCTCAACGAAATCCGCTACAATGCCGGCGATCCGGCCTACGAGATGGACGACCCCGAGCATTTCCTCTTGACCCAGTATCTCGAGGAAGAGCTACTGAGGCGCTACGACAGAGGCATCGTCTCGTTCGGCGCCCGAGCGACCTGTCCGTTGATGTGGAGCCATTACGGCGACCAGCACCGCGGCATCTGCGCCGGCTATTCGGTTCCCGAAGACGCCTCCGACAAACTGAACAAGATCGAGTACCGCGGCAGCCGGAACGTCAAGGCAAGCGATGTCGCCATCATGGATCATGACCCAGCCGCCCGACGGCGGGTCGATGATGCAGTCCTGCTCCGCAAGGCCAGCTCATGGCGCTATGAACAGGAATGGCGGCTGATCGGCACCCGCGGCGTGCAGAATTCTCCGCTCGAGCTCGAAGAGGTCATTTTCGGGATCAGATGCGACTCAGCCTTGAAATACACGATCTTCAAGGCGCTCGAGGATCGTCGCCGCCCCGTAAAGTTTTATGAGATGCGGGAGCAACACGGAACCTTCCAGCTTCGCAAATGCCGGCTCGACTTCGGCGAGCTTGGCGCGTTTTTTCCGCGCCGCGCGCGGGACTACATCGACGATTTCGCGGACCTCGACATTGATGAGCCGCCCCAAGGGTTATCTTCCTAAACGCGGGAAGCGAAAGGAGAATGCCGCCCCATGGTCGACGACATAGAGGAAAAACCGGACTTCGAGTCCCTTCTGCACACGGATTTCCGCTGGCCGACGGAAGGGAACGCGCCGTTCACGCAATCGGAAGACTGGGAGCAAAACGCATACATCGACCGGTTTGGCCACGGCCGCATCGTCATGATGATGAACGGCTACAAAATGGCCGGCGACCTCATGGTCGCCCAGGTCGCCCGTGATCGCCATGACGGCGATGTCCTCGTCTTTCCGGTTGTCTTCAACTACCGGCAGTTCATCGAATTGTCGCTCAAATTCCTGATCGCCACCTACGGTCACACCGTCGGTATCAAGGCCGAATGGAACACCCACGACCTCAAATCCCTCTGGGAGACCTTCTTGAAGGTTCTGGAGGGCTATGGTCACGATGATGCCGAAGGCACCGACGCAACCGTCGAAAAGATCATTCTGGAGTTTGCAAAGGTGGATCCAAGATCATTCTCTTATCGCTATCCCGTCGACACCAAGGGCAATCCCGTTCTCCTTGCGCATCAGGAAATCGACCTCCACAGGCTTACCGACGTCATGCACGGACTCGAGGGCTATTTCTCCGGTTGCGATGGGTATCTGGACGATCTTCAAAAAGCGGGGCCGTGACGGGAAAGCGGTCCAAAAGGGTTGAGAGGCGCGCTGGCGTGTCGGCTCCGACCTCGGCTTCGGGATGCGGCTGCAGCCGTGTTGAAGAAGCAGATTGGCGTCGCCCTGCGGGCCGGGCTGTTGGCAAAGCTGAAGCCCGCAAGCGGTCTTCCCCCATCCGGGCGGCCATCCCTGACGCCGGGCGGCCGGGGGAATTGGAGAACTGCCAAAAACACCCTTGGTGCCGCTTGCGCGCGGCGGCCGGCAAGGGAGGCTTCGCCGCTTCTGGCCCCGAAAACTGCGACCCGGCACAAATGCCGGCTTGCCATCAGCGCCCTTGTCCTGCCTTGCTCTTCGCGGCCTCCGGGTTGCCGCCCCTACAAAATAGGGAGCGGAAACCGGAGAGAGGACCGCGCCGGACGCGGAAAAGAGAATGGAAAAAGCAGACCTGGAAGAGTTGAAGGGAAAGGTCGCCTGCGGCGCAGTGCTCGAGACCGCCGGCTTTGCCGTCGACCCCAAAGAAAGCACGCGCCGGGCGGTCAAGTACCGCCGCGGCGACGACATCATCATCGTCATCCATGACGGGCAGGGCTGGTTCGATCCCCTGTCTGATGCCAAGGGCGACGTCTTTCGCCTGGTCGAACATCTCGACGGCCTTCCCTTTGCGGCGGCGCTTTATGTCGTCGCCGATCTGGTCGGCTTCGTCCCTTCAGAACCGGAATGGAAGCGGCAATCGCGCGAGCGCGCGCCCGACCTCACCATCCCCGAACGCTGGAACGCGCGGCGCAAGCCTTGGCCTGGCTCGGCAACATGGCGCTATCTGCGCGACGGGCGTGACATTCCCGAAGCGATCCTGAGATCTGCCATCACCCAGGATATCCTGCGCGAAGGCCCCCGTGGGAGCATGTGGGCGGCGCACCGCGATCGCACGGGCGCCGTGACCGGCTGGGAAGAACGCGGGCCGGATTGGCGTGGTTTTGCGACCGGCGGTGCGAAAGTGCTTTTCCGGCTCGGGCCCGTCGATGGGCCGCGGCTTTGCGTCGCCGAGGCGGCGATCGACGCCATGAGCCTTGCCGCACTCGAGGAACAGCGCCCTGACACCCGCTATCTGAGCACTGGAGGCGGTTGGTCGCCGGCGAGCTCCGAGGCCCTGCTCGATCTCGCCGTCCGGGCGGACGCCCTTCTGGTCGCGGCCACCGACAACAATGCCCAAGGGGAGAGCTTTGCCGCGCGGCTCGAGGCGCTCGCCGCCGATGCCGGTTGCGGGTTCGTGCGGCTGCGGCCGGTGCTGGAGGACTGGAACGAGGATCTGAAGGCAGGAAGAAGAAGGAAGGATGGAAAGAAGGAGGACGGCTGCCGCATGCCCGCCGTCCGCCTCAAGGGTGAAGCTCCGCCCGGCTGACGCCGGCCCTTGACCCGGCCGGACGGAGAGGCGGCTGCGGGAAGGGGTCCGGAAGGGCTGAAGAAGATGGTGACGCCGATGAGGGTGCGCCGCGCTCCAGCCCGGGACAGGCCCAAAAGGAGCCCGCCATGACCTCTCCCATCCGCAAGATCCATTTCGGAATCGCCGACCGCCACCAGATGTTCAGATTATTCGACCGCCATGCGCAGCGACCCGATCGCTGGCAGACCGACGGAGCCAAGCTTTACGCCGGCGAGTGGTTCGAGATCGCCCGCGCCGAGCATGACTACATGCTCGAGATCCTGCCGCCGCTCTGGATGCGTGGCGAGATGTTCGCCATGCGCGAATTCCTGACCGGCAGCATCACCAGCGTCTTCTATACGCTCAGCATCAATGGCGTCGCGCGCTACTTCCACGCCTATTGCGATCTGTCCGATCGCCGCTCGCCCTATGAGACGCGGGATGCCATCGTCGAGCGCGAACGGCAGCCGGTCAAGGCGATGACCCGCGAAGAGCGGATCGAGCATATCTGGAGCGCCACCCACGACAAGTATCGCGGCTATGCCGGCGCGGACTTCCGGCCAGAACATCGCGGCAAGCGCACCGTCATCGTCTACGGCAAGCCGGGCACGCGGTTCGAACTGCTCGAGAGCCTGACCGATCAGCAGATCTCCGAGAAGCTGCCCGTCCACCTGCGCCACCTGCCGCTGCCAGAAGCTGCGTGAGGTCGGTCATGTTCACATTTCCGGTTCTTGCGGTGCGCAAGGTCATCGCGCGCGGCGAAGAGGATGCCGCCGCCAATGGCGGCTTCCGCAATCCCTACTATGGCACCCGTCCGGGAGAGGGCGAAAAGCCCGGCTTCTGGCTCGTTGGCGACGAGGGGGTCTACATTCTCTCAAACGGCAAGCTCGCCGAGGGCCAGAAACCGCTCGTCGTCTATTCGACCGAATGCCATCCGAAGGGCGATACCGACTGGTGGGATTACAAGCGCCGGCACTTCGGCGGCGATGACGGCATCGAATTCATCGATGCCGATCTGCTGGTCCCAAGCTTCAACCGGAGCTTCGGGATCACTCATCTCGGCATCCAGCTCACCGAGAACGACATCTCGTTCTCGCTGATCACCCGCTAACCGCACTTCCACTCCCGCACCTATCCGACGCTGCCGGCTCGCCCGGCGGCGCGGCTTCGTGCGCCCGCATCACAGGAGAATCCACCAATGTCAGACCACGACCCTTTCACCCTAGACATGTTCGGTAGCTCGGCCTTGTCCTCGGGGCTCGGCCTTGGCGTAACCGCCTTTGCCGAAAGTCCGGCACCCAAAACCGAAATCACCGAACCCGATCCGCCGGCCGTTGGATCACCCAAGTCCCCCGCAACCGAAAGACTGCTCGATCAGTCGGGCGCCGAAGTCCCCGAGCGCGGCAACAACTTCCATCTTTCCGGACACCGCGCTCTGGCAAAAGGCTGGAAAGCCCGCGCCCGCGACAATCTCGATGCCATTGCTCTAGCCGGGGCGATCGTGGCCGAGGATCGGCCCGCGACTCAAGCCGAGCAGGCGCGCCTCATCCGGTTCACCGGCTTCGGCGCCTCCGATCTGGCCAATACCATCTTCACCCGGCCCGGCGAGGAGGGATTCCGCAAGGGATGGGAAGAGCTGGGTGAGGAGCTGCAGGCATCCGTGAACGAGGCCGACTACGCCTTGTTGGCCCGTTGCACGCAATATGCCCATTTCACGCCCGAGTTTATCGTCCGGGCAATCTGGAAGGGTCTCGAACGGCTCGGCTGGCGCGGCGGCCGCGTCCTCGAACCGGGGATAGGCACAGGACTGTTTCCCGTACTCATGCCGAAGGCGTTGCGAGAAGCTGCTTTCGTGACCGGCGTCGAGCTCGATCCGGTCACTGCGCGCATCGCCCGGCTCCTGCAGCCGGTCGCCCGGATCATCGAGGCCGATTTCGCGCGCACCGATCTGCCGGCGCATTTCGATCTCGCCATCGGCAATCCGCCGTTTTCCGACCGGACCGTTCGCTCGGATCGGGCCTATCGGTCGATGGGATTGCGGCTGCATGACTATTTCATTGCTCGGTCGATCGACTTTTTGAAACCCGGCGCGCTCGCCGCTTTCGTCACCTCTTCGGGCACGATGGACAAGACGGACGCGACGGCCCGCGAGCACATTGCCAAGTCGGCCGATCTGATCGCCGCGACCCGTCTGCCCGAAGGCAGCTTTCGGGCCGATGCGGGCACGGACGTGGTGGTCGACATCCTGTTCTTCCGCAAGCGCAAGCCGGGCGAGCCGCAGGGCGACGCAAGCTGGCTCGATCTTGCCGAAGTCGTTCCCGCGAGCGAGGACAGCGACGCCATCCGGGTCAACCGCTGGTTCGCCGACCACCCCGATCATGTCCTTGGCCGCCACGCGACCACATCCGGTCCCTTCGGCGAAGCCTACACCTGCCTCGCCGGTGACGGCGACCTCGCGGCCGATCTGGACGCGGCCATCCTCTCCCTTCCGGACGACCTCTATGACGGGAAGCCTGACGTGATCGATGTCGATCTCGAACTTGGGATGGCCCAGACCGACGTCGTCAAAACCGAGGATGCCCATATCCGCGAGGGCAGTTTTGTCTCAGATGCGTCGAGGGGCCTGATGCAGGTGCTCGACGGCAAACCCGCTCCGGTTCCCGTCCGCAAGGGCCGATCCGGCGAAGGCTTCTCGGAAAAGCAGATCAACATCGTCAGGAAGCTGATCCCGGTGCGCGACGCGGTACGCGCGGTCCTGAAGGCCCAGGAGACCGATCAGTCGTGGCGCGACCTTCAGGTGAAGCTGCGCATCGCCTGGTCGAGCTTCGTGCGCGACTTCGGTCCGATCAATCACACCAAGGTGTCGATCACGGAGAACGAGGCGACGGGGGAGACCCGCGAGACGCATCGCCGCCCGAACCTGCAACCCTTCCTCGACGATCCGGACTGCTGGCTGGTCGCCTCCATCGAGACCTACGATCTCGACACGGATACGGCCAAGCCCGGACCGATCTTTTCCGAACGGGTGATCGCCCCGCCATCGCCGCCCGTGATCACCAATGCCGCCGATGCGCTCGCCGTCGTCCTCAACGAGCGCGGCCATGTCGATCCCGATCACATCGCCGAACTGCTGCACGAGGACCGCGACACCGTCATCGAGGAACTCGGCAGCGCGATCTACCGGGATCCCGCCAACGGCTCCTGGCAGACATCCGACGCCTATCTCTCCGGCCCGGTGCGCGACAAGCTGGCGATCGCAGAGGCGGCCGCTGAGCTCGACCCGGCTTACTGCCGCAATGTCGAGGCGCTCGAGGGAGTACAACCGGCCGATCTCAGCCCGTCCGAGATCACCGCCCGGCTTGGCGCGCCGTGGATTCCCGCCAGCGATGTCGTCGATTTCGTCTGGGAGACGATGGGGACCGACATCCGAATCCGTCACATGCCAGAACTCGCCTCCTGGACGGTCGACGCCCGCATGCTCGCCTACCGCGCCGAGGGGACGTCCGAATGGGGGACCAAGCGCCGGCATGCCGGCGAGCTGCTCGCCGATGCCCTGAACAGCCGCATCCCGCAGATCTTCGATACGGTGAAAGACGGGGACAGCGAGCGCCGGGTCCTCAATGTCGTCGACACCGAGGCGGCCAAGGAGAAGCTCAGCAAGATCAAGACCGCCTTCCAGACATGGGTCTGGTCCGATCCGGACCGGTCCGACCGGCTGGCGCGGGTCTATAATGACACCTTCAACAATATCGCGCCCCGATCCTTCGACGGGGAGCATCTCCAGCTGCCGGGCGCCTCTGGCGCCTTTGTTCTTTATGGCCACCAGAAACGCGGCATCTGGCGAATCATCTCTTCGGGCGCGACCTATCTCGCCCACGCCGTCGGCGCCGGCAAGACCATGACGATGGCAGCCGCCATCATGGAGCAACGCCGGCTTGGCCTGATCTCGAAAGCCATGCTGGTCGTGCCCGGCCATTGCCTGGCGCAGGCCGCCCGCGAGTTCCTGGCGCTTTATCCGACGGCGCGGATCCTCGTTGCCGACGAGACCAACTTCACCAAAGACAAACGCCATCGCTTCCTGTCGCGCGCCGCGACGGCCAATTGGGACGCGATCATCATCACCCACTCGGCCTTCAAGTTCATCGCCGTCCCGGCCGAATTCGAAAGGCAGATGATCGAGGATGAGCTGGCGCTCTACGAGGAGCTGCTCACCCGGGTCGAGGGCGACGACCGGGTGTCGCGCAAGCGGCTCGAGCGGCTGAAGGAGGGCCTGAAGGACCGGCTGGAATCGCTCGGCTCGGTCAAGGACGATCTCCTGACGATTTCCGAGATTGGGGTCGACCAGATCATCGTCGACGAGGCGCAGGAGTTCCGCAAGCTGAGCTTCGCCACCAACATGTCGACGCTGAAGGGCGTCGACCCCAACGGCTCGCAGCGCGCCTGGGACCTCTATGTGAAGTCGCGGTTCATCGACACGAAGAACCCCGGCCGGGCGCTCGTGCTCGCATCCGGCACGCCGATCACCAATACGCTCGGCGAAATGTTCTCGGTGCAGCGCTTCCTCGGTTTCGACGCACTGAAAGAGCGCGGACTGCACGAGTTCGACGCCTGGGCCTCGACCTTCGGCGACGTGGCGACCGAACTCGAGCTGCAGCCCTCGGGCAAATACAAGCCCGTCTCGCGGTTCGCGACCTTCGTCAATGTGCCGGAGCTGATCGCCATGTTCCGCTCCTTCGCCGATGTCGTGTTGCCGGAGGATCTGAAGCAATATGTGAAAATCCCGGCCGTCTCGACCGGCAAACGGCAGATCGTCACCGTCAAACCGACCGACGACTTCGAGCTCTACCAGCAGGTCCTCGAGGCGCGCATCAAGCGAATAGAAAAGCGCGAGGGTCCGGCGCAGCCCGGCGATGACATCCTGCTCTCCGTCATCACGGATGGCCGCCACGCAGCGATCGATCTCCGCCTGGTCGATCCCGACAATGACAATGAGCCGGACAACAAGCTCAACAAGCTGATCGCCAATGCTTTGCGCATCTGGCGCGAGACGGCCGCCAATACCTACCTGACCCGCGACGGCAAGCCCTTCGATCTGCCCGGTGGGGCGCAGATGATCTTTTCCGATCTCGGCACGATCAGTGTCGAGAAATCCCGTGGCTTTTCCGCCTATCGCTGGATCCGCGACGAACTCGTCCGTCTTGGCGTTCCGGCCTCCGAAATCGCCTTCATGCAGGACTACAAGAAGACCGAGGCCAAGCACCGGCTGTTTGCCGATGTGAATGCCGGCAAGGTCCGCTTCCTGATTGGTTCCTCGGAAACGATGGGCACCGGCGTCAACGCGCAGCTTCGCCTCAAGGCGCTCCACCACCTCGACGTGCCCTGGCTCCCCTCGCAGATTGAACAGCGGGAGGGCCGCATCGAGCGGCAGGGCAACCAGCATGAGGAGATCGATATCTTCGCCTATGCCACCGAAGGTTCGATGGACGCGCAGATGTGGCAGAACAACGAGCGCAAGGCCCGCTTCATTGCCGCCGCGCTCTCCGGCGACACGTCCGTGCGCCGGCTGGACGATCTGGGCGAGGGCCAGGCCAACCAGTTCGCCATGGCCAAGGCCATCGCATCCGGCGATCAGCGGCTGATGCAGAAGGCAGGCCTCGAAGCCGACATTGCGCGGCTCGAACGCTTGCGCGCGGCCCATCGCGACGATCTCTTCGCCGTTCGCCGCCAGATCCGCAATGCCGAGCGCGATATCGAACATGATACGCGGCGGATCGGTGAGATCGGCAAGGATATCGAGCGCAGAATTCCGACTGCCGGCGACGCCTTCGCCATGACGGTCGGCGAACAATCCTTCACCGAGCGCAAGCCTGCGGGCCGCGCGCTGATGAAAGAAATCATGACCCTCGTGCATCTGCGGGAGGAGGAGGAGATGACTCTCGGGAAGATCGGCGGCTTCGATCTGGTCTTCTCCGGCCAGCGCTTCGGCAACGACGAATTCCAATACGATGTCGCACTGGCTCGAACCGGCGCGGAGACCGACATCGATCTCGCCCTGACCGTCACCCCGCTCGGCGCCGTCTCGCGCATCGAACATGTCCTGGCCGGTTTCGAGGACGAGCGGTCGCAATACCGGTTTCGGCTAGATGACGCGAAGCGCCGGCTCGCCTCATACCAGTCCCGCCAGGGCGGGGAATTCGGCTTCGAGGAGGAGCTTGCCGACAAACGCCGGCAGCTCGATCAAATCGAGGCCGATCTGGCAGACGAGGTCCTGGAGGAGGGAAAGAAGGCCATGGAGGCGGCCTGAGGAAAGGAAAAGAGCGGGAGGGGGACCGGTCGCAGACCGGTCGGGTCCAGTGACGCTTCCGCTCAACCGCCGCCTGCGCCATCCCGGCCCGTCGTCCTTCGCAGGGCTTGTCAGCCCCGCTTGTCCGGCCGGGCAGGGACGCTCGGCCGCAGTTGCACCGGCCCGCCCGCTCCGCGGTCCCGGGGATGTCTTCGAGAAGAAGACGAGAAAGGGAGCCAGCGTGGTGCTGGCCCCAAAATCCTCGAACAGGAGCTTCCCATGCATATCATCAAGATCGATCCGCGCGCGCTGAAGGACAATCCCGACGACGCCCGCAAGTGCAAATCCACGCCGCAGGGCGATGCGCTGCTCGCCGCGACCATCAAGGCCGTCGGCATCATCCAGCCGCCCGTCGTCTCCCCCGAAGCCGATGGCGGTAACGGCTTCATCATCCAGGCCGGCCATCGCCGGACCAGGGGCGCGATCGCGGCTGAACTCGAGGAGATCGAGGTCATCGTGACCGATGCCGCAGAGGATGGCGGCGCCATGCGCTCCATGGTCGAGAACATCGCCCGCGAACCGCTCAACCCCGTCGATCAGTGGCGGGCCATCGAGCGGCTCGTCGCGCTCGGCTGGACCGAGGAAGGCATCGCCGCGGCGCTGTCGCTTTCGGTGCGCCAGATCAAGAAGCTGCGGCTGCTCGCTAATGTGCTTCCCGCCATGCTGGACCAGATGGCGAAGGGCGACATGCCGGACGAGCGGCAGCTCAGGACGATCGCGGCCGCGTCGATTGCCGAGCAGAAAGAAGTCTGGAAGGCCCACAAGCCGAAGAAGAATGAGACCACCTCGTGGTGGTCGGTCGCCAACGGCCTCTCCAAGACCCGCATGTATGCCCGTGACGCCAGCTTCGACGACGAGCTCGCTCAGGCCTACGGCATCGCCTGGGTCGAGGACCTCTTTGCGCCCGCGGACGAGGACAGCCGCTACACAACCGACGTCGAGGCTTTCCTTGGCGCCCAGCAGGAGTGGATGACCAACAACCTGCCCAAGAACGGCATGATCACCGAGTCCAACAATTGGGGCCAGCCGGAATTGCCGAAGAAGGCCGAACGCGTCTACGGCAAGCCGAAGAAATCCGACCATACGGCCATGTATCTCGACCGCGACGGCAAGGTGCAGTCGGTCGTCTACCGGATGCCCGAGCCGAAGGCGGCGAAAGGCAAGGCCGCCGACGGAGGCGCCGTCGCGCCGGCGCAGCGCCCCGATGTTACCCAGAAGGGACAGGACATGATCGGCGACTTCCGCACTGACGCGTTGCACGAAGCGCTTCAACGCGCACCGATCGAGGACGACACGCTGATGGCGCTGCTCGTCATCGCCTTTGCCGGTCAAAACATCCGCGTCGATTCCGGCTCGGGCAATACCGGTTCGTTCCGCAGCCAGATCGCACCGCACGCCGCGATGCTCGTCGATGAAACCGGCAATCTCGCCTTTGACAAGGACACGTTGCGCGTTGCTGTGCGCTCGGTGCTGATTGAGGTGCTGTCGTGCCGCCGCAACATGTCGAACAGCGGCATTGTCTCGCGGATCGCCGGCGCGGTTGTCGGAGCCGACAGCTTCCTGCCCAATATGGGAACGGAGGACTTCCTCCTCTGCCTCTCACGGCAGGCGCTTGAGGCCGCGTGCGCGGAGACCTCGGTTCTACCCCGCAACAAGGTCCGCGACACTCGTGCCGCGCTTGTCGAGCATTTCAGCCAAGAACGCTTCGTGCATGCGTCGGCGCTGTTCGCGCCCGAAGCGAACGAACTCGCCGACTGGAAGGCCCACAACGAGATCGTCGAGGACGAAGACGCCACCGACGTCGATGGCTCCGTCGAAGAGCCGGATGAGGGCGACATCGACCCGGATGCCGTCTCCGAAGGTTTTCGCGAAGCCGCCGAATAGCGGTCTTCTTCCTTTTCGAACGCAGATCACGCCGGCGGCATCGTCCGGCGGCGTTTCCGTTTCCACTTATCAAACCAAGAGGACACCATGTCCGCCAAGCTCATCTTCGACCATGCGCCCATCGACGCGATCATCGCCTATTCGGATGGCACGCCGCGGCCGCCCGATCGTCACCGCAGGAAACTTGCCGACTGGAAGAACCGCAACGGGGCCGGTCGGCTGATTTGCAAACGTGCCGCCGTCGTGCGGGGCGCGCACACGATCCCCGCTTCCTTCACCCTGCATGAAGGCGATTACGGGTCGAATGGGACGATCGTCATGCGGGTCCACAAGACCTTCGACGTAAACTCACCACGTGATTTCACGGTGCGCGAGCAGCCGGAGCCCGGGTCGGTCCTCGTCATGAGCCGGCCGGGCGACCTCGGGGAGTTGGTCCATCTCGCCGCAAACTGCAGCGAGGCCGAAGACTGGCTCACTCGGCACGGCTATCCAGAAGCCGAGCTGCAGGAGGTCACGGTGCCGGCGCCGGATACAGGGAGAGCGGCGTGAGTGTCTCCGGGGGAACGAACCTCCTCTTTCGGATGGAAGCGGCACACCGGCAAACGAGGGTGCATCTTGAACGGATCGAACGCCAGATATTGGCCAAAGCGGAACGCATGACCACGACAGCCAAGGCCAAGGCCCGAAGACATCCCCGTGGTGGATCGCGCTGGACACGGTCTGATGAGGCCGCATTCCGGGCCTATGTCGAACAGCTCAGCTTCGAGCGGCGCGGCGAAATCGATGCGCTCAGCCGGAAGCTCACCCGGCAGGAGAATGTGCGGCGGGCCACGGTCATTTCCTTCACGTCGGGCGCCGGTGGAGTGCCACCCCCGCAGGCCTCCCTTCGGTTCTGGTCGCGGTCGTAAACCGGCGGCCGGAGCATTCAAGGCCGCTGACGCGCCGCGGTGCGGCCGCACGTCCCATCCTCGCCAAACCGGTCCCGCGGGACTGCGCGAGGGCTTGATAAGCCCTGCTGGCCCGCAGGACAGGTTCGCTCGTCCCGGTCCGTGCGGACCCTGAAGCCCCCGTTCTTCCGCCGGTTTGTTTTGCCCGCGCCCGAAGGGAGGGCCGGCAGGGGCCGGCTCGAGCCTTCGGTCAAACCGTGAAGGAAAGGAATTCACATGACCAGCAACGCTCGTTCCTCTCGTCAATCCGGCAAGATCGTCCAACTCCGCAAGGGCGCTTCCCTCGAAATGGTCCGGCTCGCCTGCCCCGACAGCGCCCAAGCCTCACTCATCTCCGAAAGCTTCGGCCTTCCCGTCATCGACAGCGACGGTATTTGCGATCTCCACCGCAAGATCATCGTCGACACAGCCGAGTCCCTGAACGAAGGCCTCGGCGAACGGGCCATGCAGATCCACCTTCAGCGGATCGTCGGCTCCTATGTCGGCTCCGCCCATGGCGCCGGCCAGTTCTACTCCCGCGCGGTCTCTGAAGCCCGAGACGCGACCGCGAAGTCGGCAAACGACGCCCGCGACGAGGATCTCGACGGTCCGGTCGGGTTCGAGAGCAGTGCCCAACGCAAGCGCGAATTCGCGGCCGACATGGGTGTTCAGGCCCATGCGCTTCGTTGCGCCGCAGAAGGCGTCGTAACGGCCTATGAAGAAGTCGTCGGCGAAGCGTGGAAGCCCTTCCAGCGCCAGGTCGAGAATCCTGGCCAGACGGTCGATCGCAAGGCGGCTGAACTGCAGATGGCGGCTCTTGGTTGAACCGCTGGGGCGGAGCTTTGGCTCCGCCCCTAACTCGCCTTTACATTGGCGACTCTGAGCCGGACATCAGCCCATTTTCATCGGACCGAACATCCCGCTCTCCGCCATCGCCACATAGATTTTCTTCATCGCGAGAGCCGTGTCCTGACTGACGAAAAGTGATGACCTGCTGCCATGGGGCGCGCCCAGCATGTAGGGCCGCATGGTCTCCCAGTTCTCGGCGCGCGACGACCAACGCCATACCGGAAGCTCCTTTTCCAGCATCAGCGGGAGGGCCAACTTCTTTGGAATCATATGACCCGTATCGAGTAACGATTCCCATTCGCAGCTTACCAGCACCGGCTGCGTACCTGTATTGTAAAAGGGCACGTCCAGAATATCCGCGCTGACCGTAGCGCGCGGGTGGGAAGGAAGCTGCTCCACGGACCGGACGACTTCCTCGCCGCTCACATAGGGACAGGTCAGGAAGGCGTGGGCGAAGCAGATGGTGTGATCAAGGCCTCGGTATCCGCAGCGGTCGCTGGGATATGTTTCTGGATTGCGGTCGTCGTGATTGACCACCAACGGATGCCAGGTCGGGTAGCCTTCCACCACTGGGCCGTGTTCCTCGATGATATCCAATAGCGCCTTTTCGCTTTGTTCGCGCTCTTTCGGCGAGAAATTTCTCGAAACGAGGTAATTCCTGGCTCGCTCAAATCCGTTGGTTGCCGCTTCGTCTGCTCGAAATGTCATGATCACAGGTCCTGCAATGTCGCTGTCACGCAGCAAATATAGATACTACGCACGAAAACACAATATCGTGCGCAAAACAACTCTCGTGTGCAGGAGTGTACCGTGCCCACCTCGATACAGACCCCGTCAATCCGCACGGCCGCCGAGACGGTCTCGCCTATCTACGCGTCCCGATCTATGCACCAGGCGTCCATCGTGGCCGTCCAATCCCGCTCTTTTTAGGGATGGCATTCCTGGTGCGGCGCGGACTTCCACGATCAACCCATGAAGGGTCCGCTCGCAAGCGGCGGCCGCTTGTCTTTGGCCTGCGCGGTGATCGCGTCCGCTAAGCCGCACACTGACGGAGCCATCAAGAGCGGGATTGGCCCGCTCCAACGGTGGAGCCCTCAGATGCAGCACGATCTTTCCCTCGCACAGAAACACGCCTGGAACCTCGCCCGCACCCTCATGACCCCGATCGTCATCTTCAAGTTCGACGACGAATACGGCGTCCTCCCCGCCGACGAAGTCGACGACGCAGAGATCGTCATCCTCTTCGAATACGACCCCTATACCGGCGGTCACTCGGTCCACTGACCGGTCACCCTCTCACTTCTCACCGGCGGCGCTTTGCGCCGCTTTTCCGCTGCGCGGAGGCACCGACCATGGTCCGTCCCGGGAAAGGTCCGGGCGGGGCCGGCAGCAGCGGCAACGGCTTCGCCGTCCTCCTCTTCGTTCCGGCCCTTCGCCACCCCGCTGTGCTGCGCACACCGGGGCCCCGGCTCGGGTGCCGCTCCTGCCTTCAGCCCCGCCATTGGCCGACCTCGTGACGGACCGCGATCGGCGCGGTCCTGAAAATCAGGAGGTCTGAAAATGAAAAGGAAAGAGAAAGGCCCGCGCGTCGACATCTACGAGCGGATCACTGAGAAGATCGTCGCGGATCTTGAGAACGGCGTGCGCCCCTGGATGAAACCCTGGAGCGCGGGGGGCCTCCAAGGCCGGATCACGCGGCCACTCCGGCACACCGGCGAGCCGTATACGGGGATCAATGTGCTCCTTCTCTGGTCGGAGAGTATCGCCCGCGGCTTCGAAGCACCGCTCTGGATGACCTATCGGCAGGCCGGGCAGATCGGGGCACAGGTCCGAAAGGGCGAATCCGGCACGACGGTCGTTTATGCGAGCCGCTTCATCAAAACCGAAACGGATTCCCGTGGCGACGAGGTCGAGCGGGACATCCCGTTTCTCAAGACCTACACAGTCTTCAATTGCGATCAGATTGATGGGCTGCCGGATCACTATTATCACCGGCCAGACAGGATCATCGATCCGGTTTCGCGGATCGAGCACGCCGACCGCTTCTTCGAGAATACCGGCGCGGTGATCCGTAATGGCGGGTCGAAGGCCTTCTTCGCGTCCGGGAGCGACCACATCCAGATGCTACCCTTCGAGAGCTTCCGGGATGCGGAATCGTACGTCGCCGTTCTCAGCCATGAGGCCACTCACTGGACGGCGCCAGCGCACCGCGTCGGACGCGATCTCTCGCGTTATCATAAGGATCGCACCGAACGCGCCCGCGAAGAACTCATTGCCGAGGTCGGGAGCTGCTTCCTGTGCGCCGATCTCGGCGTCGTGCCGGAGCTCGAGCCGCGGCCGGATCACGCCAGCTACCTGCACTCGTGGTTGCGTGTACTCAAGGATGACAAGCGGGCAATCTTCCAAGCGGCGGCGCACGCGCAACGCGCCGTGACTTATCTCCACGGGCTCCAGCCTGCTGAGGTGGTTGAAGAGCGGGAGGCAGCCTGATGCTCTCCCTTTCCAATGGAGGTGCGGAGGGCTTCCAGCCATCCGCCATCCGGCTGCGCGCGCTTTCGCTCGGCGCCGGCGTCAAGTCGACGACACTCGCCCTGATGGCAGCGCATGGCGCGGTTGGGCCCATGCCGGACTGTGCCATCTTTGCCGATACAGGCTGGGAGCCGAGAGCCGTCTATGAGCATCTCGACTGGCTTATGTCGCCAAACGTGCTGCCGTTCCCCGTCATCATCGTCGGGCCTGGCAACATGCGGGACAATCTGCTGGCCGCCGCTCGCGGCGAACGGTGGGCGTCGATCCCCGCATTCGCCCGATCGGTTGACCTTCGCGGCAATGTCTCCATCGGCATGATCCGCCGCCAATGTACTGGCGATTACAAGATCGAGCCGATCCGCCGCAAGGTTCGGGAACTCGTCCAACTCACCCGCAAACGCTCGCCAACCTTCGCGGTCGTCGAACAATGGATCGGGATTTCCTTCGACGAGGTGATCCGCATGAAGCCCTGCCGCGAGGCCTGGCAGCGCAACCGCTGGCCGCTCATCGAGGAGCGGATGACCCGCCGCGATTGCCTCGCCTGGCTGCGAGAACGCGGCTATCCCGATCCGCCGAAATCGGCCTGCATCGGATGTCCTTTCCACGACAATGCCCGATGGCGCGCCATGCGCGACCATGACGAAGAGGCCTGGACGGATGCCATCGTCATCGACCGCGCAATCCGGACCGGGATCCGGGGTATTCGCGGCGAGGTCTATCTGCACCGGTCCGGTGTTCCCCTCAAAGAGGCCGACCTTTCGACGCTGGCCGACCATGGTCAACTCGATCTCTGGCCGAACGAATGCGAGGGAATGTGCGGCGTTTGATGTCAGACCGCTTCAGCGGCGCGTTCTCGTCATCAGAGTTCAGTTCGATGACCCTGGACGACAGAGCACCTGCGGCGCTCGCCTAATCTCACCATGCGGTGCTGGAGCACAACCCTGGCAATAGCCGCGCGCCTTGCAGAGGGATGCCACTTTCGGACCGTTGCCTGTTCTCTCTTTTCCGGTCGCGCGTTCGGTCACCGAAGATGGGCAGATGGCTGGCCAATAGTGCCGGGATTCCTGATCCGTCAGTTGGGCTACCTTGCTCTGTGACGAGATCGATCTGCCGATGGGGAGCCTGTAGCGGGTGGTAGTCGGCATGTTCGCCACGTCTCGGCCTATTCCTTTTTCCGTCGTATCTCACGGAGCTCGCCCAACGCGGTCTCGATTTGGCATGTCTGACCGGCAAGCGGCTTCGCCTCGCCCGGCTTGTCGCAACGGCGGGCCGGAACTTTCTTCCCCTGGCGGCTGCGCCGCCATTCCTCGCGAAACAAGAAAGCCCCGTTCCGCCGTCCTCCATTTCATTGCGGCCCTTTCGGGATGCGCGCCGATCGTTGCCGGTCTCTTCGACAGCCATCGAGGCCGCGATGGGCGCGGCCCGAAACATCGAAAAGGAATAGGACAATGGCAAACATCGGCACTTTCACCACCACCAAGAACGGCTTCACCGGTCAGATCAACACCCTCGCACTCAACATCAAGGCCCGCTTCGAGCGCGTCGAGAACCCCTCCGACAATGGCCCGCAGTTCCGCATCTTCTCCGGCAACGTTGAACTGGGCGCCGGGTGGCAGAAGCAGGCCAAGGAGACCGAACGCGACTACCTCTCGGTCAAGCTGGACGACCCGAGCTTCGCGGCTCCGATCTACGCCACGCTGGTTGAGGTGGAAGGCCAAGACGGCATGCAGCTGATCTGGTCGCGCCCGAACAGCAAGCGCGACTGATCTCCCTGGAAGACAAGGGCCTCGCCGCAAGGCGGGGCCTTTCGCATGTCAGCGTTTATCGATCGCACTCACTGATGCGGCTTGATCCCCTAACGCACCGCGATACCCGCGGCGTCTCTTGCTTCGCTCCAGACGGTCGAATGCCAAATCGGCATCATCGGCCGTGTCAAATGTCTCCATCATTGTCTGGCCGCGCGTCCCGATCCTCCCCCAATCGCGAATGAGCGAGGCGCCGCCGAACAGCGTCGGCTGAACGCTCAGGCTATAAAAGCGCCGCATGTTCTGTGCCGGGTCGATGCGGCGAAGATGAACCGGCTCTGGCTCGCGTAGGGACATGGGAAGAGTCTCGCTGAGAGAGACTCTTGTGTCCAATCAGTTCTATGAATCGATAACCCGTCAGCGATTCACGTCATTCATCCTTGGCCTTCGCGATGAAACCGGTTCGTCGCAACGACCGATTTCATGTCCCCGCGCCGGAACCAGATCGCACGCCCGCAGCGGAGCGGCGGATTGCCGGAGGTGAAAGCGATTTGTTCGTCACCGCGCATGCGCAGCACTTCTTCGGGCAGGATCAGAGGCCGCGCCGCCAATTGCTTTGAGCGTGTTCGCGACGACCCCGACATCTGCGATGTCCGGCTCAACTGATCGACCTCGACGGTGGTATTGCCGCATCGCCGCGAGATGTATTCGGCGGTTTCCGGATCGTTGATCGCGGCGAACGAGACCCAGGACGCGCTCTCGAACCATTTCGATGTGGCGTCGCGACCGCCATAGATTTCGCGCATCTGCCCGATCGACTGGAAGAGGAGGAGCAGGCTGATGCCATATTTGCGGCCGGCGTCCCTCGCGGTTTCCAGAATGCGCAGATAGCCGAGCCGCGCCACCTCATCGAGCAGGAACAACGTCCGGCCCTTGGTCTCTCCATTCCGATTATAGATCGCGTTCAGCAGTGCGCCGATGATCGTGCGCGCCAGGCCCGGATGCGCCTCCAGAGTCTTCAGGTCGAGATTGACGAAAATATCCGTCTCTCCGTTTGCAAGGTCGTCCGTCGACAGGCTCGATCCGGACACCAGCGCCGCATAGTTCGGGTAGCTCAGCCAGTGGGTTTCCTTGATCGCGTTTGCATAGACACCGGAGAAGGTTTCCGGCGTCATGTTGACGAAGGCGGCCACGTTCTCCCGTACGAAATCGGATTCCGAATTGTCGTGAATTGACTGCAGGCGCTCGCGCAGTTTCGGTTCTGGTTCGGACAAGTTCATGCGCACTTGGCGCAGCGTCTGGTTTTCCTTTGCCGTATGCCCGGAGAGGCAGACATCGGCGATCAGCGCGGTGATGAGCTGAAGGGCGGAGGCGCGGAAAAAATCGTCGCGCATCGACGTCTGTCTGCCGATATCGGTAACGACCCAGCTCGCCACGGCGACGACATCCTCTTCCTTCGTCCCGCCATAACGGCCAATCCAGTCGAGCACATTGAAGCCGACCGAAGCATCCTTTGGACTGAGCACGAAGACCTCGCGGCCCGCCTTGCGCCGGTGGTCGATGACCATGGGTGCGACTTCGTTGGATGGGTCAAGCGCCACCAGCCCGCCGCCCCATTTGAGCGCTGTGGGGATCGTGACGGACGTCGTCTTGAAACCGCCCGAGCCGGCGAAGACCAAGCCGTGCGTCGATCCGAAGGAGGCGTCGAAGCACAGGAGCTGGGACTTGCCACCCGCCCCCCAGGACTGTTTGTCATCAGCCCGAAACGTGTGGCTCGCGACGCTGTCCTTGTCGACGCGATAGGCCTCGCCGACGACAATCCCACCGTCTTCGCCAAACATCCGTTTTGCCTCGCCGAGTGACATCCAGTCCGCCGATCCGTGGATCGCGCGCTTGCCTGTGAGACGACGTGGCTTCATGCTTGCGAAAGCGGCATCGCCGCGCAGCGCGACGCGCAGGGCGAACATGCCGGCGATGAAGCACACCATTGCGCCGATGCCGGTCGAAGGATCGGCGTATTCGATCAACCGGTGTCCATCGGGGACCGCGTCCGCGAAGCCGCTGAGGCGCGAAAACTCGCGCATTCCCGCGATGCCGATCACGCCGACCGCGCCCACAAGGACACCAAGGCCGGCGGATTTGATCGCCATGGCGCCACGCGCGGCGAAGAGAACGAGCACCCCAAGAGCTGCGGCGGAGACGTAGGGCAGGGCGATGCCGATCTGCCCCAGCGTCCGTTGCGCCTCAGGCGAATTGCCGAACTGCGCCAACCAGGTTTCGGAGCCGGTTAGTCCAAGACACACGGCCATCATCAGGCCGACGGGAGCGATCACGAGGAGGAGCTTATTCAGCGTCATCTGAAAACGCCTCCGCTCCGATTGCTGTCAGTCGTTCGCGCTCCGCTTCGTCCGCCCTGATCCGGCTGGCGCCGTCGATCAGCAGTCCGAGCAGAAGGGCACGCCTTTCGTAGCGCAGGCCCGCCTTGGCGATCAGACCGCCAAGCCGGATTTTCTCGCGGGTGTCTTTCCTGCGCGCGTCGGACTGGCTTGCCTGTCGCATGCGCTCAAGCCTCGTTATTCGCGCCCGAAGACGCGCCAACCGGGTTTTGCGTGAGGGGAGATTTCCGGGAGTCGCTGCCGCCGCTACGAAACCGTTTCGCCAAATCCTCGAAGGCTTCGACGAGCTTGGCGTCGTCGATCTCGATCTCTCCGAGACCGGCCTTCAGTGCGAGCCGGCCGATGCGTTCGGCCTCGCGTGCTTCTGCGGCCTTGAGCTGCTCTTGTAGTCTGGCGATGTCTTCCTTGATCTTCGATGAGGACTTTTTCATTCCGTGTGCTCCCGGTTCTCGCGAATGGCTGAAAGCCATGAGCAGAATCACCCGGGTGCGCGTTCAGCGCATCCCGGCAGAAATGCCGGGTCGAGAGACCCGTCTCTTTGAGAGATCATCTCAGCGTTCCGAAGGAATGCGTCCAAGGGCGCAGTAATACGTCGCGAACCGCGACGTGCTGCCGGCGGCCCCTGATGGGGTAGGCCGCCGTCCTCTCGGAACAAGGTTGGACTTGTTTCTCAGGAGCTTTATGGCCCGTGGCGATCACGCATTTCACACCTCAGCTCATTTCGCGCGGTAATGGCCGCAGCGCGGTGCTGTCCGCTGCCTATCGCCATTGCGCGAAGATGAGCCACGAGGCGGAAGCGCGGACGGTCGACTATTCCAACAAGAATAACCTCGCCCATGAGGAGTTCTTGCTGCCGGCCGATGCCCCGAAATGGGCCCGCGACATGATCGCGGACCACTCCGTGGCGGGCGCAGCCGAGGCCTTCTGGAACGCAGTCGAAGCCTTCGAGAAACGCAGCGACGCGCAGCTCGCCAAGGAGTTCATCATCGCCCTGCCGGTCGAGCTCAGCCGCGACCAGAACATCGCTTTGGTTCGGCAGTTCGTATCCGAGCAAGTTCTAGCTCGTGGACAGGTTGCAGATTGGGTCCTCCACCACGATCCGGGCAATCCCCACATTCACCTGATGACCACGCTGCGCCCGCTGACCGAGGACGGGTTCGGGTCCAAGAAGGTCGCGGTGATGGGGCCGGACGGTCAACCAGTTCGGATGAAAACCGGCAAAATCCAGTACAAGCTCTGGTCCGGTGAGAAGCCGGAATTCCTCGAGCAACGGCAAAGATGGCTCGATCTCCAGAACCACCATCTGGCACTTGCCGGGTTGGAAATCCGTGTCGATGGCCGGTCCTACGCCGAGCGCGGCATCGACATCGAGCCGACCACCCATATTGGCGTTGCGGCCAAGGCGTTGCAGCGCAAGGCTGAGACCAAGGCGGGGGCCATTGATCTCGAACGGCTCGCCCTTCATGAAGCGCAACGGCAAAAGAACGCCGCGCGCATCGAGGTCCGGCCCGAGCTGGTGCTCGACATTCTCACCTCCGAGAAGAGCGTCTTCGATCAGCGCGACATCGCCAAGGTCCTGCATCGCTATATCGACGATCCCGAAAGCTTCCAGCGTCTCCTGGCGCGGATCGCGGAAAGCCCGGAATGCCTGAAGCTCGCCGATGAGACCATCGACTTCGCGACAGGCGCGCGTGTCCCGGCGCGGCTGACCACACGGGCGATGATCCGGCTCGAGGCCGAAATGGTCAGCCGCGCGGACTGGCTTTCGGGAAAGAGCGGGTTTGCGGTCCGAGGGAAGGTTCTGGAAGCCGTCTTTGGCCGGCATGAGCGGCTATCGGAAGAGCAGCGGACAGCCATCGAGCATGTGGCGGGTTCGGAGCGGATCGCAACGGTCGTCGGCCGGGCAGGGGCCGGCAAGACCACGATGATGAAGGCCGCCCGCGAAGCCTGGGAATTGGCGGGGTACACCGTTGTCGGCGGCGCGCTTGCGGGCAAGGCGGCCGAGGGTCTGGAGAAGGAAGCGGGTATTCCGTCGCGGACGCTGGCGTCCTGGGAGCTCGGCTGGCAGAAAGGCCGCCGCAGTCTCGATGACAGGACGGTGTTCGTTCTCGACGAGGCGGGCATGGTCTCATCCCGCCAGATGGCGACCTTCGTGGAAGCGGTCACCAGATCCGGCGCCAAACTGATCCTTGTCGGTGACGCCGAGCAGCTCCAGCCGATCGAAGCGGGTGCTGCCTTCCGCGCGATCGTCGAGCGCACCGGCTATGCAGAACTCGAAACCATCTACCGTCAAAATGAACCATGGATGCGGGCGGCATCCCTCGATCTGGCCCGCGGCCGCGTCAAGGAAGCGCTCTCCTCCTATCGCGCCAAGGGTAAGCTGATCGCGCAGACGCTGAAGGCCGATGCGATCGAAACCCTCATCGCCGACTGGAACCGGGACTACGATCCGGAGAAGTCGGCCTTGATCCTCGCGCATCTGCGCCGCGATGTGCGCCAGCTCAACACGATGGCGCGCGAGAAGCTCGTCGAGCGCGGCATCATTGAAGAGGGGTATGCCTTTCGGACGGAGGACGGACCCAGACAGTTCTCCTCCGGCGATCAGATTGTTTTCCTGAAAAACGAGGGTTCGCTTGGCGTCAAGAACGGCATGATTGGCAAGGTCGTGGAAGCGGCGCCCGGCCGTATCGTCGCGATGATCGGAAACGGGGAGGGCGCAACCCGCGTCACTGTCGACCAGCGCTTCTATCGCAACCTCGATCACGGTTATGCCACGACCATCCACAAGTCGCAGGGCGCGACAGTCGACCGTGTGAAAGTGCTCGCGTCACTCTCGCTCGACCGGCATCTGACCTATGTCGCCATGACCCGGCATCGGGAAGACATGGCGCTCTATTATGGCAGCCGGTCTTTCCACCTCGCCGGCGGGCTCGAGAAGCTCCTCTCCCGCAAGAACGCCAAGGAAGTCACGCTCGATTACGCGGGCGGCCGCTTCTATGCGCAGGCACTCCGCTTCGCCAACAATCGCGGTCTGCACCTCGTGCGTGTCGCGCGAACGCTCATGCACGACCGAGTCCAGTGGACGATCCGGCAGAAACAGAAACTGGTCGATCTCGGTTCACGCCTCCGTGCTGCCGGCGCGCGCCTGGGGCTTGCCCATCGACCGCTTCAACAACTCCCGCAATCAATCAGAAGGGCCGAACCCATGGTCAAGGGCATTTCGAATTTCACGATGTCGGTCACCGACGCAACGGACGAAAAGCTGCAATCCGATCCGGCCCTGCAAAAGCAATGGGACAACTTCTCCGACCGCATTCGTCTCGTCTATGAGGATCCTGAATCCGCCTTCAAGGCCATGCGCATGGAGGCGGTTGTCGAAGATCCGAACGTCGCCCGTCTGCGTCTTGGCGAGATCGAACGGAGTGCGGCCAGCTTCGGCGCGCTCAAGGGTCGAGAGGGCTTGCTGGCGAGCCGCGCGGACCGGGAGGACCGGCGCGTGGCGGAAGTCAACGTGCCGGCACTGCGCAAGGACCTCGAACGCTATCTCGATATGAGGGAGAGGGCGACGGCCAAGTACAGGCTGGAAGAGGAAGGACATCGCAAACGCACCTCGATCGACATCCCGTCCCTGTCGCCCGCGGCGGCGCGCGCAATGGAAAAGGTCCGCGACGCCATCGATCGCAACGATCTGCCCGCCGCGCTCGGCTTTGCGTTGACCGACCGCATGGTGAAAGCCGAACTCGACACCTTCAACAAGGCTGTTTCCGAGCGTTTCGGCGAGCGCACATTGCTCGGCAATGCGGCCAAGACGCCGGCGGGCGCGACCTTTGACAAGGCGGCGCAAGGCATGTCGCCCGGTGACCGGGAAAAACTCAGCACCGCTTGGCCGACCATGCGAGCCGGCCAGCAACTTGCCGCCCATGAGCGCACACAGCAGGCACTGAAACAGTCCGAGGCGATGTGGCAAGCGCAGACCAAGAGCCAGAGGCTGAAACAGTGAGCCGACGGCGCCGGATCGTCATCATTGCCGCTCTCGCATGCGTTCCTCTCGCGCTGTTCGGAATGGGATATGGGGCGGACTTTCGGTTCAATCTGACGCCGAGCTATCCGCTCGGGCTTTGGCGGATCAAAACGCTGAACCGCGATGTCCGGGTCGGGGATCGGGTGTTTATTTGCCCGCCGGTGACCGAGACGTTTCGTCAGGCACGTGAGCGCGGATATGTGCGCCGCGGTCTCTGCCCCGGCTTGCTCAGCCCGCTGATCAAGACTGTAGTGGCGCTGCCCGGGCAGTCGGTTGAGATCGGCGCATACGTCGCGATCAACGGTCTCGCGTTGCCGCTATCCGCAGTCCAACCGCGTGACGGATCGGGCCAGGAACTGACCCCCTATCCCGGCGGCGTCGTGCCCTCATACACGCTGTTTCTCTTTTCGACATTCAGAGGCTCTTATGACTCGCGCTACTTTGGGCCTATACCGGCCGCCGGCGTTCTCGGGTTGGCGAAACCCGTTTTCACCTTCACGCCGTAGCATGTTCACTGCGGCAACGTTCCTCGCCGCTGCCACCGCGGTCGGTGCATTCGGATGGAGCGGCGAAGTGTTTCTCCTCCCGCTAGCGTGCCTCTTTCCCGCACTCTGGGCATTCGCCCCCACGCGGCTGGTCGCAGGCCTGGTCTCGATGGCCTATTTCATGGCGGCTTCCCGCGGTCTGCCGGTCGGCGTGTCGATATTCTATGCGAGCGATATCGGGGTCGGGCTCGGTCTTTGGATCGCGGCGTCGCTGATGTTCGTGTTGGTGCATACTGTCCTTTGGTCGCCGAAGCCCGGGTGGCATCGGCCGCTGCGATATCTGGCAGCGTGGGCGCTGATGAGCGTGCCTCCATTCGGCGTCGTCGGGTGGGCCAGTCCGATCACCGCGGCTGGAGTGCTCTTCCCCGGTTGGGGCTGGGCAGGACTGGTGGCCACGGCCGCAGGTCTCTCGGCGATGACCACGCGGGCCTGGCCGCTGGCCGGTGTCGCAATGGGCGTGGCCTTTGCGCATTCCGGATTCACATGGACCAATCCCGAACCGCCGGAAGGATGGGTCGGAATTGATACGACCTTCGACTACCAAGTCGCCGGAAACCATGCCGATTATGCGCAACATATGGCGACGATCGCACTTGTCAGACGCGCTGTGGAGACTGGTGCCAGCACAGTTGTTCTGCCCGAGAGCGCGCTCGGGATCTGGACGCCGACCACCGAGCGCCTCTGGACCCGAAACCTCGCCGACCTCGATGCCATCGTCGCCGGCGGCGCCGTCGTCGTCAACGAAAGCGGCTACGACAATGTCATGATCGAGCTGACAGGCGAGGGGGCGAGGGTCCTCTACAGGGAGCGGATGCCGGTTCCTATTTCGATGTGGCGGCCCTGGGCGTCCGGCGGCGCATCGGCGCAATTCTTCAGGGATCCAACCGGCAGATTTGCCGGGACGTCGATCGCACCCTTGATCTGTTATGAGCAGCTCATCGTGTGGCCGATCCTTCAGTCCATGCTCTTCGGGCCGGATGTCATCGTGGCGACAGGCAATGGCTGGTGGACCGGCGACACCAACGTTGTTCCGATCCAGAGAGCGAGCGCCAAGGCATGGGCGGTGCTGTTCAATCTACCACTCGTTATCGCCTTCAACACCTGATGGGATCTATGAAATGATCGACGTTGCCCTCATTCAGCAATGCGCCGATCCTCGCCTCGAGGTGTCGGTTGTTCAGCAATTCGTGGCCGAGATGAATGCGCCGGACCACCTCACCATTCGTGTGCTCCAGGGCGACAAAATGGTGCTTGTCCCGGCGCCGAAATCGGCAGAGCAGGCGGTTGAGACCACCAGGCAGTGGGTCGGCAAGGCGAACGTCCGGGTAGGTCTAACCCAATATCCGGCGAGGCTCGGCGTCTCCGATCCATCGGAGATCGGCATGGAGCTCTCCGATACCTGCGACAACCTGCGGCTTGGTACGGAGCTGTTCGGGAAGGTCCTACGGATCGTTAGCGAGCGGCATGAGGGGAGCGAGGCCCATGTGCGCTAACTTAAGGGGTTGACATCTGGGGCCTTCGCTTTCGGGGCGGCTCGTTGAGGCGGTGCCCAACGTCCTTCAGCCGCGCCGGGAAGTTGCTGAGTGGAATGGCGCCGATGATCGCGGCTTTCAGGCTATGGAAGAGCATTTTGACGATCCGCCAGAAGGAGACGTGGCGGCGCGACCGGTCCGTCGGCTCAGGGGGGAGAGTCCAGCGTGTGCTGGACCATGTCGTCAATCATGAATGCGGCGATGAGGTTGGTGAAAATCCAGGCTCGTGCAAGCTCGGGGTCCTTGGCGCGCAATGCGTCCAGATGGAGCAGGCTCTTGAGCCGCTTGAAGGCGATTTCCACCTGCCATCGCAGGCGATAGAGCGCGCCAACGCGCTTTGCTGGATATTCGAGAGGATCGAGCGAGGTGAGAAGCAGCACATGGCCCGCCGCTTCCAGCGTTTCCGGCTTCACCGCCCGGCCTTTGCGGCGGGTTTCTTTCAGAACCCGGTCCCTGGCCGACCTGGCCTTGTCGTCAGGCAGCCGCAAGGCAATGAGGCGCGCCCGGAACGGCGTCCATGGCGACCTGCTCCATCCACGGCCGATCATGACCGTCGCCTCGCCGCTTTCGCGCTCCCCAAGATCGCGCAGGAACCCCATCGTATCAAACCGGTTCCCCTGAAGGTCCAGCCAGTGCAGGCCGCGCCAATTGACGCGAACCACATAATCGCCGACGCCTTGGGCAAGGGCGCGGATACAGTCCGGGCGGGAGCCAAAGTCGCGATCGGCAATACGGATTTCGTTGGCGAGAGGGTCAAAACGATCCAGACGCTCGGCCTCAAGGCCGTCCGTCAGTTCGAAGGCCGTGAACCGTCGCTTCTCTGGGTCGTATCCCATATGCAGCCGCCAATCTGCGGCAGTGCTGCCGGGCGCGCGGATGCTCGTTCCATCCACCAGTCGCAACATCCGCGCGCCCATGTCGCCCGTATCACCGGCACGCTCCGCCAGAACCTGTCCGGCCAGCATGCCGAACCAGTCCGCCGCACCGCGCAGACGCTTGAGAAGCGCAACGTCGGAGAGTTCCGCAACACCCTGAAGCTGCGCCCAGGCAGCCGCTTCCCGAAGCGACATGCCGCCGGGACCATAGCCAAGCCCGAGACGCAGCAGCGTCGCCGCGTCACGAACTTCTCGACGGCGAACCAGCGCCCCGGTCTCGCGAGCCGAAGTATCCAAATCCTCAGTGCTTCCAAAACGGTCGAGGAGCCTGGGCCAATCATCATCGAAAGAAAACGAGCGATTCATCCCGATGTTGAATCACTCTGATCGACGAATGCCAACCCCTTAAGTTAGCGCACATGGGAGCGAGGCTCCGGGGTTTGAGATGGCGGTGAAGGCATATTTTACCGGGTGGTTTGAGGGGGAGCAGGTCTTCTATCTGGAAGACCCGGAGCCAGCCCGTACTGGCGAAGCGATGCCGGCTCAAGGGGCCGTATCGCGAGCGGACGCGGACGCCGCGCGCGAGACCGCAGTACCAGCAGCCCCCAATCTCGCCGAAATTCGCATCGATCTTTCTGTGTTGAGTCGGCCAGCTAACAATTGAGCCGATCACGACAGCACCCAACACGGCAAAGGTTCCTAGAAGACCGCTAGGTTCGGGGTTTTGGTCCACTGCCGAGAGGCTTGTGGGGCTAGCAGGCCCAATCTCGGCTGCGGTGCCACGGAAATCGCCGGAAACACAGAATACTCGCGAGAGTGATCCAGAAGAGACCCAAACATGTCGGACATCGTCGGCTCAAGCTTCAACACCACACTTTCACACATCGCCGACGTTTCGGACCGCGAGAGCCTCGATGCCGTCATGGAGGAACTCGCCGTCGGCTACGGTCTTAGTTCCGCAGCCTATTTCGGTATTGGCTTGTCGGGCCGATCGAAGGGTAATCCGTTTCTGGCGGTGACGTACTCGTCGGACTGGGTGGAGCACTACAAGGAGCGCCGTTTCGTGGAAATTGATCCGGTGATCCAGACCGGTTTCAGACGCCTGCTCCCGCTCGATTGGGAGGGGTTTGATAGAACCGACGAGAGGATCAAAACGCTGTTTGGCGAGGCGACCGAGTTCGGTCTTGGGAAAAAGGGCCTCTCGATCCCGGTGCATGGTCGGCATGGTGATCGCGGGCTGCTTTCGATCAGTTGCGACCGGGCTGACCGCGACTGGACGCACGACAAACTGCTCTATCTACGCGACTTCCAAGTCGTGGCCACACATATTCATGACAAGGTGCTGCGACTGGAAGGGCACTGGCCGCTGGAACGGCATCTTTCCCCGCGCGAGGTCGAATGCCTGCAATGGATCGCGGAAGGCAAAACGGCTTGGGAATGCGCCACCATCCTGGGGCTCTCGCAGCACACTGTCCGCTACTATCTCGAGAGTGCTCGTCACAAGCTCAACGCCACCAGCAACACCCATGCGGTGTCGATCGCCCATAGAGCTGGTCTCCTTCTACCTCCCCTGTAAACCCTGTCGTTCAGCCGGATTCTCGGGTCAGAACATCCCCGATAACTGGTGTCTCCGTCGTCAAACAACGAACGGAGACCACTATCATGATATTCACAATCGAAAGTGTCGATCAGGACAAGCACCGCGAACTGATCGACGAGATGTTCCGCATGCGCGCCGAAGTCTTTTCCGGCCGCCTCGGCTGGGACGTGAGGGTCGAAAACGGCCGCGAGATCGACCGCTTCGATGCCGAGGACCCGCTCTACCTCCTGTCGCTCGATGAGCGGTCCGGGCAGCTGCGCGGGGCGGTACGGCTTTTGCCCACGACCGGCCCCAATATGCTCAGGGACGTATTTTCCGTGCTCATGCCATGCGGGGCGGTCGAGAGCCCATTGATCTGGGAGAGCTCTCGTTTCGCGGTCAACCCGCGCATTTTCGAGGCAACGGATCGGGCCGAAGCAAATCATACGGTGAACCGGACCACCGTGGAGCTCTTGTGCGGGATGGTCGAAACTGCCCAACAGGCAGGCATCGAGCATATAGTATCCGTCTTCGACACACGAATGGCCCGGATTTTCAGATCGATCGATTGCCGCTTTGAGCAGCTCGGTACACCGGCGCGAATCGGCAAGACCATGACCTATGCCGGCCTGTTCGATATGAGCCTCGACATGCGTTCCCGGCTGGGTACGGCGGGCAATTTCCGCGAGCCCGTTCTCGCCGATGTTGAACTGCCGCGACGGCCCGCAACCGGACATATGGCAAATGCCGAATAATACTAATGAAAACAGGTAGGTTGGCGTCTGGCGTTCGTTGACCTGATCCAATATGCTCAGCCCGAGGCGGTACGCGCCGCCTCGGGGCGTGGAAACCCCACTCTAGCGGATTGGAGCCGACCGTATCGGCTCCAAGATCCTTCGGCTTTCGGCCGGGGGCCTGTGACGTATGTCCAGGCGCCCCGGTGCTAAAGGTCGCAGGGACCGCCTAGAGCGGTTTTCCAACCCCCGGCTTGGGGTCGAGATCTTTCTCTGTCGCGGGGGCGCACCGCGGCGCAAGCCGCGGGATGATTTGCAATTGTCGGAACCGTTCGCCCTCAAACTTGAACCATCATCGGCGAAACATTCCATTGCCGCTATTCTTGTCGGCTTGAACGAGCCCGCGCTCGAGCGTGTCGCCTTGGACGTCATTCGTGAGCAGAGGCGACGCCTCGAACACGCTCAGGCATTGTATGAGAAGTTGTCCACGCTTGAAGCCAATGCGCCACTCGAAGAAGAAGGCGAGGACCTGCGCCACGATTACCGGCTGGCGCTTTTGATGATGCGTGCACATCACCAGATTACGTCCGCCGTCATCGACAGGCTGGGCCGCGTGCCTCGCTTACCGGAGGACGAAACCAGTCACTAGAACGGTACTGGGTCGATCGGGCACTTTCGTAAGGCGCTGAAATCGTGCCAGAAAAGTGGCTTCTGAAGTACGTCGCGATTTCTTTTCACATCTGACACTCCTGAAATTTTTTTGCAAACTCGGTTCTGGTGATATCGCCCTGCCACTCATGCGCATGGAACACAGCCAGAAATGCGCCAAAAGCGTCCATTTTCAGGATCTGGCGGACTACCTCGACAAGCGACGCACGGTGGCCAGGAAAGAATTGTCTCAATTGACAGGGTGGAACTGAGCCTGAAGTCTGAAACGGAAGCTCGCACCGCTTTTCGGGTGTACTTATACGGTCCGGCCCCACCCTCAGTGCCTCATGGTTGACCAGCAAACGCAAGGTCGATGTCCCGTTGAATAGCAACGAGCCATCGCAGCGTGGGCGATTCAGGATTGTTGCTCACGGCTCGCGCGGCCATTGCGGATGCAGATCGTCGATGACGAAGGCATGAGCCTGGCGATGTCCGCCGCTGGGTGAGCCCTCTTTCCAGTGTGGGTCGCTGTCCGGTAGCTCGGGATGCCGATGAGCGATGGTCTCTTTGTCGGATACCGGCCAGACAAGCACCGCGGCGACCAAAGATACAGCGCCGACGACCGCAAGAACCACGAATGTCGGATTCAATCCGAGCATGGCACCGAGCCAACCCGCCAGCGGATAGGTGACGAGCCAGCAGGCATGCGAGAGGGCAAACTGTGCGGCGAACAGTGCGGGCCTGTCTTCGGGGCGCGAAGAGCGCCGCAGCAACCGGCCGGACGGCGTCTGCGCAGTGGAATAGCCGATCCCGATCACGAACCAGAGCGGCAGAAGCATGACGAAGCCCGGCGCTATCGGGCCGGCGATCATGAGCGCAACACCGGTCAGTATTGCCGCGCGGTCGGAAACGGTTTCGAGGAGACGGGGCAAGGTCAGCGCCGCCAGCATCGACCCGCCACCGAAGGCCGCTAGCGCCAAAGCCGTCGATTGCTGCGACAATCCAAACGCGCCTTGAACAATGACCACCGTATTGACGATCACCATTGCACCGGCGGCGGCAACGGCCATGTTGACCGTCAGCAGACCACGTAGACGGGGTGTGGCGAGATAGATGCGCATTCCACGCGTGGTCCGTTCGTAGATCGGGCGCGGCGTGCTTGGCTTCGGGCTGGGCAGCAAGACCGAGACGACGAACGCGGCCGACGCGACAAAGCCTATGACGGTGCCGGCGAACAACGTATGAAAGCTGACCAGCGTGAGCAGGAGCGCGGCGAGCATCGGACTGACCAGGCTTTCGAGATCATAGGCCAGCCGCGACAGGGACAGCGCCCGCGTATAGTCCTTCTCGTCCGGCAAAACATCGGGGATCGTTGCCTGGAACGTCGGGGTGAATCCCGCCGAGGCCGATTGCAGCAGGAAGATCAGCACATAGATCTGCCAGACCTCAGTGACGAATGGCAGCAACACCGCGATGCCCGCGCGCACCAGATCGAGGCTGACCAGCATGGCGCGCCGGGGTAGCCGTTCGGCAAAGGCGGCGGCAACCGTCGCCACACCGACATACGCGATCATCTTGATGGCAAGCGCGGTGCCAAGGACCGTACCGGCATCGGCGCCGGCCAGATCGAAGGCCAATAATCCCAAGGCGACGGTTGCCAGTTCCGTGCCAATCAGAGCGATGATCTGTGCGCCGAAGAGATGCCGATAAGTACGGTTCGAGAGGACTTCGAGCATCGCGCGTCACAGATACTTCGTGATCGCCTTGAACTCGGCTATCGATTGTTTTTGTTCCTCCGGCAAGCTCTCGGCAGCATCGCCCAGGCAATGATCGAGGTGATCGCGGATCAACGTCTTCTTCGCCTCGGAGATCGCCTTTTCGACGGCGTGAAGTTGCTGCGCGAGATCGAGGCATGGTCGGCCGTCCTCGATCATGCCGATCACACGTTGCAGGTGACCTGCGGTGCATCTAACGTCGCGGTTTCGATTTTGGACTCGCTCATGCGGTTCACCCTCGAATTTCATTCCAGGGCAAGCTAAGGTCTGTAGCAACTACAGACTCAAGGAAGAATCCGAATAATGGCCGATCACGTTTCCGGGAAGCAATTGCAGCGCGCCGAACTGGCAAGGCGCACGGGCTGCAATCTCGAAACCATCCGCTACTACGAGAAGACGGGCATGATACCCGATCCGCCGCGCACGGCGTCGGGTTACCGCGTCTATGACGAAGCCCACGTCGCGCGGCTGCAATTCATCCTGCGCGCCCGCGAGCTCGGCTTTTCCATCGATGAGATTCGCGGCCTGCTCGACCTCGTCGATGGCGGTACGCAGACCTGCGCCGAAGTGAAGGAGCGGACAGAGCGACACCTCGCCGATATCCGGGACAAGATCGCCGACCTGAAACGGATCGAGCAGGTGCTGGCTGCGACCGCCGCGCAGTGTTCCGGCGAGGATGTGCCGGAATGTCCTGTCCTGGAGGCGCTGGCATCGTGACGATGACGTTGGCGGTCTATTTCGGCGCGGCGCTGGCGGAAATTGTCGGCTGCTTTGCCTTCTGGGCGTGGTTGCGCCTGGACCGTTCGCCGCTCTGGCTCATTCCGGGTATGGCCAGTCTTGCTCTCTTCGCCTATCTCCTCACTCGCATCGACAGCGATTTCGCGGGCCGTGCCTATGCCGCCTATGGCGGCATCTACATCGGCGCGTCGCTCTTGTGGCTTTGGATGGTTGAGTCGCAACGACCCGACCGCTGGGACGTGACAGGCGCTGCGATTTGTCTGGTCGGAGCAGCCATCATTCTGTGGGGTCCGCGAACCGCTTGATGCTTGGAAACCGTATAGCTGGCCAGTGCCGCCGGCCCACCGAATTCATGACCTGCCACAGCCGCCGATCGCGGCCAGATCGCGATAGGCATCGATCAGCGGACGATTGCTTCCAGTAGAATTCGCATGTTCGCTGTCCAGTCTCTCCAGTGCGGCAAGCATGAAATCAGCGATGTCTGGCCGGCCTTGCTGGCAGGCACACCTGAACACACGCAGAATCTCACGCTCCAACTGGTCGGCATTCGAGGTCATCGCCGTCGCCTCCTTGCTTGATGTCGAGCCTTCGCTATCCGGCGATGGGAAGGTCAATAGCGATTTCTTCAACTCTCCGCCCGGTCGACTCACCCGATCGAAGAAAGTATCGGAAAGGTTTCCAGGAGCCAGAAGGCGAACGCAGAGAGGTATCCCGTCATCATGGCGACCCCCATGACGATCAGCGCCACTCCCGCCAGCATCCTGAGAACGCGCCCGAGGCGTCCGAACGCCTTCAACCTGGCGGACAATGTATCGGTGAACAGCGCGGCAAGCAGGAATGGCACGCCGGGCTTCGTGATCGGAGACGAGATCCTGCGCGGCGCCACCGACTTACAAACCATGCCGCGGCTGATCGACCAGGCCCGGAAAGATCGGCATCGATGAAGCCGGAGCCGCCCTGGCCTCGCGGATCTTCGCGAGCCGTTTGGGCTTGTCCTTGACCCAGTCCGGCATCTCGTCGCCGCGCTTGCCCGGCCCGTAAAGCCGGTCCTCATCGGCGTCAGCCGCCTCGGCAGCTTCCAGCTAGACCCGCACCTGGGCTGCCAGTTCCTCTTCGCGCCGGATCATATGGGCATAGCTCATCGCCTTGTGCTTCGACGCGTTTGCCTTCACCTTCGTGCCGTCCAGCGCAACATGGCCCAGCTTGACAAGGCCCGCCGTCGCTGCCAGCCGCAGCATCTGCACGAACAGTTCCGACAACGCCGCCAGATGACGCCGTCGAAACTCCGAGATCGTGCGGAAGTCCGGACCGTCCAGCGCCACGATCATCATGAAATCAGCCCGCTCCCGGCACGCCCCGGCAATCCGACGCGATGAATAGATCCCAACCGCATAGGAGTACAAAAGCAGTGCAACCATCATCGCCGGATCGTAGGGAGGCTGACCCTTCGCGCCACGGTAGCTGGCATCGATCGCCGTCAGGTCAAGGCTCTCGCGCACAAGATCAACGACAAACCGGGAAAGATGGTCGACGGGAACAAAATCCTGAACCGACGGCGGAATTAGAAGGGTCTCGTCAAGACGCCAGGCGCGAAATCTCTTGCTCATGGGCTATATTCGAATCAGGCTCGCCTCCAAACGTCGAGAAAATTCCAATTCTCAGACAAACTCCTAGCGTCTGGCGTTCGTTAACCTGATCAAATATGCTTCTCCCCGAGGCGGTACGCGCCGCCTTGGGGCTTAGAAACCCCTCCCTAGCGGCTTGGCACCGGCCGACGCGGTGCCAGGATCCTTCGGCTTACGGCCGGGGGCATGTGACGCATGTCCAGGTGCCTCGGTGCTAAAGGTCGCAGGGCCGTCTAGGGGGTTTCTAACCCCCGGCTTGGGGTCGAGATCTTATATTTTGCGGGGGCGTACTGCGGACCAAGCCGTGGGAAATTGCCGCTATTGCCAGAACCGATCAGTCTCAATCTTGAACCGTCATCGCTGAAATATTCCGTTTCCGCGATTCTTGCCGGCTTGAACGAGTCCGCGCTTGAGCGTGTCGCTCTGGACGTCATTCGTGAGCAGACCAGCGACAACGCGACGACGATGGCGCTTCTGCGCGAGGTCGCCAACCTGATGCATACATCAGGTCTGCCCGACACGCAGTTGCTGCCTGCCGCGGCCACCTTCCTTGGCCAGACCGTGGTGAACCAGGCGTCGAACGCGGCGTTTCAGGACGGCTTCGTTGTCGTCTGCGGGATTTTCCTCCTCGCTCTGAATTCCGACTTGGCTGATGTGGCGCGCGGCGTCTTCGACCGCATAGCGGGGATATCTCCACTATGATGTACCTAAAATTCCGTGACAGAAACCCTTCGCTAACAAGCCGAAAGCGCAATAGCGCCGGCTCGGGTATCACCAAGGGAGACATGGAAATGACTGATGTCGACCCAGACGACAAGGAAAACGAACTTCCGATCACGCCAGCGCAATGCCGTATGGCGAGGGCTGGTGTGCAATTGTCGGTGCGCGAGTTGGCGCGTCTGGCTGAGGTTTCCGGTCTTACGGTCACGCGGTTCGAGAACGGCGATGTCACTTGTCCGGTGGAGACGATATTGGGACTTATGATGGTGTTGGAGGCGCGCTGCGCACGTTTCTTATCCAATTCGGCAGGAATTGGTGTCATGATAGTAGATCACTAACGCAAATGCGCAAAGGCTGGATGCGAGGCTTTTATGATAAGCAACGAGTTCCCCCACGTGCATCCGGCAAAAGACGGCGACCTGCACACGATGCTACCGGCGGATGCGGTATCGAAGGTTATCGATCTGGGTTGGGCAGAGCTCCATCCGACGGTGGCTGCCGGCATGATCCCCTAAATCGCAGCCTTGGTCAACGCGCCCAGAGACAACGCGGAGATCAACTCGGTCCTCGTTATCCTGCAGCTGGCGTACGATTTCTCGCGTGGCGATTTCCCGCGGGCCTCCAATGTCGTTTTTTAGACTTAAACCAAGCAAGGATCCTTCCCGCACCTAATTCGGAGCAAGGCCGAATGCCTGCACCTCGTCCTTGATAATCCCGATCATGCACTTGAAGGGCGCCGTCCCGGCGATAGAGTTGCGATAGCTAATGCCGGTGGCGATCCGCCAGTCGTAGCTCGGCACTGGCAGCGCCGCGAGGCCGGATCCGAGGCGGGGATGTAGCAGCGGTTCCGGTAAGCTGGTCAGGAATCCGTTGTTCCGCACGAGATCGAGCGCCAACGTCAGCGAGTGCGTCGACACGATCGTACGTGGCGACGGCACGTCCGCCTTCTTGAACAGAGCCTCGATTCTCCCCAGAGCCAGTGAGTCATAGCTTAGCTGAACCCAGGCGCGCTGCGACAAGTCAGTTTCGCGAACATCCGTCGCGGCAGCGAGCGGATCGTCTGCCGCTGCGACGATCCTGTTCGACTGATTGTAGAGCGGGATCTCCTGAACCCCGCCCGACAGCGTTTCCGCTCCGCTGCGCAGGCCGCCGAAATAGGCGCCAATCTCACCTGTGTTGAGCGCCGGTAACATGATCGCGCCAACGCCGGTCCGCACGGATATCTGCAGGTTCGGAAACTCGTTGGAAAGCCGCGCAAGCACGTGAGCCATGAACGCGGCCTCATAGGTCGGGCCGACGCCGATCCGCAACGCGCCTCGCGCCCCGTTGCGGGTGGCCGTGAGATCGAAGAGCGCGCTGTCCCATTGCATCTCGATCTCTCGCGCCCGGGTATAGAACGCCTGTCCGGCCTGGGTCAGGGTGACGCCACGCGACGAGCGTTCGAAAAGCGCCGCGCCGAGATGGAGCTCAAGCTCGCGCAGCGACTTGGAGAGGGCCGGCTGGCTGATGTTCAGGTGCCGTGCCGCTGCCTGAACACTGCCCAGTTCGGCGGTGGCGAGGAAGTGTTTCAGGCGCCAGATGTGATCCATTTATAACTCCGAGTTATACCTACTATACACAAAAATATTAGCCCCGCGAGGACGAACCGTCTAGACTCACATCGTCCGTAAGAAAGTGGGTTCTTGATGCGCGCCGTTTTTGTTTTGTTCGATTCACTCAACCGTCTCGCGCTTGGTTGCTATGGCGGAGCGGCGATTGCGACACCTAACTTCGATCGCTTCGCCCAGCGGGCCGTGACCTTCGACAATCATTATGTCGGCTCGCTGCCCTGCATGCCGGCCCGGCGTGACATGCATACGGGTAGACTGAACTTCATGCACCGCTCCTGGGGTCCGCTCGAACCTTTCGACAATTCGATGCCCGATATCTTGAAGAACGCAGGCGTGCACACACATCTCATCAGCGACCACTTCCACTACTACGAGGATGGCGGCGCGACGTATCACAGCCGCTATAAAACCTGGGAGTTCATTCGCGGACAGGAATACGACCCGTGGATCGCGATGGTGCAACCGCCTTTGGAGCGCTTCAAGGAAATGTATTCCGACAAGCACTACAACGTGCCGACGGAACCGAAGCGGCGGCAGCATCAAGTCAATCGCGAAAAGATACGAATGGAGGAGGATTTTCCCGGCCCGGCGTGCTTCGCGCGCGCCTTCGCCTTCCTCGACGACAACCGCACGGCGGACAACTGGTTTTTGCAGCTCGAATGCTTCGATCCGCACGAGCCGTTCTTCGCGCCCGAGAAATACCGTCAGGAGTACACGACAGGCTACAATGGCTCGATCCTCGACTGGCCGAAATACGCGCCGGTCAAGGAAAGCCCGGACGAGATCGCGGAAATCCGGGCGAACTACGCCGCTCTCGTGGCCATGTGCGACGCCTATTTCGGCAAGCTTCTGGACTATTTCGACGAGCACGATCTCTGGTCCGATACCTGCCTCGTGCTCACGACCGATCACGGTTTCCTGCTGAGCGAGCATGACTGGTGGGGAAAGAACCTGACGCCATATTACGAGGAGATCTCGCATATTCCGCTGATCGTCCACCATCCGGACTATGCCGCGAAGGCGGGGACACGGATTGCGACGCTGAGCCAGACCACCGACCTCATGCCGACGTTCCTCGAGGTCTTCGGGCATTCCGTGCCGAACGAAGTCACCGGCAGGTCGGTCCTGTCGCTGATCGACGGAGAACCCGGCCCCGAGGCGCTGATCTTCGGGATGTTCGGCGGTCCGGTTGGCGTGACCGATGGCGAATACAGTTTCTTCCGCTATCCGGCGAACCTGTTCGACGAACAGCTTGGCGAATACACCCTAATGCCCACGCACATGACAGGGTTCTTCGGGCCGGACGAGCTTGCGACCGGGCGGATGGCCGGCCCCTTCGAATTCACAAAGGGGCAAAGGCTTCTGCGCTATGATGCGCTCAACTCCGCGCGACGGCCTCCGGGGCTTGATGGAACCAAGTTCGCAGCTTTCGAATCCACCATCTATCACAATGCGTCGGACCCCAATCAGCTTCGTCCAATATACGACACCGCGATCGAGGCGCGACTGAACACGGAGATCGTGAGGCTCCTGAAGGCGCACGATGCGCCACCCGAATACTTCAACTGGATCGGCCTCGCCGAGGGCGCGGACGTGAACTGAAAGACGAATAACGGGAGGAACCGAAAAGTGAAGAGAACAGCATTCAGCATTGCAACCGGTCTTCTGGCGCTGGCAGTCGTCATGCCGGCGCACGCCAAAGATCAGCCGGACATCACCATGGCGATTAACCAGTCTCCCTGGCTGAATTCCTTCGTCGCCATGGTCGATCTCTACGAGGAGGAAACCGGGAACGTCGTCAATCTTGACGTCAATCCGTTCGGGGGACTGCTGGAAAAGATCCGGAACTCGGTGCGTGGCTCCGAAGGCACCTACGATCTTGTCAACATCAACTCGCTCTGGCTGTCCGAGATCTATTCCGGCGGCTTCCTCGCCCCGCTTGGCGAGGTGCAGGAAGGCTACACGCTTCAGGATGGCGTCCTGACCTACGGCGCGACCACGAATTGGGATGCGGCGGTCGGGTCATTCTCGCCGGACGGCGCGCTGATGGGTGTGCCGGTCAACGGTAACGTCCAGGTCCTCTATTACAACCAGGCGATCTATGACGAACTCGGCCTGTCGGTTCCCGACACATGGGACGACCTTTACGCGAACGCTAAAAAAATCGCAGAGGCCAAGGGCATTTACGGCTTCGTTCCGCGCGCGGCTCGCGATTCGATTGTCTACAATATCACCCCCTACATCTTCAGCCACGATGCCGCGTTTTTCCGGGTGACGGGCCCGGGACAGGCCGCGATCGGGCTGAATACGACCGAGGGGCTTGCGGCGCTGAAAACCTATCTGAAGATATCAGGGGAAGATGTTGCTCCGCCGAATCCCGGTGCCATCGCGCAGGGTGAGCTTATCCAGCTTCTGTCCACCGGCAAAGCCGCGCAGGCGATCGCTGTGATCGCCGCTTGGGGCGCGCTGGAAAACCCCAACGAGTCCCGGGTTGTCGGCCAGATGTCGGCATCGTTGATCCCCGCTGGTCCGGGCGGAACACACGCGTCGAGCGCCGGTCACTGGGTCGCGGGTATCCCCAAGAACGTGTCGGCGGAGCGCCAGCGCGCGGCGCTGGCCTTTTTGGACTGGTTCCAGTCCCAGGCGCTACAAGTGAAGTATGTCGAAGCCGGAGGCGTACCCGTGCGTGGCGATCTGGCGGAAACCGGTCTGGGGGCGAACAACTCTTACCGTTTCCTTGGGGCCTATTCGGCAAATGCGGCAAATGCGGTGATGGGTCTGCCTTTCGCGGCCGCCGCCGAAGCATCCGACGCGATGGCCCTGCACTTCAACCGGGCCGTCATCGGGGAGGAAAGCCCCGAGGTGGCGCTCAATGCGGCGGCCGAGGTCCTGGCGGGCATACTTGAACGGAACGGCTTTTCCGTCACCCGCCAGCCAGACCTCTGAGCCACTTCGCTAGCGCCTCTGGACGGAACCAGATGAACACCATGATCAAACCGGGCGTCGTAATCCGTCGGAACAAGCGATGGCTGGTGCTGTCACTTGCGCCCGTCGCGGTGTTCTTCCTGGTTCTGTCCGGGTTTCCAGTGCTGAACCTTCTGGGTCTGAGCTTCTTCGATGTGGAATGGCGTGAAGGCGCGGCCGAGTTCAACTATATCGGTCTGGAGAACTACCGCCGGCTCTTCCTGGAGGAAACGATATACTGGGCGGGGGTGCGCAACACGCTCGTCTTTGCGGTGACCGTCGTGACCTGCCAGATGGTCCTCGGGTTTTCGATGGCGCTGGCCGTGAAGCGGGCGGGGTCGGTCGGGCGAACGATCCTGACCGGCATCTTCCTCCTGCCGATCGTGATCCCCCCAATCGTCATTGGCACGATGTGGCGTCTGGTCATGGGGCGCGAGTTCGGGCTGGCGAACACGCTGCTTCGTTGGTTCGGTCTGAACGAGGTCGATTGGCTCGGAAACCCTGACATCGCGCTCGCATCGGTGATGTTCGTGGACATCTGGCACTGGACGCCTTTCGTCTTTCTTCTCATGCTCGCCGGTCTGGAGTCGCTTGACGAGGAAGTTCTGGACGCGGCCCGATTGGATGTGACCGGCTTCTGGCAGGAGGTGCGCCATATCGTGCTGCCGCTGATGCTGCCTATGATCCTCATCACGGTGATTTTTCGGGTCATCCTGTCGTTCAAGGTCTTCGACGAGGTCTATCTGCTGACATCAGGCGGGCCAGGCACGGCCACGGAGGTCGTTAACTTTTCGATTTACCGTACCTTCTTCCGGCAGGATCAGGTCGGGTACGGTTCGGCGATGTCGGTGGTCACATTGTTTGCCATAGCGCTCACGATCATCCTCGCGCGCGGAGTGCTGGCCCGCCGCAGGAACGCGGAGGAGGCAGAATGACCCTGCGCCGAACCTCGGGTCGCGTTGCGGCAAATGTTTTGGTCTGGGGCTATGCGGCAATGATTCTGCTGCCGACACTTTGGGTGTTATCCAATGCCTTCAAATACAAGATCGATATCATAACGGGCGCGACGCTCAGCCCGGTCACCTGGAGCAATTTCGAGCAGCTTCTGTTTTCGCGTCAGTCCCAATTCCTCTGGAACCTGCTCAACAGTGCCTTTGTCGCGGTCAGTTCAACCGCGATCGTCATCGTTATTGCCACGATGGCCGCCTTTACACTCGGCCGCTTAAGAGTACCCGGGTGGGTTCGCTGGCCGATCCTGGGCTGGGCACTGTTGTTCCAAATGCTTCCCACGCTCACCTTCGTGGGTTCCTGGTATGTCATGTGGTCGGCGATCGGACTGCACGGAACCTATATCTCGGTCATCCTGACCCATGTCGTGCATAATCTGCCGATGGGCCTGTTCCTGATGCTGAGCTTCATGTCCGCATTGCCGCACGAGATCTTTCAAGCTGCGCGCATGGACGGATGCTCGAACAGCCAGATGTTCTGGCGGGTGGCCTTTCCGCTGGTGCGGGGTGGAATGATCGCGGCGACGGCGCTGATCTTCATCTTTTCCTGGAGCGACTTCGCCATCGCTTTGACGCTGACCTCGCCGGCGACGATGACGGCTCCGGTCGCCATCGCAACCTTCGCGCAGGAATACGACATCCGCTATGGCGAGATGGCCGCCGGGACTCTCTTGTCAATCGTCCCGGCGCTGATCCTGATCCTCGTCGGCCAGCGATTTATCGTCCGCGGGCTTCTGGCAGGCGCAGTCAAGTAGACACGGAGAGAAGGGAATCTCATGGCAACCGTCACCCTTAAGGGGGTACGAAAGAAATACGGTCGGGTAGAGGTTATTCCGCCGATCGATCTGGAGGTTCCGAGCGGCGAATTTATCGCCCTCGTCGGTCCTTCGGGCAGCGGTAAGTCCACGTTGTTGCGGATCATTGCGGGTCTGGAAGAGATCGACGCGGGTCGGATTTTTGTGGACGGTAAGGATGTCACGCAAACCGAACCGAGTGATCGGGACATGGCGATGGTCTTCCAGTCCTACGCGCTCTATCCGCACATGACGGTCGCCGAGAACATGGTCTTTGCCCTCAGGATGCGTGGGACGGATCCCACCGAGATCGCCCGCCGTCTCGAAGCGGCGCTAAAAATGCTTGGCATGTCGGAATACGCTAACCGCCGACCCGGTCAGCTCTCCGGCGGGCAAAGGCAACGCGTGGCCATGGGTCGGGCGATCGTTCGGCAGCCGCAGGTTTTTCTTTTCGACGAACCTCTATCCAATCTTGACGCCAAGCTGCGCGCGGCGACAAGACTGGAATTGCGGGCGTTGCACGATCACTTGGGGGCCACTTCCGTTTTCGTCACTCACGACCAGATCGAAGCTATGACCATGGCTGACCGCATCGTCTTGCTCGACGGCGGTCGTATCCAGCAGATTGGAACGCCGCGAGAGATCTATCGCGAACCGCAGAACCGCTTTGTCGCGAGTTTCATCGGCTCGCCGGAGATCAATATGCTACGCGGCATGCTGGCATCCGCGGCCGGCCGCCTCACCTTCGAGGGGCTACCGCTGTCCGAGTCATTGCAGGCCGCTGCGGGTCGCGAGGTCGATCTCGGCATTCGTCCCGAGCACATCAGGGTCTGGCCAGACGCAGCACCGGATCGCTGGCCCTTCGAAGTGGACGCGGTGGAGTTTACCGGGCACGACGCGTTCCTCGTCGGCAAAACCCCGGCAGGCCGGGTTACGCTCCGTATCGACCCGGACAATGACCGTGGTTTGGCCGATAGCGTTGTCGCTGGTCAGCAGCTTCATGTGCAGTTGCAGGAGCGACATATATTGCTCTTCTATCCTGACACTGGCGTTAGGATCACGAATGGCTGAGACATGCAGGCTGCGGACCCTGCGCTTCGATGGCGGCACCGAGGACGGCGCTCGGCTGATCGAGGTCGAAAACGCGGCCGGGCTCTCAATCGATCTACTTCCCGATCGGTGCCTTGATGTCGGGATTGTGCGCTATCGCGGCGTGCCTTTCGGATGGATCGGCGAAAACGGGCTGGCCCCGGCCCGACCGGGAGAGATGGATCAGGCCCTTGGCGGTCTGCTCTGCACTTGCGGATTTGATCACATCCGCCAACCGGCGAACGACGGCCTCCGGCACTTCCCGCTGCATGGCTCCATGTCGCTGAGGCGCGCTATCGTGACAACGACGCAAGTGCTGGAGGACGGTTCCGCCGAGGTCTGTGCAACGGTCGCCCACGGAACCCTTTCAGGTCAGTCCTGGCGGCTCCATCGACGCGTGACACTGCCTCCCGACCGTGCCGAAATCAGTATTGAAGACCGGGTTGAAGCGCGCGGGCGAGGGGAGATCACGCCCATCATGGCACTCTATCACATCAATCTCAGCGCCCCGCAATTTTGCCCGGATACTCTAGTCGAGGTCGCAACTCGCATGCGTCCGGACCTGCCCGGCACCGAGGACTTCACCTTCTGCGAACCCGCACCGGCCAATGGGCAACTTATCCAGGTGTCGGATGGTGGAAGGGATCCGCGACGGTGCTTCCGGTTGTTGTTCGACAAGCAGGCCCTGCCTTGGCTACAGTTTCATCGACGTACGGCGGCTGGCGGCGGTCTTTTCTGTATCGAACCGACCACTCATAACCGTCAGCCTCGCGGTGAACTCCTGCGCGATGAAACGCCGCTTAACGATTCTGTCGAGCGCCGTTTTCAGTTAGTCATGAGCTTCGGGTCGGGGTCCGCCTGAGTTGTTCTCGGGCGCGGGATTATCCCGCGAACAGGAAGGGCGGCGTCATTCTGCCGCGCTTGCGGTCCCGTCGAAGGCGCCCTCGACCTCCCAGCGGCGCGCGATGGAGCCAAGCGTGTCCAGCACGCCACGCAGCTCCGCGCCGCGCTCAGTCAACCCGTATGTTACAGCCGGTGGGATGGTCATGGCCTGTTCGCGCCAGACCACACCGGCATGTTCCAGCATCCGCAACCGCTCGGTCAGGACGCGAGTGGAAATTCCGGGCACCAGACGCTTGATCGCACCGAAACGCTGCGGTCCCTGCTCGGACAGAACCCAGAGGATGTATATCGTCCAAGGGCCTGTGATGACACGCAGCAGTGCCTCCATCGGGCAGGAAGGGGGCAGGACGCTCTTCATCGTGGATAGCCCTCACAGTCAAAGGAAGTTAGTTACTTTTACGTTCCTACTTTCTCCAATGAAGCAAGGCATCTAAAGATACTTAACGAGAAAACGGCGGCTGAACAAGCCGTTGCAAACAGGGAGAGCGGCAATGGGCGACAAAGTGGCAAAGTATGTCTATTGGATTGCGACCGGCCTTGTGGCGCTGGTCTAACTGGGTGCGGCGGCCTTCTACATCTCGTCCCACGACATGGTCGCGGGCATGTATCGCGAGGTGCTGGGCTATCCCACCTACATCATCTGGCCGCTCGCGATTCTGAAGATCGTCGGCGCGGTGGTGATCCTCTGGCGCCCTTCGGCGATGCTGGTGGATTGGGCCTATGCGGCGATGTTCTGGCATCTGGTGCTAGCCATTGGGGCGCATGTGGGCGCGGGCGATCCGGGCTGGCCGCCGGCTCTGGCGACCTGGGTGCTTCTGATCGCCTCGTGGCTGACCGCCAATCGCGTGCGGGCGGTCAAGTCGGCCTACGCGCCCGCGTTTCCGTCAGCGGCGAACTGATCCGATGCCGAGCTGCCACGGCGCTGCCCATCCACACTCGGCTTTGGGGTTCGAAAGGACGACGACATGACGGACAGACAGCCGACAATGTTTGTTCCCCATGGCGGCGGCCTGTGTTTCTTCATGGACTGGAACCCGCCTGACACCTGGGATAGGCAACGCCGATTCCTCGAGAATTTGCCTGCGAGCCTGTCGGCAAAGCCCAAGGCGCTCCTCGTGATCTCGGGTCATTGGGAGGAGCGGGTGTTTACCGTGCAGACCAACCCCGCGCCGCCGCTGCTGTTCGACTATCAGGGATTTCCGCTGCACACATATCAGCTGACTTGGCCCGCGCCGGGCGATCCCGAGCTGGCGGCCCGCGCGAGCGGACTTCTGGAAGGCGCAGGGTTCCAAACCGGGGCCGACCCAGCGCGCGGCTTCGATCATGGGGTGTTCGTTCCGCTAAAGGTGGCTTTTCCAGAGGCCGACATCCCCACCGTCCAGTTGAGCCTGCGCGCCGATCTCGACCCCGCGGCGCATCTCGCCGCCGGTCGCGCGCTGGCGCCCTTGCGCGACGAAGGGGTGCTGATCATCGGGTCCGGCAACACCTATCACAATATGGCCGTCATGATGCGCGCCATGCGCGGCGGGGCGGAGGGCAACGTGCGCGGCCTCGATTTCGACCGATGGCTCACGAGTGCTGTGACCCATGAAGACCCCGAGGTGCGGCACGCCATGCTGGCCGCGTGGGATCAGGCGCCCGGCGCACGCGACGCCAATCCGCGCGAGGAACATCTGATCCCGTTGCACGTCGCGGCCGGGGCCGCCCTTGCGGATCGGGGAGGCAAGACCCTCGAGGATCACGTATTGGGCGCGGTCGAAAGCGCCTTCAGATTTGGATAGGAGCAACCATGAGCTTCGAACTTCCCTAACGGCATGGACCGCGCCCCGAAACCACCGATTGCGCACCGCATGAGCAGGTGTCCCAGAACTCGTCGACTAAGATTCACGCGTTGTTCAAGGAAAAGGCGTTCGCCCTGCCCTTCGTCGAGCGCTGCTGGTCGGGCATTTCGGTCCCCGGCGCCGAGGCCCTGGTGCTTCCGGTAGCCCACGCATGCGGACCACGCGAGGCCTTCATGATCGGGCGCGAGTTTGCCCATGTGCACCCCGCCCACGATGGCTCGTCGCACCTGATGCTGCCCCCATCCGTGGTTGAGGAACTGATCGCGAAAGGTTGGGGCGAACCGCATCCCATGGCTCGGCTGGGCTACATCCCAGCCACGGCGGTCATGGCTTTCGCCCCGCGTGACGAGAACGAGGTCGATGTCATGCTGCGCCTGCTGACCACGAGCTGGGACTTCGCTCGCGGCAAGCTGGCGAACCCCGCCCCCGTCCATATCCACGGCTGAGAGCAAAAGCCTCCTCAGCAGTCAGAACAGGAGACCAACCATGTCCGACATTCAGAACGGCCCCTTCATAGTCACCGGCGCCTCCGGCCAGCTTGGCCGGCAGGTGGTCGACTTGCTGCTGCAGGCCGGCGCCGGTCCGATCATCCCCGTATCGCGCAATACCGAAAAGCTGGCCGACCTCGCCGACAAGGGTGTCGAGACCCGCAAGGGCGATTTCAACGATCCAGCGTCGCTTGCGGCTGCCTTTACTGACGGCAAGCGTCTCCTCATCATTTCGACCGACGATCTCCACCCGGGCAAGCGTCTCGCTGCCCATTCCAACGCGGTTGCGGCGGCCAAGGCGGTGGGCATTGGGCATATCGTCTATACATCGTTTGCGGGCCCGGTCCCGGAAAGTCCGATCGGATTCGCCCGCGACCACGAAGGGACCGAGAAGCTGATCGCGGACAGTGGGGCGGATTACACGATCCTGCGCAACAACATGTACACCGACTTTCTGCTGATGGGCGGCTCGCAGAGCGTCGCCATGGGCAAGCACTTCGCCGCCGCGGCAGAGGGCAAGACCGGATATGTGACGCGGGCGGATTGCGCCCGTGCCGCAGCCGCGGCGCTAATGACGGCGACGGGAAAGCAGACCCTCGATATCACCGGGCCGCAGACGGTCAGCCAGGCTGAGGTCGCAGCGATCCTGTCCGACGTCGCGGGCAAGGAGATCCCGTACATCGCGCTGCCAGCCGAGGCTCTGGCGCAGGCGATGATTGGAAACGGCTTGCCGGAATTCATGGCGCGGGTCTTCGTTTCCTTCGACGAGGCAATGGCGCAGGGTTTCCTCGATGTGGCCAGCGACGACCTGAAGACGCTGACTGGCCAACCTGGCCAATCGGTGCGCGACTTCCTGATAGCGAACCGCGCGGCACTATTGACGCCGCCGCAGCGCTGAGGACGGAACTATGCGGCTTTACAACGCCAACTTCTCGCCCAACGCCCTGCGCGTGCGCGCTGTGGCCTTCGAACTGGGCATCGACATCGAGATCGTCGAGATCGATCTTCGTAGGGGCGACAACCGCGCCGGAGAATTCCTCCGGCGCAATCCCAACGCCAAGGTGCCTGTCCTTGAGGACGGCGATTTCTTTCTATGGGAGTCGCGGGCGATCTGCGGCTACCTGGTCAGCCAGACCCCCGACGCGGGTCTGGTACCGTCTGCGCCGAGGAAACGGGCGCTGATGAACCAGTGGGCCTGGTGGCAGGCCATCCATCTGGGTCCAGCCATGCAGAAACTGTCCTTCGAGCTGTTCCTGAAGGAGAAACTCGGCATGGGCGATGCCGACCATGCGGCGGTCGAAGCTGAGCGCAAGGCTACCGATCAGTTTCTCGACGTGCTGGAAGAGGGTCTGGCCCGGCAGGACTGGATCACCGGCGATCTCAGCCTTGCGGATTTCTACCTGGCCACGACCTTCATGTATCGCAAGCAGGCTGCAATCTCGCTGGAGACCCGGCCCGCCGTTGCCGCCTGGATCGAACGGCTGGAGGCGAGGGACAGCTGGCATAAGGCGATGGTCCCGCTGAACGCGCTCTTGGGACTCTGACTGTTGATTTCCGCAGAGTACTGACTTGGGATTGGACTGCGCCATGAGGGTGGACACTGTTCAGGCTGCTGTTTTGCCAGTCTGCCGGATGTGTTGATCCTCAAACTTCTGCAGGCTCAGATAGCCGAGCGCCGTAAGTAGGCAAGGTGTTCGACGATGTCCTCGAAGGCTATCGGATAGATGGCTCTGACCATCAGCGTTTTCATGAAGCTCTCAGCAGGCCAAGCCTTGGCGTTCTCGTATGGATTGCCTCTGCGACCTAGTCCGCTGTTAACAAGCGGGATTGAGAGATGATTGGTCGGTGATTGGGCGCATGATGCGGATGATGATTTTTCGCAATAGTGTTCTGAGCTACTTGAGGATGAGGCGCAGGTTGTAGCCGACGGCGCTCATGACGGCGTTGATGGTGTCGCCGAGACGGCCCTTGAGAAAGTTCCGACCCAGGTGGCCGTCTGTTTTGCAATGGCCGATGACGGCCTCAATGGCCGAGCGCCGCCTGAGTTCGCGTTTTACCTGTCCATGCGCGCCGCGTTTCTGACCCGACCTGTAGACCCGCAGCGGGTTTGGAGCGTTTTGGCCGCGGTAGCCTTTGTCGATATAGACGCGTTCGATCTCGCGGTCGGTGAGCGCCTGCGTTTCCTCCAGCATGTCCTTGAGCGTATGGCCGTCATAGGGATTGCCGGGCAGCGCCCTGGCATGCAGGATGAACTGGCTGCCCTTGCAGCGTTTGTTGGTGGTGGTCAGCGATACCTTGACGCCGAACTCGTAAGGCGCATGGGCCTTGCCCTTGCCGATGCACTCGGTCTCCGGCGCGTGCCAGCAATAGAGCTTGCGGCCACGCTGGCGCTGCTTCTGGTGGCGGATCTGCATGGCATTCGACAGGGGCACGGCGAAGACCTGCGCCAAGGCGTCGTCGCCGTCGATCCTGCGGCCGATGTCGTGGCTCAGCCGGCCGAGCCGAGTGCGCAGGAATTACAGTTGCCTGTTATGGCGCTTGAATTGCTTGGCATGGGCATAGCACCCGGCCATCATCGCCGCGGTCCCGGCCACCCGGACGTAGGACTGGCGCAGCGGCACCTTGTGGGCTCTGGCCAGCTTGCCCAGCTGCTCGGTGGCGCTGAGCATCAGCCTGGCGTCGGTCGGAAAGGCGATGTTCTTCGGCTGTACCGTGGTCGTGACCTTCGCCAGGTCGGCCTTCTTCAAGGCGCCTGCGTCATGGGCAACCCGCAGCGTCTCGGCCAGCAGGATATCCAGCCTGTCGCCGATCCGCTTGCGCCAGTGGCTCAATCCCGAGCGCTCGTGCGGCAGCGCGTGCTGGAAGAATTCCTCACCGGTGAAATACTGGAAATACGGGTCGTGCACCCAGCGCTCCCCGACCTGTTCGTCCGACAGGCCATAGGTGTGCTTCAGCATCAGCATGCCGATCATGAAGCGGACCAGCTCTGCCGGTCGGCCCTGGTCGGAAAAGCAGTCCGCCAGTTCCTCGTCGGTCCAGTCCCAGTCGATCCTGTCAGCCAGCCGGACGAGTTCGTGCCTCATATTGATGATCTGATCAAGACGGGCGCGGAAGAGATCGTCATGATCGGCCTTCGCGGGCTCTTTCGGTCGCATCGAATTCCCCAAAACCACTGCTCCGAGGGAATCACAACCAGCCCGGAAAGGGGAATCCCGAAACGCGAGAAAACCGTAGGCAATCCCGCCGTTTCCTGCAAAACCGATTAAAACAAAAAATGGAAACCGGTTAAAAAGTCAGACGCTTGTCAGTTCTTCACGCGCGACTAACGATCGAGCCGACCAGACCGTTCGTAGTCAGTGCATCGCGGTAGATTTCGGCAGCGAACTGAGATCCCCGATCGGAGCTGGTTCATTGCCTTATCCGGATTCCGCGATTGGGTACGCCAGAGCACAATAACCCCCTGAAATACATTAATTCTCAGAGTCTGCTCTCCGAAACCTCTATCCGAGAATACGCCCGAATTTGCCGCCCCTCCCTTGATCCTACAGCACGTACGAACTGGGATATGTCTCCTAGAACAATTGGCGTTAGAAGCTGCCTCGCCAGCGTTCGGTTAAATTGCGGTGAGCCGCTTCGTAGTTGGTGCGACGAAAGGGAAGAAAACTTTCGGCAGCAAGCCCAATGGCGCCGGATACTGTAACGTGATCGACCTCGCGGGACACATTTAAGTACTTGACATCTCTCTGGCTCATGCGGTCCGGTACGAACGGCAACAACCAAAACGAGTGCCAAACCGATTAATGGGCTCATGGGAGACATTCTTGATCGACACTAGAACAGACTGGAGCGCTTCAACCATAGAGGGAACTGCGAAGCTGGCCGAATTTGCTTCGTCGCTGTCAATAGGTGATGTCCCAACGCATGTAGTTGAGCGAGCGGTCGACCTTTATGTTGACTGGGCTGGATCCGCATTTTCCGGTGCACGTCATCGGGCAATCGTTGCGATCGATGATTTCGCAAAGGAAATGGGTCCCGATCAGGGGAGATCGGAAGTACTTATCTCAGGCCGCATGACGTCACCATATTTTGCCGCTTTTGTGAATGCTGCCGCTTCGCATGTTTCCGAACAGGACGATGTCCATAATGGCTCCGTGTTTCATCCTGGTGCGGTCGTTTTTCCTGCTGGGCTAGCGATCGCGCAGCATTGCAATGCGAGCGGAACCGAATTTTTAACGGCGTGCGTTGCCGGATACGAAACCGGAATCCGCATCGGGGAATATCTCGGCCTTCCACACTACAAGATCTTTCATACGACTGGAACTGCAGGAGCGCTTGCTGCGGCTGCCGTGGCAGGACGTCTTCTCAAACTCGATTCCCAGCAGATGTTGAACGCTCTTGGCTCTGCCGGCACTCAGGCCGCAGGTCTTTGGGAGTTTCTTAAAGATGCGGCAGATTCCAAACAGCTTCATACTGCGAATGCTGCCGGCAATGGTGTGATTGCGGCAAGCCTTGCCGCCCGAGGTTTCACGGGTGCAAAACAAATCCTTGAAGGCGAAAAAGGAATGGCCGCTGGAATGTCTTCGAACTGTGCACTGGAGAAGATCAGTACCGGGTTGGGTGTCAGATGGGGTCTTGCAGAGACGTCGTTTAAGTATCATGCATCGTGCCGCCACACTCATCCTGCTGCAGATGCTCTTCTTGAGCTGATGCTGGAGAATTACTTGAACGCCGAGGACATCGAGCATGTCACCGCGCATGTGCACCAGGCAGCACTTGATGTACTGGGCTCAGTCACCTTCCCAACCACTGTCCATCAGGCGAAGTTCTCCATGCCCGCAACGTTGGCACTGATTGCAATCCACCGGCGAGCCGGCATGGCCGAGTTCGACGGCATCCTTGAAAATGAACAGGCAAGGTCGTTCATGAACAGGATCGATATGGCTTTTGATCCCGAAGTGGAAAAGAAATACCCGGCATCCTGGATCGGAAAAGTATCTGTGACGCTAAAAGACGGGACAGTCCTAAGGCACCGCGTCGCAGAACCAAAAGGCGACCCTGGGAATACCCTGACGCGCGATGAGATTGAAGAAAAGGCGGGTCGTCTGGCAGAATATGGTGGAGTCCTGGACGCAGACAGGTGGGCGCAAGTTTCGCGTACTCTCTGGTCGGTCGCGTCAAGTGATGGGATCGGGCCACTTCTTGTCTGACACACCAGACTCATATCCATTCCGACAGACCAAAAAAATCCATCGGGTATGGTAACGGATGGTGCAATTAGCGACATGATTGGCCGCATCGCCGCGCCTTAGGGAGCAATCGATGATACAAAGCGCCATCTCGTCTCGACGCTGCGGCGTCGGACGGGCATCCCAGATGTCGGCTGCCGAAATCCTGATCCGGAAAAGCGCCGCGCCGCCTCCCGCATCGACATCCCATCTTCGATCGCAAACACCCGCCTCCGCGTTCATCGAAGATGCTCTAGAAAGCGTTGAACCCTGTCAGGTTTCGCCCGATGACCAGCTTCTGGATCTCGGTGGTGCCATCGGGGATCGGCATGATCTTTGCGTTTCGGAAAAGGCGTTCCACGGGAAATTCCCGGGTGATGCCGTTGCCGCCATGGATCTGCACGGCCTTGCCGGCGATCTCGACGGCCATTTCCGTCGCATACCATTTCGCCATTGATGTCTGTGTATCGCAGCGCACACCTAGATCCAGCAGTTGCAGCCCGCGTTGGCAAAGAAGCCGCGCGGCATCCAGTTGAGTAGCCATGTCGGCCAGATACCCCTGTATCATTTGATGCCCGCCGATCGGCTTGCCGTGCTGTTCGCGCTTCTTGGCATAGGCGACCGCGCATTCCAACGCGGCCTGTGCGATGCCGACGCTGGTCAGACCGACGAAGACGCCCGCGCTTTCGAACAATTTCAGGGTCTGGAACAGCCCGCCCCCGGCATTGGCCAGAACATGTGCCGAGGTGGTCTCGGCCCGGTCGAAGAACAGTTCGCAGGTGGAAGCGTCGACCAACCCCATCTTGCGCAGCTCACGGCTTTCATAACCACCATTGTCGCGGTCGACGATGACCATGGAAATCCCGTCGTCGAGGTTGCAAAATATGAGCCAATATGAAACGCCGAGTGAACGACGTTGACGTAGAGTCATTTTCCGGCGTAGTTCGCGATGAAACTGCGCAATCCGGTCTGGTCCTGACACCAGACCGCGCCTTCGCTGCCATCGTCCCTGCAATGCAGATGCAACCTGCAGGGAAGAGTGACCGGCGCGGCCCCGCGGAACGAAAACCGCCCCGGCGTATGCCCCAGCGCCTCGGCCGCGATATTCAGGAGTAGGGTCGCCTGCAACGGTCCGTGAACCACCAGGCCCGGATAAGCCTCGGTTCGGGTCGTGTAGACATGGTCATAATGGATACGATGCGCATTGAACGTCAGCGCGGAATACCGGAACAGAAGCGTGGGATCCGGAGTGACCACGGATTTCAGCGTGTTCGGTTCCGTTTCGTCGGGCGCTGCGTGTGCCGGCGCGGTCCGGGGGGGCGTGACATCCTTGTATACGATGTCCTGGCGTTCCGAGATGCAGACCCGGCCGCGGCAGGAATATTCGTGCCGCACGGTGACGAACACCAGTTCTCCGCTGCGGCCCTGTTTCGCGGCGATGTCTTCGACCACCGAATGCCGGGTGACGGTTTCGCCCACCGTGAGCGGGGCGACATGCGTCACGTCACCTCCTGCCCACATCCGCGAGGGCAGGGGGACTGGCGGCAGAAAGGCGCCCTTCTTGGTGTGCCCGTCAACGGCCAGGGCGTCGGACGGCACCGCCTCTAGCGCCAGGCACCAGTGAATCCCCAGCGGGGCCGCGTCCGCCCGGTCGCTAAGATGTGTGCCAAGAGTGGCGCGGAACCGTTCGATCAGCCCCGGGGTCAGGATGTCGTCCTTGGTGTCGGTGCGCCCCAGCCAGGGCTTGAGTGTGCCAAGATCGGTTTTGCTCATGGTCTCCGCCTCAGAAGGATCGCGGCATACCCAGGATATGCTCGCCGACATAGGACAGAATCAGGTTGGTGGAGATCGGCGCCACCTGATACAGCCGGGCCTCGCGGAACTTTCGCTCCACATCGTATTCCCGCGCGAAACCAAAGCCGCCATGGGTCTGGATGCAGGCATTGGCCGCTTCCCAGCTGGCCTCCGAGGCCAGCAGCTTGGCCATATTCGCCTGCGCTCCGCAATCCAGCCCGGCGTCGAACCGCCTGCAGGCTTCAAAGCGCATCAGATTGGCGGCCTCGATGTTCACATAGGACCTGGCGATAGGGAATTGCACGCCCTGGTTCTGGCCGATGGGACGGTCAAAGACCACGCGGTCGCCGGCATAGGCGCGGGCCTTGTCAACGAACCAGTATCCATCACCGATACATTCCGCCGCAATCAGGGTCCGTTCGGCGTTCAGCCCGTCAAGAATATGGTAAAACCCGCGCCCCTCGGTGCCCATCAGGTTCTCAGCGGGGATTTCCAGGTTGTCGAAAAACACTTCATTGGTTTCGTGGCCGGGCATATTGGCGATCGGGCGGACTTCCATCCCGTTGCCGATTGCCTCTTTTAAATCGACCATAAAGATCGACAGGCCCTGCGACTTTTTCTTGACCTCGTTCAGCGGCGTGGTGCGTGCCAGCAGGATCATCAGGTCAGAATGCTGGATACGGCTGATCCAGACCTTCTGGCCATTGATCTCATACCGGTCACCCTTCTTGACCGCGGTGGTCTTCAGTTTGGTGGTGTCGGTCCCGGTTGTCGGTTCGGTCACGGCCATGGATTGCAGGCGCAACTCACCGCTGGCAATACCGGGCAGGTATTTCTGCTTTTGCTCATCCGAACCATGTCGCAGAAGCGTGCCCATGTTATACATCTGCCCGTGGCAATGGCCCGCGTTTCCGCCGCAGCGGTTCACCTCCTCCATGATGATCGAGGCTTCCGTCAACCCCAGACCCGAGCCACCGTATTCCTCTGGGATCATCGCGGCAAGCCAGCCCTCGCGGGTCAGCGCATCGACGAATTCCTCGGGGTAGGTTTCGTTTTCGCCGAACTTGCGATGATACTCTGGCGGAAACTGCGCGCAGAGTGCGCGCAAGGCGTCGCGCAGATCGGCGTGAGTGTCTGGGGCTGACGTCTGCATTGGTTACTTCGCTCCCGGACCCGACGTTTCAAGAATTTCCTGCTCGGCACGCTGCCAAAGCTCGTAGGAAATCGGGTTTTCGCTCTCTTCGAGGATGTGACCTACCAGACCGATCGCCCTCGCCATCACGCCAAAGCCGCGCACGATCTTCCAGGGGAAGCCGAATTCGCAGCAGATCGCGCCGATCGCGCCGGTGGCGTTGATCGGCAGCATCTTGCCCGATTTTTCTTCGGCAACGGCCTGAATTTTCTGGATCAACTCGATGTATTCACCGGACTTGCCGTTCTCGGCAGCGATCTGGAACAGGCGCGGGGTGCGCGGATCGACCGGCTTGTGCACCGGATGTCCGAGCCCCGGCACGATCATCTTGCGGGCGCGGAATTTTTCCACCGTCTCGACGGCCAGCGTATCCAGATCGACACCGGTGCCCAACTTGTCCTGCGGCAGTGCCTCGTAAAGCATCTTCGAGGCACCCTCCATCGAGCCGACAAAGACGGTGCCAAGCCCACACAAGCCAGCCGCCACAGCCGCCTGAAGCGATTCCGGCGCGCCCATATAGGTCATCCGCGCCGCCAAGGCCGAGGGCGTGATACCATGTTCGACCAGAGTGATGACGATGGCGTTGAACACCCGGCTTTCCTCGGGCGAGGCCTTGCGGCCCGTCAGTTGCAGGAACGCCAGATCGCCAAGGTTCATGTGGCCCAGGATCTCGTTGGGCAGGTCAAGCCCGCGCACGGTGATCTTGTCGGCGGTGCTCCAGGCGATGTCGGAGCTGATTTTCTCTTTGCGTTTGCCCATCAGACCGGATCCCACGAAAAGACGTCCGCCGAAACTTCGAGCGGCGTGAATTGCGATTTGAGCGCGGGAATAGCGCGCTCGGCGATTTCATCGGCGGTCCAACCATCACCGGAATGGACCGACCTTATCGGGCGCGGCTGGTTGAACAGGAAGATCTCGTTCTTGCGAACCGCAAATATCTGCCCTGACACGTCAGCCGCGCGGTCGCTCATCAGGAAACAGGCCATCGGTGCAACCTTGGCCGGTGTCATCTCCTTGATCTTTTCGACCCGTGCCACCTGTTCCGGGGTGTCTGTCTTGATAGACGAGATCATCCGGCTCCAGGCGAAGGGCGCGATGCAGTTTGACCGCACGTTCCAGCGTTTCAGGTCGAGCGCGACCGATTTCGAGAAGGCCGCGATGCCCAGCTTTGCCGCCGCGTAATTCGCCTGCGCCAGATTGCCGATCAGCCCCGAGGTCGAGGTCATGTGCACCAGAGCACCGCCCTCTTGTTCGCGGAAATAGTCGGCCGCCGCGCGGCTGGTGTTGAACGCACCGTAGAGATGGACCTTCACAACCGCGTCGAAATCCTCGTAGGTCATCTTGTGGAAGAATCCGTCGCGCAGAATGCCGGCGTTGTTCACCACCGCGTCGATGCGACCGAATTCCTTGACCCCGGATTCGATCATCGCGCGCGCGGCGTCCGCGTCGGTGACGTTGCCGCCATCGGCAATGGCATCGCCCCCTGCGGCCCTGATCTCTTCGACGACTTTCTGCGCCGCAGTTTCGGTCTGGCCGGTGCCCTTCAGCGATGCCCCCAGATCATTGACCACCACGGCAGCGCCTTCTGCAGCCGCCATCAGCGCAATATCGCGGCCAATCCCGCCACCCGCGCCCGTGACCAGCACAACCTTGCCGTCAAGTGCCTTTGTCATCTTCTTCCCTCCTCAGCCCGCTTTGCGGTATTTGTCCAACCCGCCGGTATGCATGACCCGGCCCATGAGCGGCACGCCGATGATCTCTTCTGCCTTGAGCGCCGCTGCGATCAGCTTGTCCAGATCAATGCCGGTTTCGATGCCGAGCTCATGACACAGGAACACCGCATCCTCGGTGCAGACATTTCCTGCAGCGCGCGCGTGGCCGTGGCCCGCGAAAGGACAGCCGCCAAGACCGGCGATTGAGCTTTCGAACATGTCCACGCCCATCGACAGGGCGGCATAAAGGTTGGCGATCCCCAACCCACGCGTGTCATGGATGTGCATACCGATGCGCGCCTCGGGCGCCATTTCGCGCAGCGCGCCGATCATGCGTTTGACCGCCTCGGGGTTTCCCCAACCCATGGTGTCGGCGATCACAAGGACCGGTACGGGGATGTCCTCTTCTTCGCACAGCTGAAGAATGAAGCGGAAATCGTCCAGGATGTGCTCTTGCGGGATGGGGCCTTCGAAGTTGCAGCCAAAGGCCGTCATCACATAGGCCGCGTCGACGGTATATCCTTCTTCCTTGTAAAGACGGACCCAGTCGCGTTGTTTTTCCCGCATCTCCGCCGAGGAACAATTGTTGTTCGATTGGGCGAATGCCTCGGAGGGATAGAACAGCAGGCGCGGGTCGATATCGACCTCATGCGCGGTCAGAGCCTTGCGAAACCCTTTGTCGTTCAGCCAAAGCGAGGTGTAATTCACCCCCGGCTTGCGTTTGATACGCTGGAACAGTTCACCTGTATCTGCCATCTGCGGCACGTATTTTGGGCTGACAAAGCTGCCGACCTGGATGCGTTTCAGACCGGTTTCGCTGAGCCTGTCGATCAGTTCGATCCGCTCTTCGACCGGATAGATTTTTTTTTCGATCTGGAAGCCCTCGCGCGGGCCTTCTTCGCGAAACTCGACGAATTTGGGAAAGTCGCTCATTTCATCACTCCTCGGATGGCAGAATCTCGGCGATGACCTGGCCGCGATCGACCATGTCCCCATTCGAGACGGATATATTGCTGGCTATTCCGGCCGCGGCCGCCCGGATCGAGATTTCGAGTTTCATGGATTCCATGACCGCAACCACATCGCCTTCGGTGACAGCCTGGCCGTCGGAAACCTTGATTTCGACAATCATGCCGGTCAGCGGAGAGGTCACGGCGCGATCCGCCGCGGCATCGCCGCCGGCAAAGGCAAGGGGCGCGGCGGGGCGGAAGACCAGGCAGCCTTCGGGTGTGTCCAGTTCGATCACGCCGGCGTGCAGGCGCGCGGCGATCAGGTGGACGGTGTCGCCTTCGCCGACACGCCAACGGCCCGGCATCAGTTCACGTGCCGACAGTGTCAGCGCCTCGCCGTTTCCCAGACGGACCGTGTATTCGGCGCCCGGTTTGACAGGGCCGATGCGCAGTTCTTCGGATGCCTCGTCAGAATCGGTGAGCGTCACGCTTTGCCCTGCTTCCATCGCATCGCCGCCCAGGCCAAGCCGCCAGCCGGTAAAGGCATCACGGTTGGTCCAGGGATTGGCATCCGTATCGCCGCGCGAGGCGGCCACGAACAGAATGGCGGCGACCGCTTTCCACAGATCGGGGCGGGTCAGGGCGGTTGCCTGTGTCAGCTCATCCAGCCAGCCGTCGATCCAGCGGGTATGCACCTGCATCCGTTCGAATTCATGGTTTCGCGCCAGCGCCGTCAGAAAGGCGCGATTGGTCTCGACACCTTCGACGGCGACATGGTCAAGCGCGGTGGCCAGACGTGCCAATGCGGTTTCCCGGTCGGGCGCGTGCACGATCAGCTTGGCGATCATCGGGTCGTAATAGGGCGTGACGGCATCGCCTTCCTCGACGCCGCTGTCGATGCGCAGGTCCGACGGCAGGCTGAGCGTAGAAAGCGTACCCGTCGACGGGGCGAACTGCATACCCGGGTCTTCGGCGTAAAGCCGCGCTTCGACCGCGTGTCCGTTGATCGTCAGATCGTCCTGTACCAGTCCAAGGCCCGCGCCTTCGGCAATGCGCAGGTGAAGCGCGACAAGGTCCAGCCCGGTGATCGCTTCGGTGACGGGATGTTCCACCTGAATGCGCGGGTTCACCTCAAGGAAGAAATATTCGTCCCCCGCGACCAGAAACTCGACCGTGCCCAGTCCGCGATAATCCAGCGTTTCGCCCAGGCGCACCGCGTCGCGCGCGATGTCGTCCAGAAGCGTGCGCGGCAGTCCCCAGGCCGGGGCTTCCTCGATGACCTTCTGGTGACGGCGCTGAAGTGTGCAATCGCGTTCGAACAGATGCACCACATGGCCCTTGCCGTCGCCTGCGATCTGCACTTCGACATGGCGCGCCTCGGGCAGGAAACGCTCCAACAGCAACCCTTCGGAGCCAAAGGTGGATTTGGCCTCGCGCAGCGCGCCTTCGATGTCCTCGACCAGCGTGGTTTCGTCGGTGACAAGACGCTGACCGCGCCCGCCTCCGCCGCCGACCGCCTTGAGAAGGACGGGCAGGCCCATCTGGCGCACTTCATCCGCAATCTGCCGGGGATCGGATCGCGCACCCTGCGCGCCCGAAATCACCGGGACGCTGGCGGCCACGGCGGCCTCCTTGGCGCTGGCTTTGTCGCCGAAACGTTCAAGCGTTTTCGGCGTCGGCCCCATGAAGATCATGCCGGCGGCTTCGACCGCACGAGCAAAATCGGGATTTTCGGCCAGAAAGCCATAACCGGGATGGATCGCATCCGCGCTGACGGACTTGGCCGCCGCGATCACTGCGTCGATCTTCAGATAGCTTTCCGACGCCGGGCCGCCGCCGATGCAGACAGATTGCCCGATCTCCCGCACATGGAGGGCATTGGCGTCGGCCTGCGAATGCACGCCGATAGGGGTGATACCGCTGGCCCGCGCGGTGCGCGCGATCCGGCAGGCGATTTCGCCACGGTTGGCGAGGAGAAGCGTCTTGATCTTCATGGCTCGCCCCTCACATCCTGAACACGCCGAAATGGGTTTCTGCCTGTGGCCGGCGCGAGGTCACGTCCAGCATCAGCGCCATGACGTCGCGGGTCTCGCAAGGTTCGATCACGCTATCGATCCAGAGGTTGGAGGCGAAATTATAGGCCCCCTGAAAATCCTCGTATTCCTTACGGATCGGCGCCTTGAAGGCTTCCTCCTCCTCGGGGGTCCAGCTTTTGCCTTCGCGCTCGTTGATCTGGGCGCGGACCTGGGCCAGCACGCTTGCGGCCTGTTCCGGCCCCATGATTGCGGAGCGCCCCGTGGGCCAGGCGAACATCGCGTCCGGCTGGAACGGACGGCCCAGCATGGCCAGGTATCCCGCCCCATAGGAGCCGCCGGTGATAATGGTGAATTTCGGCACCCGGGCCGAAGACATGGCCGTGATCATCTTGGCGCCGGCCTTGGCGATGCCCATCTGTTCGACCTCGCGGCCCACCATGAAGCCGTTCACATCGGCCAGGAACAGCAGCGGAATATCGCGCTGCACGCAAAGATTGATGAAATGCGTTGCCTTCAGTGCGGCCTCGACAAAGAGCACGCCGGTATTGGCCAGAATGCCCACCTCGTGGCCGTGGATACGGCCCCAGCCGGTCATGATCGTATCGCCATAAAGCGGCTTGAACTCGTGGAAATCGCTATCATCGACAAGCCGCGCGACGATCTCGCGGTCGTCGGTCGGCACTTTAGGGTCACGGCTGACAATGCCGTAGATTTCCTCGACCGGATAGGCCGGCGGGCGCGGCGTCTCGGGCGTCTTGCGGGGCAGGGGCTTTTCGCCCAGATGGCTGACGATCTCGCGCGTGATGGCCAGCGCGTGGGCGTCATCCTCGGCCAGGTGGTCGGTCACGCCCGACACTGACGAGTGCATCTTGGCACCGCCCAGTTCCTCGGCATCCACCTTCTCGCCGGTTGCGGCAAAGGTCAACTCCGGCCCGCCCAGATACATGAAGCCCTGGCCGCGCACGATCACCACCTCGTCGCAGAGCGCGGGGATATAGGCGCCGCCCGCCGTACAGGGGCCCATGACCACGGCAATCTGCGGCACACCGTCGCCCGACATGCCGATCTGCTGATGGAAGATTGAGCCGAACTGGCCCTCGTCGGGAAATATGTTTTCCTGATCGGGAAGGAAGGCGCCGCCAGAATCGACCAGCGTGATGACCGGAAGGCGGTTCTTCCACGCAATCTTCTGGGCGCGCACATGCTTGCGGGAGGTCATGCCGAAATAGGTGCCGCCCTTCACCGTGGCGTCGTTGGCGATGATCATGCACTGACGGCCCTCGATTACCCCGATGCCGGTGATGATCCCCGCCCCGGGAGGCACGCCATCGTATTTGTTCAGTCCGGCCAGCTCGCCGATCTCGAGGAAGGGCGTGCCGGGGTCGATCAGGCGCTCGATCCGTTCGCGCGGCAGGATCTTGCCCTTTTTTACATGTCGTTCGCGCGCCTTTTCGGGGCCGCCGATGCGTTGGGTCAGTCGGAGGGCGTGTAGCTCGTCGACCTTTTCGCGATACCGCGCGTCGTTTTCCCGAAAGTCGTCAGACCCGGTGTTGAGCAGGGATTTCATTCGTGTCATGGCAGATCGGGGTATTTCCTGAGAACAAAGGCGACCTTGGCGGCGCCGGGTTTTTCGAAAGTGTCGGCAGCAACCAGGTGAACATCGGCCTTGAAGACCAAAGAGTCGCGCAGCCGCTGCTCGATCTTCTTTTTAAGGGCGGCGTCGTCGGCCGGATCGCGGCCGGGGCCGCGTTCGACAATCACCGTCAGCGCGCCCTGCGTTGTGTGGCCCTCGAAATCGGCCACGATACGCATGACGCCATTGGTCTCCGGCACCATCTCGGTGATGACGCTGTTGATGGCCGACGGAAATACATTGGCCCCGCGCACGATCAGCATGTCGTCAGTTCGGCCGGTGCAACGGATCTTGGCACCGGTGCGACCACAGGAGCATTCGGTGTCGATGACTTCGATATAATCGCCAGACCGGAACCGTACCAGCGGGCTGGCCTGGCGGCCGATCGCGGTGTAGATCATCTCGCCTTCGGCCCCCTTTTCCCAAGGGATGATCTCGCCGCTGTCAGGGTCGAGCAATTCGGTGATGATATAGTCCATGTTGACCATATGCATGCCCGACTGCTCCTCGCATTCGGCCCAGTAGGTCACGCCCAGATCGGTGCCGCCCAGCATTTCCGTGCATTTCGCGCCCCAGGCGGCCTCGATCTTGGCGCGGATTGCGGGAATTCCGCCGCCGGGCTCTCCGCCGACGATCACATGTTCGACCCCCAGTTCGCTGGCCTTGCAACCCAGCACTTCGGGCGCCTTTTCCGCCAGGTGCAGAACGAAGTTCGGCGCGCCGACGATGCCGCGCGGGCGGGTGTCGGCGCAGGCGCGCATCAGGCGGTCCGCACCGCCATCCGCCCCCACCGGCACATCGATCGCACCCATGTACTGCAACCCCTGCATCACGGGGATGCCGCCGACAAAGCCCTTGGCCAGCGAAAACGCATGCAGCACCATGTCGCCCGGACGCACGCCGTTGGCAAAAAAACAGCGCGCTGTCATCTCGTGCCACATCTCGGCGTCGGCTTCGGTCAGGGCCACATAAGAGGGGCTGCCCGTCGTGCCCGACGAGGCCTGCATCTGGACGATCTCGGACATTGGCGCGGCGCGGTGTTTGCCGAACGGCGGCTCGGCGGACAGGCTCTCGCGGATCTCGGTCTTGTAGGTATAGGGCAGCTTCCGCAGGTCCTCGATGGTGCGGATATCGTCGAATTCCACACCGGCCGCGGTGAACTTTTCCTGATAGAAGGTCGAGTTCGCCTTGAGATAGGCCATCTGCTCGCGCAGCCGCTCTTCCTGAAGGCGGTGGACCTCGTCCAGGGGCTTGCCCTCGATCTCGTGCCAGAAACGATCATTCAACTTGTTGGCTGCATCTTGCCGCCTGAAGCGCATTCCAAATTGCATATCGTCCTCCGTGACGGGCAGCGCGATCAATAAGACCGCGGCATGCCCATGACCTTCTCACCGATGAAGCTGAGACACAGTTCGCGGTTCACCGGCGCCGTGCGCAGCAGACGCACCAGCGGGTACATCTCGTAGAGCCCCGTGTCTTCGGTGAAACCCGATCCGCCATGCGCCTGAAGCGCGGCATCCACCGCTTCGATCCCGGCCTCGGCGGCGGCGTATTTCGCCATGTTTGACGAGGCCCCTGCGGGCAGCTTGTTATCGAACTCCCATGCCGCGCGGCGGGTCATCAGGCTGGCCATCTCGACCGCTGTATGCGCCTTGGCCATCGGGTGCTGCACCCCTTGGTGCGCGCCGATTGGTTGACCGAAGACATTGCGCTCGGACGCGTAGTTCACCCCCTTGTTCAGGGCGAAGCGACCGATGCCGCAGCACAGGGCGGCCAGGATGATGCGTTCGGGGTTGAGGCTGTCGAACAGGATCGAGAAGCCCTCGTCGACCTCGCCGACCACATCCTCCGGGCCCAGGTCCACATCGTCGAAGAACAGCGTCCACTGTTCCTCCGGCAGAGGAATCGAGATTTTCACCCGCTGCTTTTCGACACCTTTTTTCTTCAGATCCACGGCGAACAGGGTAAAGCCGTCGGTCTTGCGACTGACCTCGGTATGCGGCTTGGTCCGCGCCACCACGAGGCAGTAGTCGGCCACTTCGGCCCCGGTGATAAAGGTCTTCTCACCCGACAGGCTGAAGCGGTTGCCCCGGCGCTTGGCCAGCGTGGTGGCCTTCATCGTGTTCGACCCGGCCCCCGGTTCGGTGATCGCGAAACAGAACTGGATATCGCCGCGGCAGGCCGCCGGCAGCAGCTCTTTCTTGTGGAATTCGCTCCCGTGGCTTGCGATATGGGCCAGCGACATGGTCGGCCCGACCACCATCATCAGAAGCGGAATGCCGTGGTTCGCGGTGCCCTCCATGAACAAGGCCATTTCGGTCATGCCAAGGCCCGCGCCGCCGTATTTCTCGGGCACCATGATACCCAGGAAGCCGTCATCGGCAATCTGCTTGAACATCTCCTGCGGGAACTCGTGCCTGCGCGCGTGGTCCAGCCAATAGGCATTGTCGTATTTCTGCGCCAACTGGCCGCCGTATTCGTAAATCTGGCGCTGTTCGTCGTTTAAAGTGAAGTCCATAGTCTCTTCCTTAGGCCTTGAATTCGGGCGCGCGCCGGTTCTCGAACGCGTCGAGCCCCTCGGCAACGTCAACGCTGGGCAACGCGCGCACGGCGGCGTCACGCTCCAGCCGCATTTGCTGGTCGATGCCGAGATCCGCGCCTTCGCGTGCCAGCCGCTTCATATCGGCGATACCTGGACGCGAGCGGGTGGCGATCTTCTGGCAGTATTCCAGCGCGGCCTGATGCAGATCCGCATCCGGCACGATGTAGTTGACCAGGCCGACATCCTTGGCCTCGTCCGCCTTGAGCCAGCGGGCCGAGAACATCAGATCCAGCGCACGGCGCAGGCCCATCAGACGCGTCAGCCGCTGTGACCCGCCCCAGCCGGGGATCAGGCCGAACTGCGCGTGCTGATCGCCGAATTGGGCGGTCTCGGCGGCGAAACACACGTCACAGGACAGCATCAGTTCGATCCCGCCGGCCAGACACAACCCCTGCACCGCCACGACGACTGGGAGGGAGGAGGTTTCGAGCGCGCGCAGGTTGTTCATGCCGAAGGCGATGAAATGATCCAGCGCGGCGGGATCGTTCAGTTTACCTTTCACTTCCACCAGATCGGCACCGGTGCAAAAGTGCTTGCCTTGCGCCCGGATGAGGATCGCCCGAATAGCCGGGTTCGCCTCAAATTCCGCACGCGCGGCAGATATGCGCTCATGCACCTCAAGTGACAGGCAATTGAATTTCTCGGGGCGGGCCAGTTCGATGATGCCGGTGTTGCCCTCGGAAGTGACGACGATGGGGTCACTCATTTCGCGGCTCCCTTCGCCTTCTTGTCATACTGCAGCGCCATCCGCCCGACCTTTTCGCGGGCGATCACTAGCTTCTGGATCTGTGCGGTGCCGTCGCCGATCTGCAGACCAAGCACATCGTTGTAGCGCTGGTGGTGGGGCAGGTCGGTGGTGTACCCGTAATGTCCGTGCAGGATCAGGCACTGGTGCAGGATTTCGCAGGCGGTTTTGGGCAGATACCATTTGCACATGGCCGCCTCGGAGGTGTGGGGCAGGCCGCGGTCCCGCAGGTCCAGCGTGTAGTAGCAAAGCTGGCGCATCATGGTCAGATGTGTTTCCGCCTCGGCCAGCGGAAAGCTGACGCCCTGATATTGCACGATGGGTGCCCCGAAGGCTTCGCGTTCCTGCACATAGGCCCAGGTTTCATCCACCGACGCCTGCGCGGCACCCAGACATTCCAGCCCGATCAAGGCGCGGGAATAGTCGAACCCCGCCATGATCGTGCCAAAGGCGCGGTCCTGCTCGGCCATCATGTTTTCGGCCGGCACGAAGACATCGTCGAAGAACACCGATCCACGCCCGACGGGCTTGGTGCCGATATCGTCGAAATGCGTGCGCTTGATACCGGGCTGGTTCAGGTCGACGAAGAAGGCGCTGACCCCGCGCGAACCGCCGTTGGGATCGCCGGTACGGGCAAAGACTACCGCCGCATCGGCCTGGCTGGCAAAACTCATGGAGGTCTTTTCACCGTTCAGCCGCCAGCCGTTTCCGGATTTTTCGGCCTTCAGAATCAGGTTCGCCGCATCCGAACCGCCGCGCGGCTCGGTCAGGCCCAGACCAATGACGGCATCACCCGCAACCACCTTGGGCACCCATTCCGACGCGATGTCGCGCGAGGCGTGCTTGGCGACCATGCCGCCCATGAGCGATCCCAGAAGCTGCACGTAACTTGCGTTGAAATCGGCATAGGCGATCTCTTCGACGATCAGCCCCGACGTGACAGAGCTTTCGCCCAAACCGCCGAATTCCTCGGGTAGGTCGGGGCCGATCAGGCCGAGCGCCCCCATTTCCCTGATCAGGTCACGGTCGAATTCGTGCTTGGCGGCCCGCTCCTGATAGCTGGGGGCCAGCTTTTCGGTGGCAAAGCGTTTCGCCGTCTCGCGGAACGCTTGTTGGTCCTCTGTAGGCTGAAACTGCATTTCCTCCGCCCTCCCATTGCGGTAAATTCCTCTTTAAAAAAATCTAACAAACGTTAGAATGCAGCGCAAGAGGTGTTTTCAAAGGAGGGGAGCATGATGAAGTCTTTGGATGAAACGGGTTACGGGGCGCTGCTTTCACCAATCAGCGCGGGCGGCAGGACGTTGCGCAATCGCGTGATAATGGGCTCGATGCATACGCGCCTTGAAACCGAACCTGATGGTATCGCCAGGCAGATTGCCTTTTATGCGGAGCGGGCCCGTGGCGAGGCGGCGATTTTGGTCACGGGTGGTTTTTCGCCCAATGCCGATGGAATATTTGATCCCGACGGTCCGCGTATCGATGATCGGGACGAGGCGCTGAAACTGCGTCCCATCTGCGAAGCAGTCCAGGCCGAAGGTAGCCTGATCTGTGCGCAGCTTCTTCATGCCGGCCGATATGCAAAGATTGAAGATTGCGTTGCTCCGTCGCCGATTCGCGCGCCGATCAATCGGTACACGCCGCGCGAGATGAGTGATGCAGATATTCGCCGTACAATCTTGGATTTCGCCGAAGCCGCTGCCAATGCGCAAGCTGCCGGATTCGACGGTGTCGAGATCATGGGCTCCGAGGGTTATCTCATCAACGAGTTCACCGTCACGCACACGAACAAGCGCGAGGATGACTGGGGCGGAAGCGTCGAGAACCGGCATCGCTTTCCGGTCGAGATCGTGCGCGCCGTTCGCGCGGCCTGCGGGCGGGATTTCCTTATCATCTACCGGATCTCTGCCGCGGACCTGATCGAAGAGGGGGCACCGACCGAGGAGATCGCGGCGCTGGCACAGAAGATCGAGAAGGCAGGAGCCGACATTCTGAACACCGGTATCGGCTGGCACGAAGCGCGTGTACCGACCATAGCCTATCCCGTGCCACGGGGGGCCTGGCGAAAGGCCGCAGCCAACGTGAAGGCCGCGGTTTCAATTCCGGTAGTGGCCTCGAACCGCATCAACACTCCCGATATCGCGGAGGATATTATTGTTTCCGGTGAGGCTGATATGGTCTCGATGGCTCGGCCGTTCCTTGCGGATCCGCATTTCGTGAAGAAGGTGCGCGAAGGCCGCGCCGAGGAAATCAATACCTGCATTGCATGCAACCAAGCCTGTCTCGATTTCATATTCTCCGACCGACCGGTCGGGTGCCTCGTCAATCCACGAGCCGGGCGCGAAACGGAATACCGGGACACGCCTGCGGAATTGCCGAGGAAGGTGGCGGTTGTCGGCGGCGGGGCCGCGGGAATGGCGGCGGCGGCCGAAGCGGCGCGGCTTAGCCATGACGTCACGCTTTTCGAAGCTACGGACGAACTTGGCGGTCAACTGAACCTGGCGCGCGCGGCGCCGGGTAAGGACGAGTTCAACGAAACCCTTCGTTATTATGCTGGTCAGATGAGAAAGCACGGAGCAAAGCTGCGGCTGGGACAGCGGGCGCAAGCCGATGATTTGGAGGGTTTCGATCATGTGGTGATCGCGACCGGGGTGGTCCCGCGCATTCCCGATCTGCCGGGCATAGACCATCCCAGTGTCGCAACCTACGCCGAGATTCTCTCTGGCGCGCGCGTCGCAGGCGAGACTGTTGCGGTGATGGGCGCGGGCGGGATCGGGCACGACGTGGCCGAGTTCCTCGTGACCGAGCCAGCCGAGGTCCACAATACCGGAACATTCTGCTCGACATGGGGCGTCGATCCGGAATTCGCCGCACCGGGCTCCTTGGTAAGCGATCCATTGGCGCCAAAACCCTCGCGGCGTAGAGTTGTCATGCTCCAGAGAAAGACTTCGAAGCCCGGTGCAGGGCTCGGCGTCTCGACGGGATGGATCCTGCGCAACGCCCTGCGCAAGCATGGAGTGGAGGCCTTGTGCGGCGTGGTCTATGACAGCATCGACGACGACGGGCTGCATATCCTTTTGGACGGCAAGCCAAGGGTCATTGCCGCCGATACCATCATATTGTGCACTGGCCAGGAACCCGAGCGGAGCTTGGCCGACGAGCTTGCATCGCGCGGCGTTGCGGTCACAATGATCGGCGGGGCCAAGGAAGCCGCCGAACTCGATGCATTGCGCGCCATTGATGAAGGGGTGCGCTTGGCTCAAAGTTTCTGAGATGGCACCGTAACAATGGAGGATGCGATGCTGCCTGAGGTACTGCGCGCGGGCCGCGCTGATCTGTACTCGGTCTTCCGCACCTGCTGCGCAGTGGGGAGGGACGGCGCGCTTGCGGTCGAGGATGGCGAGACCCGCCGCAGCTATGGCGAACTGCTCGACCGTGTGGATCGCTTGGCGTCGGTGCTTCTGTCGCGAGGGGTGGCGCCCGGCGACAGGATCGCCATCCTGTCGCATAACCGCGTCGAGTATCTTGAGCTGGAACTTGCGGCGGCGGGAATCGGCGCCATTGTCGCCTGCCTGAACTGGCGGCTGGCCGCGCCCGAATTGAAGCATTGCATCGAATTGGTCGAACCGGTGCTGGCCGTGGTCGAACCCGAGTTGCGTGATGCCTTCCGCGTAGCGTCGGATCTGCCCGGCCTGGAGATCGGACCCGAATGGGAGCAGTCGCTGGCCTCGGCGAACCCCGACCCGCGCACCGGCACGCTGGTGGATGATCCCGAGGCTGGCCTCACGATACTCTACACCTCGGGAACGACCGGGTTGCCAAAAGGCGCTCTTATCAGCCACCGTGCCCATATCGCGCGCGCCATGGCCTTTGCGGCGCAGCTTGCGCTGGATCCCGATGACGGTTTCATCGCATGGGCGCCAATGTTTCACATGGCATCGACCGATCATGCGCTGGCGACGCTTCTGCGTGGCGGGACCGTGGTGATGGTGGATGGACTGCAGCCCTCGGTCATGAATGAGGCGCTGTCGCGCCACAGGATTGGCTGGTTCGTGATGATGCCCGGGGCGCTTGAAGCCTTCATCGCCGAACGGCGCGCCAATCCACTGCCGTTGAAAGGGATCAAGGTCTGCGGCGCGATGGCCGATCTGGTGCCGCCGCACCAGATCGCGGAACTGACGAGTCTTCTTGGTGCGCCCTATCTGAATTCCTTCGGAGCCACGGAAACCGGTCTGCCGCCGGGCACCGCCGATCTGATCGCCCCCGGTGTCGCGCCCGAGACATTGTCCAAACGGATCAGCGCCTTTTGTGAGGTTCGGCTGGTGGATCCCGAGGATCGCGACGTCCCGATCGGATCGCCCGGCGAAATGGCGTTGCGTGGACCGACCCTGTTTTCGGGATACTGGAATGCCGACGACACCAACGTCCGCGACTTTCGCAACGGGTTCTTTCATATGGGCGATCTGTTCCGCCGCAACCGCGATGGTACAATCGATTTCGTGGACCGGGTGAAATACCTGATCAAGACCGGCGGCGAGAACGTCTATCCAGCTGAAATCGAGCGTGTACTGCTTGCGCATCCGGGTGTGGTCGATGCAGCGGTTGTGCGGGCGTTCGATGCGAAATGGGGTGAAAGCCCCGTTGCCTTTGTCGCATGCGGCAACGACGGGCCGGGCGCCGAGGAGTTGATTCAGTTATGCCGCGAGAAGCTGGCGGGCTACAAGCGCCCGCGCGAGTTCCAGTTCATCGCATTCGAGGACTTTCCCAGATCGACCAGCGGCAAGATTCAGCGGCACATCCTGGAAAGCCGGTTGACGAATTGAGAGGCCGCCGGCGGGAGGACCGGAGTTGAAGCTCCGAGCACCCGAGCGGCCGGCCGTCAACCGACCAAGCGGCTTGCAGCCTTATCCGGCCACGCCCGTCCGCCCGACAAGGGCCATCAGCGTTCCGGTCATCGCGGCGACGAGCCTTTCGTCCCCGCCCTTCACCGCAAAGGCGCGCGCCTCGCAGATCGTCAGGGTGCGCCCCGGTTTGACCACATCCGCGACGAATCGAAACCGCTCGCCGTCCGCCGGGTTGAGCAGGTTGATCTTGAATTCCACGGTCAGCACCGCAGCCTCGGCGGGCATCAGAGAGAAGGCCGCATAGCCGCAGGCACTGTCGAGCGCGGTCGACACGATCCCGGCGTGCAGAAAACCGTGCTGTTGAGTCAAGGCATCATTATGCACCATCTCCAGCACGATACGACCGGGCGAGAGTCCGGCAATACCGATCCCCAGCGTATGCATCACCTTCTGGCGCTCGAAACTGTCGCGCACGCGCGCGTCATAGTCAGGATTCTTCGGTTCGAATTCCGGCATAGACTGTCTTGCACTCCCTTTTTCAGCGATCGATGATCAGTCTTAACCGGCTATTCAACCTGTTATCTTGGAAAAAACGGCCACCGGATGGTGCTGCTGCCTGAAGGCGAATCGCGCCGGGGGGTTTCCCGGCGAAGGCGCGGCAGGCGGTCGACATGTGCGACTGGTCGTAATAGCCGGTGTCGAGCGCCAATTCACCCAGGGGCTGTGCGTGGTTGGCAAGCCCACCCAGTAGATGCCGGAATCGACGGGTTGCGGCTAGCCGGCGGCGCGACATGCCCGTTGCCATCCGGATGCTGCGCCTCTCGCTGCGAGCGCTTGTAGGCGCCGTGCCGATCGCAGGCAAGCCGGTCAAGCGCGGCTACAAGCGGAACAAGAGCCTCGTTGCCGGTGGTAAAGTCGTGCAGGAAACCGGCCAGTTCGACGAGAGATGCCTCGGGCGGAAGCCGTTCGGGCGCGGAAGCGAGTCGCAGCCCTGCCAACACTCCCCGGAAGGGCGCGATCCGCGGGCTGAACGCGGGGCGGGTGGCGTGAGGGCCGGGCGGGGGAGGGCATTCTTCCCCCGAAGCGGGTCGAAAGCGAAGGAAAGCGTGAAGAGATCCGTGGCAAAACGGCCGCTGCCATGTCCCGTGAGATGACCCCAATCGCGGAAGACGAACATGTGGTCGACCGGGGTGGGGCCCCCGGGCGGCGGCGCGGGCGCCGCCTCATCCGGTAAAGGCATGCCTGTTCTCGGCCACGAAATCGGCAAAACGGCGCGCCGGGTGTCCAAGCACGTCGCTCACCGTGTTCTCGATGCCGGCGAGGTAACCCTTGGGTGCGATCGAAGCCAGTTCCACCATGGCCGCCGCAACCTCGTCCTGCATCCCACCGGCGATCATCGCCGCCTTTGCGTCCGCGGCCGACAGCGGCGCGCAAGCGACCTGCCGACCCGTCGCTTCCGACAGAATCGCCGCAATCTCTTCTCCAGACAGGGCCTCGGGACCTGTCAGGCCATAGGACTTGCCTTCATGCCCCGCGCCGGTCAGCGCCTCGGCCGCGACGTCAGCAATGTCGCGGGCGTCGATCCAGGCCACAGGCCCCCCCAGATCGTCGCAATACACCCCGTCCCTTGCGATGCTGCCGGCCTGCCACAACAGGTTCTGCATGAAATAGGTCGGCTGAACGAAGGTCCAGTCCAAGCCGCTTTTCTTTAGCAGTTCCTGGATTTCCGAATGCCACATGCCAAAGGTCAGCCTGGCTTTGGGCGAGGCGCCAAGTCCGGTGGCCAGAACGACGTGGCGCACCCCTGCCACCTTCGCCGCTTCGATCGCATCGGCCTTCCAGCGGCGCATGTGCCCGTGCGCGGGTGTCACCAAATAGATCCGTTCAGCCGCTAAACAGGCCCGATTCAGCGCAGCGGGATCGGTGAAATCGGCAACGACAGCCTCGCAACCCTTGGCCGCGAGGGTTTCGACCTTGGCCGGATCGCTGGTGACTGCGCGCACTTTCGCGCCCTTGGCCAATAGCGTATCGACAAGGGGGGCGCCGGTGGTGCCGGTTGCTCCGAAGACGGTAATCATGATTTGTCCTTTCGCAGGGCGGCGATGGCTTCCATCGTCTCGGGGTTGCTGACAGAGGACAGGTCGCCCGGATCCTCGCCCAGAAAAGCGGCGCGCACGAGCCGGCGCATCGTCTTCATGCTGCGGGTCTTGGGAAGCGCCTCGACGAAATGGATCTCGCGCGGGCGGAAGGGCTTCGAAACGATCTCTCCCACGCGGTCCTTGAGCCGCTCCACTAGGGCCGCGTCGGGCAACACACCGGGCGACGCCACGCAGACGCAGACCACCGCCACGCCTTTCAGATCGTCCGGGGCAGCGATGGCCGCCGCGTCCACCACCTTTCCCGTCTCGGTCAGCGCCGCCTCGATCTCGGGCGGGCCGATGCGCTTGCCGGCAATGTTCAACGTATCGTCCGAGCGGCCGAGGATATACCATGTGCCGTCCAGATCGCGGCGCACCCAGTCGCCGTGCCGCCAGATATCGGGGAAGGTAGACCAGTAGGTTTCGAGATAGCGTTCCCGGTCTCCCCAGATGGTCGGTGTCAGCCCCATCGGCGGTTGGGTCACGACCAGTTCGCCAACCTCGCCCGGTGCGGCTTCGCTTCCGTCCACGCGCAGCACTTTTGCGCCGACCCCCAGTGCTTGAGCCGAGAATCCACCGGGTTTGACCTCGTGCAATACGGTTGAAGTCAGGATCGCGCCGAACAACTCGGTCCCGCCTGAAATGTTGAGCGGTACCGCGCGGCGGCGGCAGATATGGTCGAGATGCCACAGCCAGGAGTCATCGGTCCAAGGTTCGCCGGTCGAGGCGACGATGCGTAACGGCGAAAGGTCGTAGCCGGAAAGTGGCCCGGGATCCTGGGTCATGAACTGCCGCACCAGCGTGGGGGCGACGCCAAGGTGGGTGATGCCCATCTCCGAGGCCAGGCGCAGCAGCCGGAAGGGGTCGTCCGGCATCGAGGGCGCACCCTCGGCGAGCGCCAGCGTGGCGCCCGAAAGCAGCACCGACAGAAGCGTGAGTGGCCCCATCACCCAGCCCATGTCAGTCATCCACAAATGACGATCGTCGCGTTTCATGTCGAGGCACAGCAAGAAGTCGGCCGTGGCCTTGGCCTGGACGCCGAGATGGGTATGAACCACGCCCTTGGGCTTGCCAGTCGTACCCGAGGTGTAGGCGATAAGCAGGGGCGCATCGGCGTCTACCGGATGGGCGGGACGCCTCGCGTCAGCTTTGCCGACGGTCTCCCGCCAGTCGAGATCGCGGACTGGATCGGCCACTATGCCGCCGAACCGCCGCAGGCTGAGCACGGTATGGACAAATGGCACCTCCTTCAGGGCTTCGGCCAGCGTGGCCTCCATCCAGACGGGTTTTCCCCGCCGGGGCGTCGCATCTGCCGTCAGCACCGCAACTGCACGGGCATCGTTCAGACGGGTGGCGATGGCGTGCGCGGCAAAACCGGAGAACAGCGGCACCGCCACGGCGCCCAACCGTGCGATGCCCAGAAGCGCCGCCTCGATTTCAGGGATCATCGGCATGTAGATACCTACCGCCTGTCCGGGTTCCACCCCGCGAGCGGCAAGGGCCGACGCAACGCGGGCGGCCTCGGCGGCAAGCTCGGCATAGGTCCAGCGGCGGCGACTTCCGTCCTCGCCAACCCAGTCGATCGCGGTTTTGTCACCCAGCCCCCCCGCGATGCGGGCATCGAGACAGCTCTCTGTCAGATTCAGGGTACCCCCGACAGCCCATCGGATCGAATCTGGCCCTGCGGATATATCCCGCAGTTGCGTATAGGGACGATGGAACCGGATACCGGCATAGCCGATTATCCGACCCCAGAACCATTTCGGTTCGGCGTTGGCGCGTTTGACGAGACCTTCGTAACTGCCCGCACCACAATCATCAATGAAGGCCGCGAGCGTGCTTGCTCGTTGAATAACAGGGTCCGGTTGGAACATTCTCTGCCTCGCATGAAACAAAAAGGCCGCACCTGAGGCGCGGCCAGTTGGGGAGGATATTTAGACACGCCTCGACCGCGATGGCATTTGATTGGACGTATTCATTTTTCGATCAACCGTGCATCGACAAGCCGCCCGAAACGGAAATCACCTGGCCGGTGATGAATCCTGCATCGTCGGAAGCCAGGAAGCAGATTATTCCGGGGTAGTCGCTCGGCTGCGCCAGGCGCTTCATCGGAATGGCCCGCTTGAGGCCTTCCGCGATCTTTTCACCAGCGTCGCCTTGGGCGACCTGCGCGAAGAGGGGCGTATCGGTCGGGCCAGGCGCAACCGCGTTCAGCTGAACGCCTTTGCGCGCCAGTTCCCGCGCCACGGTCTTGGTAAAGGAGATGATGCCGCCTTTGCAGGCCGAATAAACCGCCTCGCCCGACGATCCGACGCGACCCGCGTCGGAGGCGATGTTGACAACGCGGCCGCCGCCATTCCTGACCATGCCCGGAAGCACCGCGTGATGCATGTTCAGCGGACCGTAGAGGTTGATGTCGATGACTTTTTTCCAGAGGTCGGCATCTGTGTCGATGAATGGCTTGATCACGTCCCATCCGGCGTTGTTCACCAAAACGTCGATCGGACCTCCGGCCTCGAACTCGACCACGGACTTGTCAACCTGAGCGCGATCGGTGATGTCTACCTTGAAGGCCTCGGCCTTGCCGCCAGACTCCCTGATCAGGCGGGTGGTCTCCAGTGCGCCCTCTTCGTTCAGGTCGAACACTGCGACGTCAGAACCTTCCTCGCCGAATCGCTGACAAACGGCTCGGCCGATACCGCTTCCGCCTCCCGTGACAATGACCCGTTTGCCATTCAATCCACGCATTTTGGCTGCCTTTCTACGTCTGTGAGCACCTGTGCAAGCGTTGCTTATCCAGAGGGTGCGTTCAAAAATATTCTAACAATCGTTAGATTTATCGCAATAGACAGTCCTTTGTCCAGTTGTTATCTAATCCATATGTATGTGCAGCCGCCTCAAGCATGCCTTGCCGACGATGATCAGAGCAAGGCGGAAAGGACCCGCGAGGAAATCCTCCGCGTGGCAGCGCGTCTATTCCGCTATGAGGGATTTGATTCGACGACGATGCGGGAGATCGCACGTGAAGCGAACATCGAAGCGGGGAGCATCTATTATCATTTCGACTCAAAAGGCAAGATACTGGATGTGGTGCTCGACATCGGTGTCCGGCGTCTACACAATGAGGTGGCCAGGATAATTAGGTGTGCGGGTGCAAATGACGAACCCTTCCGCGAAACTTTCGCGAAACTAGTCGACACGCATCTGACCTTCCTTTTGACAGATAGCGACTTCACGTCTGCGAATATCCGAAACTACCCGATGTTGTCGGAGGAAGCGCGATGCGCTCACCGGGAACTGCGCAGTTCATATGCTAAGATGTGGGGTGGATTCCTGCAGAACGCCCGCGACAAGGGTTTATTGCGCAAAGACATTTCAGTTCCTCCCATCCGCCAATTCATTTTGAGTGCGATGAACTGGACCGTTGAATGGTACGAAGTGAAACGTTATCCGGTCAGTATTCTCTCGGAACGCATGAGCAGATTGATCTTGGACGGAATGTGCGACAAGCGTCGTCCGGGAAATAGCCTCCCCAAGCCAAACGTCATATCCCTCCCGGAGCCGGTCGAGCCCCACGGAAAAGCGGCCAGGACGCGTAGCGAAATCCTGCGCGCGGCCGCGCGCATTTTGAGAGATAGGGGGTACAAGGCTACGACGCTACGCCAGATCGCTGTTGAGGCAAATATGGAGGCGGGCAGCGTCTACTATCATTTCAAATCAAAAGAGAAGATAGTAGACGAGGTGTTGCAAACCGGACTGAGCGACCTGCTTGTCGGTGTCAGTCGCGTCATTGAGCAGTTCGAGGAACCCAACGATCATTGTGCCAGGATATCGGCGGCCATTTCGGCTCATATGGATTTCCTATTCAGGGCCAGCGAGTTCACGTCGGCAAATGTCCGCAGCTATGGAATGTTGCCCACGAAGCTTCGTCGCAGTCACCGGGGTATCCGTCACGAATACGCGGCTGTTTGGGACAAGCTGTTGTCCGATGCGCAGCAAAGCGGTGCTGTGAGAAAGGACATACAGATCGTTCCTCTGCGCCAGGTCATGCTGGGAGCCTTGAACTGGACCGTTGAATGGTTCGACCCACGGAAAGCTGGACAGGAAGGATACCACACCCTGTCCGAGTTTTCCGACATGCTGGTAAGGCTGCTTTTTAACGGAATCTGCGAAGCGGAACAACCGCTTAGAGAGGGGATCTCTGACAGCTTGCTTGGCGCTCGCGAAGAGTTCAGACCAATAGGAAGTGGTACAGCCCTTCCGCAACCGCCTGTTCTCGCTCCGCCTGCCAGGAAACCACGCTGATACTCGCCATCCGCTTGCCCTTGCGTGTCACATTGGCGCGGGCAAAAAGCGGTCCCTTCGCACCAGGTCGGAGGTAATCGACGGTCAGGTTGATCGGCTTCGCCGGAAGGTCCGCGAAATCGGGTTGCACCGCTATGGCGGCTGTGGCTTCCATGAAACTCGCGATTATGCCGCCATGGTAGTACTCCATGATCGGGTTCCCGATGTGGCGGTCATCAAAGGTCATTTCCGCCTCGGCATGGAGATCGTCCAGGCTCTGGACCTCGAAATTGAGAAAACGGAAGAATGGCACTCGCGATACGTGTGCATTGACAGTTTGCAGTTCCATCACGCGGTTAGTCCTTTGGTCATCACGTCAAATAGGCTGGTGTCACCACGCGTCAAAGCAAACGAGGCGGTTCCACGGGCTATTTCAACATCCTCATGGCCGTCGAACCAGATGCTGCCGGAATTGAAGGCAATGTGGCGGGTCTTGCGAAAACAATGCGCGCGAACGATGACATCCGCGCGCGAACGGGCCGGGCGCAGATAATCAACTCTGAGGTCAAGAGTGGACATGGTGCTGACGCCCTCGATTCCAACAAAGTTTGCCAGTCCAAAGACACTGTCCAGAAGAGCCGTCAGGATACCACCATGAAGCAGGGTTTGGTCCTCATCGACGCAAAAGTCCGGATTGAACGGCATCCGGACCCGAACGCCTCCGGTCGCGACCTCTTCGATCTCAAGCGCCATATGCGCGATCAGACCCTTGCCGCGCGCGTTCCACATCTGCGCGATCTGGTCCATCTTTTCTTGCGTGATTTCGGACATTCAATCTGTCTTTCAGCGGCCGGTGAAATTCGGTTTTCGTTTTTCCAGAAAGGCCGCGATGGCTTCGTGATGGTCTTCGGTCTGGTGCATCAAGGCCTGATATGCCGCGGCCGCATTCAGGAAATCGGGAAGATCCATGCGTTCGGCGTTGCGCAACAGGCGTTTGGCGACGCGCACGGCCCGAGGCGGCTTGGATGCGATGACCGCGGCGCGTTCGCGGGCACGTTCTATTAGCATATCATGGGCGACGACTTCTAGCACCATGCCCAGCTCGAGCGCCTCTTCGGCGCCCACCATCCGGCCCGAAAAGGTCAGGTCCGCCGCTTTCTGATGCCCAAGTCGGCGCAACAGGAACCAACTGCCCGCATCGCCGGGAATGATGCCGAGATTGATGAAGACCTCGCCGAACTTCGCGTTCTGCGAGGCAATGCGCATATCGCACATCATGGTCAGATCGCATCCGGCGCCGACGGCCGCGCCATTCACGGCCGCGATGGTCGGGATGTCGAGGTTGTAAAGAGCCTGGGGCAGGCGCTGTACCCCATCGACATAGCTTTGAGCGGTCGCCAGCGGCTCCTTGCGGAACACGCTGTCGGGGTCGTTCATCTCCTTGATGTCGCCGCCCGCGCAAAAGGCCGGGTCGGCGCCTGTCAGGATCATGACGCTGACCTCGGGATCGGCCTGCACCTTCGCGAAGGTCTCCAGAAGCGCACCGATCATGTCATTTCCGGTGACCGGGTTCCGGCGCGCGGGGTCGTTCAGCGTGACCGTGGCGATCCGGTTGGAGATGTCCAGCAGGACTGGGGTCTCACTCATTCTTTCCATCTCCGCGCTCGCGCTTTTCGAACATCTCGGGGTTGATCATGTCACGTGCGTCGTGTCCCAGATGCAGGGTTTCGCCACCATCCACATAAATGTCTTCGCCCGTGATGAATTCCCCCAATCTGGACGCAAGGAATATGATCGTGCCGGAAATGTCCTCGGCCGCGCCCATCCGGTTCAGAACCGAACGGTTCAGCTGTTTCCAGTGGTCCGGCGAAATGGGATAGCGTCCGAGCGCCTCGGTCTTGATCGTGCCCGGGGCGACGCAGTTCAGGCGGATGCCGTATTCGCCCCACTCGGCGGCCAGGGTCTTCATCATGCCCGTCACGCCGGCACGGGCGGCGACAGTGTGCGTGAACCCGGTCAGCGCAGTTCGGGCCGAAATGGCCGTGACAAAAACGATCGATCCGCCGTTGTCGTACATGAAATGATCCGCCGCGGCGCGGGTCATCTGCCACGATCCGATCAGATTGTTGCGAATCACCGCCTCAAAGCCCTTGTTGGTGATGTCGCGCGCGGCGGCGATGTATTGCCCGCCCGCGTTGTTCACCAGCACGTCAAGCCGACCGTAATGGCCCTTGATGCGCTTCATCGCCGCTTCGATGCTGTCTTCGTTGCGGGTGTCGCCCGGCACCACGAATGCCTCGCCGCCTGCCGCGCGGATCATCTCTGCGGTTTCCTGCAGGGGGTCTTCGCGGCGCGCGAACAAGGCCAGCCTGGCCCCGCAAGAGGCCATTTCAAGCGCTGTGGCGCGCCCCATGCCGGACCCCGAACCTGTCACCAGGGCAACCTGGCCGGCCATGAGATCGGATGCGTATCTCTGTTTCTGCTGTGTCATGGCGCGCCTCAGTTCTTCAGAAGCTCACCGGAGATGATCAGCTTGCGCACCTCCTGTGTGCCCGCGCCGACCTCCAGCACCCGGCCCGTGCGGAACAGCCGGTTCACCTCGGTGTCGCGCATGTAGCCCGAGCCGCCGTGGATCTGCACCGCCTTGTCCAGCACGAAAGAAGTTGCCGCCGCAGCCTTGTAGATCGCGGCCGCGGTCAGCTTGTGGATCTCGCCACGCCCGCCAGCGCCCTCTTCCAGGCCCTCGCACATGGCCGCCGTCTTCAGCGACAGGCTTCGCGCCGCCTCGATCTGGGTATACATGTCGGCCAGCATCGCCTGCACCATCTGGAAATTGGCGATGGGCTTGCCGAATTGCTGGCGTGTCCTGGCGTAGTCGATGGAGATTTCCAGCGCGCGGCGCGCAATGCCCGTGGCATTAAAGCAGACAATGGCGCGTTCCAGATCCAGCCCCGACATCGTCACCGCAACACCGCCATCAAGCTTGCCGACTATGTTCTTGGCCGGAACTCGGCAATCCTCGAATACCAGCTCGCCGGTGGGCGAACCGCGGAAGCCCATCTTGTTGAGTTTCTGCGCCACCTTAAAGCCAGGTGTGTCGGTTTCCACGATGAAGGCGGAAATGCCCTTGGCGCCCTTCTCGGGCGAGGTCTTGGCATATACCAGGACGAGATCGGCGACCGGCCCGTTGGTGATGTAGATCTTGGCGCCGTTCAGGATGTAGTCGTCGCCGTCCTTCCGCGCGGTGGTACGCATCGAGCCGAGCGCGTCCGACCCGGCACCGGGTTCGGTCAGGCCCAGGGCGCCGATCAGCGAGCCGTCGCAGAGGCCCGGCAAATATTTTTTCCGCAATTCGTCATTGGCGTTGCGGTAGATGTTGTTGACGCACAGGTTGTCGTGGGCCACATGAGTCAGCCCGATGGCAGCCGAGGCGCGCGACAATTGCTCGGTGATGATACACGCCGAGGTAAAATCCAGCCCGGCGCCGCCGAACTCGGGCGGAACGTTCAGCCCGAGATAGCCCATCTCCCCCAGTTTCGGGAAAACCGAGGCCGGCAGGTCGTCGGTGTCGTCCATCTCCGCGTTAAGGTGATGGAACTCGGAAAAGAAGAATTTGCCGGCCTGATCGGCCAGCGCCTGCTGCTCATAGGTCAGGAAATGCGACGGCAGGTCGGGGGCATTTCGCAAAGTCTGGTTCATGGTCATGTCCTCCCTCAGGCGCGCAGCAACTCTTCGGCGATGATGATCTTGCGCACCTCGCTGGTGCCGGCGCCGATCTCCAGAAGCTTGTTGGCGCGATAGAGCCGGTTGATCTCGGTGTCCTGCATGTAGCCGGAACCGCCGTGGATGTGGCAGGCCTCGGTCACCGCCTTGTTGAAAGCCTCGCCGGCGTAAAGACAGGCCGCCGCGGTCAGCTTGTGGATCTGGCCGCGGCCGCCGGCGCCCTTGGGCAGGCCGACGCAGGCCGCCAGTACCCGGTGGCCGAAGGCGCGGGCGGTCTCTAGCTCGATATAAATCTCGGCCAGTTTCGACTGCACCATCTGAAAGCTTGCGATTGGCTTGCCGAACTGTTCGCGGAGCTTGGCGTATTCCAGGCCCAGCTCCAGGGCGCGTTCCGCCATGCCGACGCAGACCGAGGCGACCATGGCACGTTCCAGGTCCAGTCCGCTCATCACGATCGATACGCCGCTGTTTTCGGCGCCGACCAAGGCCGAGGCCGGCACCCGGCAATCCTCGAACAGCAATTCCCCGGTGGGCGAGCCGCGGAACCCCATCTTGTCCAGCTTCTGCGCCACCTTGAAGCCGGGATTATCCGTCTCGACGACGAACGCGGAAATTCCCTTGGCGCCCCTCGACTTGTCGGTCTTGGCATAGAGCAGGATCACGTCGGCGATCGGGCCGTTGGTGATGTAGATCTTCGAGCCGTTGATGACATAGTCGCCGCCGTCTTTCCGCGCTGTCGTCGCCATCGAACCCAGCGCATCGGAACCCGCGCCGGGTTCGGTGAGGCCAAGGGCTCCAACCAGTTCGCCCGAGCACAGGCCGGGAACGTATTTCTTTAACTGCTCTTCCGACCCGTTGCGCAGGATGTTGTTAAGGCACAGGTTGTCATGCGCCCCGTGCGACAGCCCGACGGCCGGGTTCCATTTCGAAATCACCTGAGATACCAGTGCTTGGGTGAATTCGTCCTGACCTGATCCCCCCAATTCTTCTGGGGCGGTGACGCCCAGAAGCCCAAGTTCGCCCATCTGTTTGAATAGATCCTCGGGCCACCATTCTTCCGCATCCATTCTTTCCTGCAGCGGATGAAGCAGCTCGCGCGAAACGCGGTCCACATGGTCGACGATTTGACGCTGTTCTTCTGTCAGCGAGTAATTGGCCTTTATGGCCTCTAGCTCGGCCAACTCCGGCCCTGCCTGAACACTCATTCCAAATCCTCCCAATCGGCTTGGCAGCTTCCCCTGTTGACCAAAATCAAACATATGTTAGAAAATAATTCAAGGCACCGCGTTCATGGTCGAGCGTTGAGTGCGATTGGGTGGTGCGAATGGGGGGCAGGGAAAATGACCGATCAGGTTGTGCTTTGTCAGAGCGACGGATGCGATATCCGCATCACGATTAACCGTCCCGACCAGCGAAATGCGTTGAACCGGGACGTCGCTGAGGGGATCATTGCTGCGATCACAGAGGCGGAGGCCGATCCCGGCTGCCGCGTAATCGTGCTGACGGGGGCGGGCGAACGCGCCTTTTGTGCTGGTGGCGACATCAAGGCGGGTGCCGATGGTGGCCCGTTTGTGATGGACCCCTCCGAGCCGGGCCACTTTGCCGGTCAGTTGTTCGAGAAAATCGACGCCTGCAAGAAGCCGACGATTGCGCGAGTCAACGGTGTGGCGATGGGCGCGGGCGCGGGCATCATCTGCGCCTGTGATCTCGCAGTAATGGCCGATCACGCCCGGATTGGAACGCCGGAGGTAAAGGTGGGCCTGTTTCCCATGACCATTGTGCCGTCGATGATGCGGGTGCTGCCCCGGCGACGGCTGATGGAGATGTTCATCACCGGTGTGCCTCTGACGGCAGAAGAGGCGCTGCGCTACGATTTGGTGAATTACGTGACAGAGTCGAGCGGCCTGGATGCCAAGGTCGAGGAACTGGTCGCACAGATCACCGCGCAATCGCCAACGGCGATCCGGTTGGGGAAATACGCTTGCCACGCAATGACGGACATGACGTATCCACAGCAGATGCGTTTTGCCGAAACGCTACTGCCACGCGTGGCACAAACGGAGGATGCGCGCGAAGGCTTCGCTGCCTTCATTGGCAAGCGCGCGCCGGAATGGACCGGGCGCTGAGCGAATTCAGGAGAAAGAAATGCCGGATCGGAAGTTGCGCATAGGATGCGCGTCCGGCTTCTGGGGCGACACGCCGGAAGCCGTCGGGCAATTGGTGAGCAAGGGTGAGATCGACTATCTGGTGTTCGATTACCTGGCCGAGGTGACGATGTCGCTGATGGCGCGGGCGCGCGCCAAGACGCCGGAGGCGGGCTTCGCACCGGATTTCATCAAAGCGCTGACGCCATGGCTGGCCGAGATAAAGGCCAAGGGGATCAAGGTGGTGGCCAATGCCGGCGGGGTGAACCCGCGCGGCTGCCGCAACGCGCTGGCCAGGGCGGCCGAGGCGGCGGGCGTCAACATCTCTATCGGCGTCGTGCTGGGCGACGACCTTCTGGACCGCGCGGACGAGATCCGCGCCCGCGGCGAGACAGAAATGTTCTCGGGCGCCGCCTTCCCCGGGGATGTCTGGAGCATGAACGCCTATCTGGGCGCTCGCCCCATCGCGGTGGCGCTGGATGCGGGAGCCGAGATCGTGATCACGGGGCGCTGCGCCGACAGCGCGGTGGCGCTGGGCCCCTTGATGCATGAATTCGGCTGGAAGGATGACGATTGGGACAAGCTCAGCCAGGGCTCGCTGGCCGGCCACCTGATCGAATGCGGCCCGCAGGGCACGGGGGGCAACTTCACCGACTGGAGGGACGTGCCCGGCTGGGACGACATGGGCATGCCCATCGTCGAGGTCTCCGAGGACGGCAGCTTTGTCATGACCAAGACGCCGGACACAGGCGGCCTGGTGGTGCCCGGATCGGTCGGCGAGCAGATGCTCTACGAGATCGGCGATCCACGCGCCTACCTTCTGCCGGACGTGATCTGCGACTGGTCCGGGGTCACCCTGGAGCAGGTCGGCCCCGACCGGGTGCTGGTCAAGGGCGGCAGGGGGCTGGGGCGCACCGGCAGCTACAAAGTCTCGGCGACCCATGCCGACGGGTGGCGCGCCATCACTACGCTTACGCTTGCCGCTATCGACGCCCCCGCCAAGGCCGAGAGGGTTGCCGAGGCAATTCTGACACGCTGCCGCCGGATTTTCCGCGACAGGAACCTCGCTGATTTCCGGCAGGTCAGCGTCGAGGTGCTGGGCGCCGAGGCCGCCTATGGCGCCAATGCCCGGGCACAGACGCGCGAGGTGGTGCTGAAGATCGGCGCGGTCCATGATGATCGCGACGCGCTGAATATCTTTGCCGGAGAAATCGCACCGATGGCGATTTCGACCGCGCAGGGTCTGACCGGGTTCTTCGCCGGACGGCCCAAGGTGCAGCCGGTGGTGCGGCTGTTCTCTTTCCTGATGGACAAGGTCGATACCCCCCTCGCGGTCGAGGTCGACGGCGCGGGTGTGCCCGTCGCCATCGCTGCCGAGGCGGTGCGCCTCGATCCGCCCGCGGCGCCGTCGGCGAAAGGCCGCAAGGCCGGTCCGGACGCGGTCAAGGTGCGGCTGGTGGACTTGGCCTGGGGCCGCTCGGGCGACAAGGGGGACATCGCCAATATCGGCATCCTGGCGCGCAAGCCGGATTACCTGCCCTATATCCGCACCGCCCTGACCGAAGAGGTGGTGAAGGGCTACTTCGCACACCTCTGCAACGGAGTGGTCGAGCGTTTCGACCTGCCGGGCAGCAATGCGCTGAACTTCCTGCTGCACGAGTCTCTGGGCGGCGGCGGTATCGCCTCAGTCCGCATCGATCCGCAAGGCAAGGGCTTCGCGCAGATGCTGCTCGACATCGAAATACCCGTGCCCGCCGATCTGGCCGCGCGCGACGGGCTGCGCCCCGCCAAGAGTGCGTGAAAGGAAAAAAATGAGCATTTCCAAACTGCTTGTCGCCAACCGGGGCGAAATCGCGGCACGCGTGCTGCGCACCGCTAGGGCGCAGGGGCTGGCAACTGCCGTCCTGCGGCATACCTTCGAACAGGAGGGGCCGGCCCACCTGATTGCCGACGAGGTGGTGACGATCGAGGGGCCGACCCCGGTGGCGGCCTATCTCGATATCCCGCAGATCGTCGAGGCGGCAAAGCGGATCGGCGCGGATGCGGTGCATCCCGGCTATGGGTTTCTCTCCGAGAACGCGGGCTTCGTGGCCGCGCTGGAACAGGCGGGCATCACCTTCGTCGGCCCGACGTCGCAGGTCATCGACCTGATGGGCGACAAGGTGCGCGCGCGGGCCTTCGTCGAGGAGCGCGGCTTTCCCGTCGCTCCCTCCGCCATCGAGGACGACGATCCGGCGAGTTTTGTCGAACGCGCCCGCGCCGTGGATTATCCGCTGCTGATCAAGCCCTCGGCCGGCGGCGGCGGCAAGGGCATGCGCGTTGTGCGCGAGGACCGCACGCTGGAGACCGAGATCGAGACCGCGCGCCGCGAGGGCGAGCGCTATTTCGGCGACGGGCGGCTGTTCGTGGAACGCTATATCGAACGCCCGCGCCATATCGAGGTGCAGGTGATGGGCGACGGGCAGGACAACGTGGTCCATTTCTGGGAACGCGAATGCTCGATCCAGCGCCGGTTCCAGAAGATCATCGAGGAAACGCCCTCTCCGGCGCTCTCGCCCGAGCAACGTCTGAACATCTGCGAGACCGCCGCCGGGATTGCCCGCGCCGTCAACTATCGCGGCGCCGGTACGGTCGAGTTCATCTATGCCCCGGATGGCGCGTTCTATTTCCTGGAGATGAACACGCGTCTTCAGGTCGAACATCCCGTGACCGAGATGGTGACGGGCTTCGATCTGGTCGCCGGGCAGTTGCGCATCGCGGCGGGCGACGGGCTCAGCGTCTCGCAGGCCGACATCCCGCAGATTGGTCATTCTATCGAACTGCGTATCTGCGCCGAGGATGCGACGGCCGATTTTCGCCCCGCGATCGGGGATATCCTGCTGCTGGACGAACCCCGTGGCGAAGGCGTCCGCGTGGACAGCGGCATTCTGGACGGCGGCAAGGTCACGACCGACTTCGACCCGATGCTTTCCAAGCTTATCGTATACGGCGCCGATCGGGCCGAGGCTATTGCTCGCGCGCGGCAGGCGGTGCGGAACTACGTCATCCTCGGGGTGACGACCAATACCGGCTATCTGGATGCGATCCTCGCCCATCCCCGCTTCGCCTCGGGCGACGTTTCGACAGGTTTTCTGGCCGAAGAGGCCGAGACGCTGACCACGCCGGGCGATGACGTGTCCGACCTGCTGATGTCGGCGGCGGCCCTGTCGGACGAACGGTTGGTGGCCGAAGTGATGCAGATACCGGCGTTGCACCGCAAGATGGGTGGGTGGAGAAACTGATGCGCAGGATATTCCAGGTCGGCGGCGTTGAAGCCGAATGCTGGCTCATCCATGATGGGAGCCGCTTTATCCTGAACACGCCCGATGGCGCGGTTCCCTGCCAGTTGGAGGCAACGGGGGAACCGGGCGGCCATGTCCTTCGGGCGCGGGGCGTCGTGCAAGAGCTGCGGCTCGCCGTCGGACCCGATTCGACCTTCGTGCACCTGAACGGTCGGGCCTACGAGATTGGGCGGGTCGATCCCGCTCGGCGTCTGGCCGGAAGCGATGGCGGCACAGCAGATGACCGCATCGTGGCGCCGATGCCGGGGGTCGTCGTGTCGGTGGCGTTCAAACCCGGAGACGCCGTCAAGGAAGGGCAGCCCCTGCTGGTAATCGAAAGCATGAAGCTGGAGACCACCCTGTCCGCGCCGCGCGACGGCGTGATCGCCGAGATGCCATTTGCTGCCGGCGACAGTTTCGGGCTGAAGGCCGTCCTCGCCCAGTTGGCACCGGAGGAGAAGTGACCATGCGCCGGATTGAAAGCCAGATCGACACCAACGCGGCCGACTTCAAGGCCAATTTCGCCGCGATGTCAGAGCGGTTGAAAGAGTTCCATGCCCGCCAGCACGCGGCCCGCTACGAACGCCCGCAGCGCGACATCGAGCGTCTGGCCCGGCAGAACAAGCTGGGCGTGCGCGAGCGGCTGGAACTGCTGCTGGACCCCGGCACGCCGTTCCTGGAATTCTCGACCCTTGCCGCCTGCCGCGAATACGATGGCGCGGTACCCGGCGCTGCCGTCGTGACCGGCATCGGCATCGTGCAGGGGCGCGAGGTGGCTATCCACGCTAACGACGCCAGCGTTAAAGGCGGTGCCTGGTATCCGCATACCGTGAAGAAAATCGTGCGGCTTCTAGATGTGGCGCTGGAAAACCGACTGCCGGTCATCCATATCTGCGACAGCGCGGGCGGTTTCCTGCCCTTGCAGCACGGCGTCTTTCCCGACCGGTATCTGGGAGGGCGGGTGTTCCGCAACCAGGTCAAGCTGAGCCAGGCGAATATCCCGCAGATTGCCGTGGTCGGCGGACACTGCACGGCTGGTGGCGCCTATGTTCCGACGCTGAGCGACTACAACATCATCATCGAAGGCACAGGGGCGATCTTCCTTGGCGGGCCGCCGCTGGTCAAGGCGGCCACCGGCGAGGAGGTAGGCGTTCAGGAACTGGGCGGGGCGGTCATGCACACCTCGGTTTCGGGCACGGGCGACTATCGCGCCGCGACCGAACAGCACGCCTTTTCACTGGCCCGCGAGATTGTCGGCCAGTGGAAGCGCACGCCGAAAACGATCATCGAAACCGCGGCCTTCGAGGAGCCTTACTACGATCCAAAGGAACTCTACGGCATCATTCCCAAGGACCGGAAAACACAGTTCGACATGCGCGAGGTTCTGGCCCGGATCGTGGACGGTTCGCGCTTTCACGAATACCAGCCGGACTATGGCACCACGATGGTTTGCGGCTTTGCCCATATCTGGGGTTACAAGGTCGGCATTCTCGCCAACAACGGGGTGCTGTTCAACGACAGCTCGCTGAAGGCCGCGCATTTCATGCAGCTTTGCAACCAGAACCGCACGCCACTGGTGTTCTTTCAGAACATCACCGGCTATATGGTCGGCCGCGAATACGAAGAACGCGGCATCGCCAAGGACGGCGCCAAGATGCTGATGGCGCAGGGCGGCTCGGTCGTGCCGAAGTTTACAGTGATCGCCAATGCCTCTTACGGGGCCGGCAATTACGGCATGTGCGGGCGGGCCTGGGATGCGCGCACGCTGTTCATGTGGCCCCAGGCCGAAATCGGCGTGATGGGCGCGGATCAGGCCGCCAACACCATGGCGGACGTCAAGATCCGGCAGCTTCAGCGCGAAGGCAAGGAACTGACCGAAGAAGAAATCGCCGCGATCCGCGAACCGGTGCTGGAAAAATACAAGCGCGATGTCGAGGCCTATACCTCGACCTCGGAATTGTGGGACGACGGCATCCTCGACCCGGCCGATACGCGCAATGCGTTGGGCATGTCGATCTCCGCGTCTTTGAACGCGCCGATCGACGAGCCGTATTACGGGATATTCCGGCTGTGAGGACCCGGGGGGCGGCACTGTATCGCCGCCCCGACAGAACATGTCCCAAGCGCTTCAGTTGGGCTGGCGCCGTGCCTCCTGGATGGACACGACGTCCGAGGCTGCCATTTCGGGGCGGTTTGAGCACCTCCCCGAAAATCGGACAGTGACGGAAGCTACGATTTGACGTCTGCTGGTCTCCATGAACGAGGAGATCGGACTATGTCGAAACGCAGGAACCATGATGCGGGCTTCAAGGCTCGCGTTGCGCTGGAGGCCTTGAAGGGTGAGCGCACGGTGTCGGAACTGGCGGCCGAATACGGCGTGCATCCGACGATGATCCATCAATGGAAAAAGGCCTTGCTCGAAGGGGCGCCGGATATCTTTGAACGTGGCGGCAAGAAGAAGGCCGAAGTCGATGAGGCCCAGGTCAGGGAACTTCACGCCAAGATCGGAGAACTGGCCGTCGCCAACGATTTTTTGTCCAGAAAGCTCAAACCCTGGAGCGGCAAGTGAGGCGCGGGATGATTGAACGCAACCACGCCACGCTGTCGATCAGGGCGCAGTGCCGTCTGCTGTCGATCTCGCGGTCCTCGTTCTATTACGAACCGCAGGGCGAGACCGGGATGAACCCCGCCCTGATGCTCCTGATCGACAGGCAGTTCCTGGAAACACCGTTCTATGGCGTCCGACAGATGACCTGGCACCTGCGGAACGAGGGCCATGCCGTGAACCAGAAGCGGATCCGGCGGTTGATGCGGCTTATGCGGTTGATGCCGATCTACCAGAAACCGAACACCAGCAAGCCCGCCAAGGGACACAAGACCTACCCCTACCTGCTGGGCGGGCTGCGGGTCGAACGGCCCAATCAGGTCTGGTGCGCCGATATCACCTACCGTGCGCCTCGTCCCGGATGGTCCGGGGTGCATATGACTGGAATGCATTGAGAAAGGAGGAATGGAAGATTGCCTTGCCCCCTGCTGCGAGGGGGCATGAGCCCAAGCGGCGGTGACCTGCTGTCAACTGGCAGGGTGACGTAGCCCGCAGGTAAAGGGGATTGAGGCGAAGCCGTTACGCCGAGATGGTTCCCGAGGCTGAAGTATTGGAAGGTTGAGGAACACGAACCGGTTCACCCGCATCTGAGGGCTGGAATGTCGCCTTCGCCTACACGGCTTAACAGGCGGAATGCCGATGGAGCGCTGGACACGTATGTCAGCAGCTCTGAATGCGAGCATAGATGAATGCTGCTCGCAGGGCGTCATGGGGAGAATGCAGCCAGACCATGGCATCGGCATCGACTTGCGGAACGCAAGGGAAAAGACTGCGACCGGCAGCCTCACCAATACGAAGACTGAATAGTCCAGCATATGAACGAGGGAAGGCATGATGGAATGCCCACGATGCTCTGCGTCACAAGGGAGTTGACCCTGATGTCCATCATGCTGGCGGAGTTCCCGTAGTAATCCGAGGCGGGGAAAGCCTGTCACATGGTGAAGGGGAACAGTTCAATCTTCTTGGAGTGCAAATTAACTGACCAAATGGGGTGAAGACCTTTGATAATCAGCGAAATGCAGCACAAGCTCGCAACATGGGCCGAGGCTGATCCGAACCGACGGTTCGATCGGCTTCTACGGCTCATTGCCAATCGGGAATGGCTTGCCGAAGCCGCCCGGATCGTTCTGGCGTCGAGTGGCGCCCGAACTCCGGGCATAGATGGAATAGACAAGCAACGGATGCAGGCCGATTTGGATCACCATCTGGCCGACCTGCGGACTGACCTGCTGAAGGGTAGCTATTGCCCGAAGCCGGTCAAGCGGATCTATATCCCGAAAGCCAATGGCAAGCTACGACCGCTGGGTATACCAACCCTGACAGACCGTATCGTCCAGCGCGCCATGCTGATGGCCATGGAGCCGATCTGGGAGAGCGACTTCCATCGCCTCTCCTATGGCTTCCGGCCGGAACGCAGCGTGCATCATGCTGTCCGTACCGTGAAGATCCAGCTTCAGGATGGAGCGGATACGACGAGGGGCCGCTGGATCATCGAAGGTGATCTGGCGAGCTACTTCGACACCGTCCATCACCGGCTGCTTCTTAAATGCGTACGGCGACGGGTGCGGGACGGTCGGTTTGTCGATCTCCTCTTGCGCATTCTTAAGGCGGGTCATGTCGACCGTGGCCTGTTCTGGGCTGCCAGCGAAGGTGTTCCGCAAGGTGGCGTGCTATCACCGCTCCTGTCCAACATCATGCTCCATGAGTTCGATGTCTGGCTGGAGGCGAAATACCTGAACCGGAAGGTCCGCAAGGATCGCTGGGCATGGAACTTCGGCATACAGCAGGGACGACCCATTACGGTTCGGGAGAACCGGCAATGGAAACCTGCGATTGCCTATTGCCGCTACGCCGATGACTTCGTCGTCATCGTCAAGGGGACGAAGGCCCATGCTATGGAGATACGTGAAGAATGCCGGGCCTTTCTGGAGGACCGCCTGAAGTTGACGTTGAATATGGAGAAAACCCATATCACGCACGTCGATGACGGGTTCGTCTTTCTAGGGCACCGGATCATTCGCAAGCGAGGGTCGAACGGACGCATGTCCGTTGTCACGACGATACCCAGGGAAAAGGCCAAGGCGTTTGTCCGCAAACTGACCGAGACCCTTTCCGGCAATCATAGTGCCAGTACGGTCGATAAGATCGCCAGCCTGAACCGCCAGCTGGCGGGATGGGCGGCGTTCTACAAGTTCACCGACTTCAGGGCGTATGTCTTCCGGCGCATCGACCATGTCGTATTCTGGAAAATGGCGCACTGGCTGGGGCATAAATACCGGAGCCGTATCAAACCCTTGATGCTGAGGTGGTTCAGGCCCCCGGAACCGGGCAAGGCGAAAACCTGGCTCGTTTACGGTCGGAACGAACGTGGCGAGGGCATCGGAAAAGACTTGAAACGGCTTGTCTCAAGCCCGAAGGCTCAATTCCGTTGGCGCAATCCGGAGGTCAATCCATACATCTTCCGGAGTGAAACCCGCAGCACCGTCACCTCGCGCTATCATGATGTTGCCATGGCCATGGGCCAAGATTGAATGGAGAGCCGTATGCGCTGAAAGGTGCACGTGCGGTTCGGGGAGGAGAAGCGCAACCGCGCTTCTTACTCCACTGCCGATGCGACGCGGCTTCCTCTACCTGGTCGCCATCATGGACTGGTTTACCCGCAAGGTTCTGTCCTGGCGCATCTCCAACACGCTGGAGGCCGACTTTTGCGTTGAGGCGCTGAACGAGGCAGTCCACCGGTTCGGCCCGCCCGAGATCATGAATACGGATCAGGGCAGCCAGTTCACGTCCTTCGCCTGAACCGACCGGCTGAAGCGGGTCGGCACCCGGATCTCGATGGACGGCAAGGGCCGTTGCCTCGACAACATCTTCATCGAGCGCCTGTGGCGGTCCTTGAAATACGAATGCGTCTATCTGCATGCCTGGGAGACCGGATCGCAGGCCAAAGCCGGCGTCGCGAAATGGATCGCCTTCTACAATTACCAGCGGCCTCATGCTGCCCATGGCGGACAGCCGCCCGCCGTGGTCTACTTCACCCAAACCGAAACCGACCAGCAGGGGCAAAGAGTAGCTTAAATCACCTCGAAAACTGTCCAAAGGTTGGGGAGTAGCTCAAAATGATCCCTGTTTGTTCCTCAAGACGCCCAAATGTGCACGCTCGGGCCTCTTGGGCCTGATTGGCTCATGCGAAGTTATCCAAACAGTTGTTAGAAAAAAGTTCAAGCAAGTGCCCCCTAATGTAGGATATTGACACGACTTCATTCCGGCATCTAAAATTCTAACAATTGATAGAAAATGCGTGGCGTCGGTATCAGAGTGCCCCAAACGAAAAGGGAGCGAGAGAAATGAAGGACAAAGCGTATGTCGCCGGCGTCGGGATGGTCCCGTTCCAGAAACCTGGGAAATCGGAAAGCTATGACGTGATGGCCGCGACAGCCACGCGCGCCGCGTTGGCCGATGCGGGGCTCGACTATGACAAGGTGCAACAGGCCTATGTGGGCTATGTCTATGGCGACAGCACCTGCGGCCAACGGTCGCTGTATCAGGTCGGCATGACCGGAATTCCGGTCGTGAACGTAAACAACAACTGCTCGACCGGATCCTCGGCGCTGTTTCTGGCGCGCCAAGCGGTCGAGAGCGGCGCTGTGGACTGCGCCCTGGCGCTGGGTTTCGAGCAGATGCAGCCCGGCGCGATCGGCGCGATGTTCCACGACCGGGTCAGCCCCTTCGCCTCGTTCGACGAAGAAACCGACGATCTCGTGGGCAACCCGGAGATCCCGCTGGCGCTGCGCTATTTCGGCGGCGCCGGCAAGGCGCATATGGAGGAGTTCGGCACCACGCTGGAAACCTTCGCCAAGATCCGCGCCAAGGCCAGCCGGCATGCGGCGAAGAATCCGATTGCCCTGTTCCGGCAGGAGGTGACGGCTGAAGACGTCATTGCAGCACAGGTCGTCTGGCCGGGCGTGATGACCAAGCTCATGGCCTGTCCGCCAACCTGTGGCGCGGCGGCGGCGATCATCTGTTCCAAGGAATTCGCCGACAAGCACAGACTGGACAGTTCCGTGCGGATCGCGGCGCAGGCAATGACAACGGATGGCCCGGAAACTTTCGAAGCCCATGACATGCGCGAAGTGGTCGGCTTTTCGATGGCTAAGCGAGCCGCCGATCAGGTCTACGAGGCCGCAGGCATCGGGCCGCAGGATATAGACGTGGTCGAGCTGCACGACTGCTTTGCCCATAACGAGCTGATCACCTACGAGGCGCTCGGCCTTTGCGGGCGCGGCGATGCGGCGAAATTCGTCGATGATGGCGACAACACCTATGGCGGCAAATACGTGACCAACCCATCCGGCGGGCTCTTGTCCAAGGGGCATCCGCTTGGGGCGACCGGCCTTGCGCAATGCACCGAGCTTGTCCAGCAGCTACGCGGCCAGGCCGATGCGCGCCAGGTCGACGGCGCGCGCCTGGCGCTGCAGCACAATCTGGGCCTCGGCGGGGCCTGCGTGACCACGCTTTATGAAAAAGCCTGACGAAACGGATCGGGAGGAGACGTCATGACGGGAAAACTCGACGGGCGCGTGGCGCTGGTTTCTGGGTCGGGCCGGGGGATCGGCCGGGAAATCGCGCTGAAACTGGCCTCGGAAGGCGCGCGCGTGGTGATCAACGATCTGGACGCCGATCCGGCCAATGAAACCGCCGAGGCGGTGCGCGCGATGGGTGCGGAGGCCGTGGTCTGCGCCGGTAGCGTCACCGACGACGGGTTCGCCGAACGGTTCATCAAGACCGGCGTAGACAGCTTCGACGGGCTCGATATCATCGTGAACAACGCAGGCTACACTTGGGACAGCGTCGTTCAGAAGATGTCCGACGAACAGTGGCAGGCGATCATCGACGTCCACCTGACAGCACCCTTCAAGATCCTGCGCGCTGCCCAGCCGGTGATCAGCGCCAAGGCCAAGGAAGAGGCCGCGGTCGGGCAAGAGGTATTCCGCAAGGTAGTCAACATCTCGTCCATCGCAGGGACCGGCGGCAATGCCGGCCAGATCAACTATTCCGCCGCCAAGGCCGGTATCCTCGGGGTCACCCGGACGATGGCCAAGGAATGGGGCCGCTATAAGGTCAACGTCAACGCCGTCGCCTTCGGCCCAATCCGCACCCGCCTGACCGAAGGTAGCGCGGATGGCAACAGCACGATCAAGGTCGAGGAAATAGAGATCAAGGTCGGCGTGAATCCCGATCTCCTGTCCCAGATGGAGCGCATGATCCCGCTGGGCCGGGTCGGCACTCCGGAAGAAGCTGCCGGTGCTGTCTATCTGTTCTGTGCGCCGGAATCGAACTTCATTTCAGGCCAGCACGTCATCTGCGGCGGCGGTTTCGTGATCTAAGGCATTTGCCCGGACCCGATGACGGGGTCCGGGCAAGCACATTAATGTCTGGGCGGCCTCATGGCGGTCGCCCAGGCGGAATTTCCCACAAGCTCTAATCTGACACAATCACGACGATTGACTCACTTGCGTTGTTTACCTAACAGTCGTTAGTTAGGCGTTGGGGCGAAACGAAGGTCTATGGCACAAAACACGGCAAGTAAACTCAACGAGACATCGCGAAGCGCGGTCGGGCGGGACGGGGTGCTGGACATTGCAGCGCGACTTTTCCGCGAACAAGGCTACGGGTCCGTTTCGCTCCGAAAAATTGCCGAGGCCGCCGGGATCAAGGCGGGTAGCATATATTATCATTTCGGTTCCAAGGACGAGATCGTCGCGGCCGTTCTTGATGCAGGGATTCAAGTCGTTCACGCGAGCATGAGAGACGCCGTCACCGCCCTGCCAGCGGATACCGACGGCGAAACGGTACTGCGCGCCGCGATCCGGGCGCATCTTCGCGCGCTTCTAGACGTAAGCGATTATACCTCGGCGAATGTGCGTATTTTCGGGCAGGTGCCGCAATCCGTGCGGGATGCCAACTTGCCCACGCGACGGGCCTATGAGGCAGAATGGGACAGTCTTCTGTCCCGGCTTCAGGAAGATGGCGCGCTGAAGCAAGACGTCGATATCCGCCGCCTGCGCCTGATGCTGATCGGCGCGTTGAATGCCACGCTTGATTGGTTCGACCCGGACCGCGGCAGCGCCGATGCGCTGTCTCACACCTATGCCGATGTTTTCCTTAACGGGATACTCGAAAGAAAGGATGCCTGATACATGGCGCGTCTTGAAACAGCGGTGCTGACCGCCTCAGAGACCTACACCCGCAACCACGCAGCACAAAGCGAGCGTGTCGAAACCCTGCGTACGCGGATCGCCAAGGCAACGGCCGGCGGGCGCCTCGACATGGTCGAACGGCACCGCAAGCGCGGCAAACTGTTGGTCCGTGAGCGTATCGACCTGCTGGTGGATCCGGGCACCGCGTTTCTTGAACTGTCGTCGCTGGCCGCCTACGGGCAATATGGCGGTGAGGTTCCCGGCGCGGGGATCGTCACCGGCATCGGGATCGTTCACGGGTTGCCCTGTGTGGTGATCGCCAATGATGCCACGGTCAAGGGCGGGTCATTTTACCACGAAACTGTGCAGAAACACATTCGCGCCCAGGAAATCGCGGCGGAAAACCGTTTGCCCTGCCTCTATCTGGTGGACTGCGGCGGGGCCTATCTGCCGGAACAGGACCGGGTTTTCCCCGATGCCCGGCATTTCGGCAATTCCTTTTACCGCCAGACCAACATGTCGGCCAGCGGTCTGCCGCAGATCTCGGCCGTGTTCGGCGGCTGCACGGCGGGCGGGGCCTATATTCCCGCCCTGTCGGACGAGGTCATCATGGTGCGCGGCAACGCGCGCATCCATCTGGGCGGGCCGTCGATCGTCAAGGTGGCGATCAATGAAGAGGTCGATGGCGAAACGCTGGGCGGGGCCGAAATGCACACGCGCGTTTCGGGTGTCTCCGACCATCTGGCCGAGGACGAGCACCACGCGCTGGCGCTGATGCGCGACATCGTGGTCGAGCTGGGCCAGTCGCGCCCGATGCAGCCCGACAAGCTGCCACAGCCGCCCGCGCATGATCCCCAGGAGCTGCTTGGCGTCATCAGTGCCGACCGCAAGGAACCCTATGACATGCGCGAGGTTCTGCTGTGCATGATCGACGCCGGAGAATTCCGCGAATTCAAACCCAGTTGGGGCGAAACGCTGGTCTGCGGCACGGCCTGCATCCATGGATACCGGGTTGGAATCCTGGCCAACAACGGCGCGCTTTTGTCCGAAAGTTCTCTGAAGGGCGCGCAGTTCGTGTCGATGTGCGATCAACGCAACATCCCGCTTTTGTTCCTGCACAACATCTCGGGCTTCATGGTCGGCACCGACGCCGAGCGCGGCGGCATCGCCAAGAACAGCGCCAAGCTGGTCTATGCCATGTCGGTGGCCAAGGTGCCGCGCCTGTCGGTGCTGCTGGGTGGGTCCTATGGGGCGGGCAACTACGGCATGTGCGGACGCGGTTTCGCGCCGAGTTTCCTTTTTGCCTGGCCGACCGCGGAACTGGCCACCATGTCCGCCGACATCGCCACCAACGTGATGCTGGAACTGCGCCGCCAGAAGGGGGGCGATCCGGACAAGATGCAGGCCGACATGGCCAGGATCGAGGCGCAGGTGCGTGCCCAGTATGGCGAACAGTCCGATCCCTATTATGCCACCTCGCGGCTTTGGGACGACGGGCTGATCGAACCCGGACAGACCCGCGATATCCTGGGCCTGTGCCTGGCCATTATCTCTTCGGTGCCCGAGGCCGGGCGCCACACGCCCGTATTCAGAATGTGAGACCAATGCCATGACAACCACCTATGAAACCATCCTTATCGAAACCGACGCGCGCGGGGTTGCCACGGTAACGCTCAATCGTCCTGACAAGCACAATGCTCTGAACGGCGGGCTGATCGCTGAGCTGTACGATGCCGCCGAAAAGCTGGCCGCCGATGACAGCGTGCGCATCGTGATCCTGACCGGCAACGGAAAAAGCTTCTGCGCGGGCGGTGATTTCAACTGGTTCGCTTCGAATGTCGAAAAATCCCGCGCCGAGCGGGTGTACCAGAGCGCCACGCTGGCGCGCCTGTTGCGCCGCCTTGATACTCTGCCCAAACCGCTGATCGGAAAGATCAACGGGCCGGCCTATGGCGGCGGCGTCGGCATGATTTCGGTCTGCGATTACACAATCGGTGCCGAAGGCGCGCGGTTCGGTCTTACCGAGGTCAGGCTCGGCTTGCTGCCGGCCAACATCTCGCCCTACGTGGTGGCCCGTATCGGCAAGGTGCATTCCCGCGAAACCATGCTGTCCGGGGCGCTTTTCGACAGCGCTCGGGCCGAATGGATCGGTCTGTTGACCGAGGTCGTGGCCGCCGATGATCTGGACGCGGCCACCGAAAGCGTCGTCCACAATCACCTGCAGGCCGCGCCGGGCGTGGTGTCCGACACCAAGGCGCTGATCGCCTATGTCGCGTCCCACGATCTTGAAACCAATATGATCTACACCGCCGACCGGCTGGCCGATGCCTGGGAAACCGAAGAGGGTATCGAAGGTATCAACAGTTTCATCAACAAGGGCGTTCCGTCATGGTGGGTGAAATGAGCTTTACCCGCGTCCTGATCGCCAACCGCGGCGAGATCGCCCGCCGTATTCAGCGCGGGTGCCGCAAGCTGGGGTTGGAAAGCGTGGCTGTATTTTCAGAGGCCGACCGCGACGCGCCCTTCGTGCACGAGGCCGATCATGCCGTCTGCATCGGCGGGGCGGCCCCTTCGGAAAGCTATCTGAACGTCGGGGCCATTCTGGATGCCGCACGCGCGACCGGCGCGGGGGCGGTGCATCCGGGCTATGGCTTTCTGTCGGAAAACGCCGGTTTCGCGGCCGCGGTCGAGGCGGCGGGCCTTGTGTTCATCGGGCCGAAGCCCGATGCAATTGCCATGATGGGGTCGAAAATCGAGGCCAAGGCGGCTGCCGAGGACGCAGGCATACCCGTGCTGCCCGGTTATCGCGGCGAAGATCAGTCCGACGCGCGCCTGCTGAAAGAGGCCGAGGCGCTTGGCACCCCCTTTCTGGTCAAGGCCAGCGCAGGCGGCGGCGGGCGCGGGATGCGGCTTGTCACCGATCTGGACGAGGCACCCGAGGCGATTGCATCCGCCCGGGCCGAAGCCCAGGGGGCCTTTGGCGATCCGGCGGTGTTCCTTGAACGCTATGCGCCCCGCGCCCGCCACGTCGAGGTGCAGGTGCTGGGCGATACTCACGGCACCGCGCTGCATCTGGGCGACCGCGACTGTTCGCTTCAGCGCAACCACCAGAAGCTGATCGAAGAGGCCCCCGCCGCAGATCTGCCCGAGGCTTTGCGCGATGACATGCGGGCGGCGGCTGTGCGGCTGGCGCAGGCGATCGGCTATCGCTCGGCCGGGACGGTGGAATACCTCTTTGATCCGGCCCGTGGCGAATATTACTTTCTTGAAATGAACACCCGCTTGCAGGTCGAACACCCTGTGACCGAGGCGATCACCGGCATCGACCTGGTTGAATGGCAGTTGCGCATCGCGCGGGGCGAGCCACTGACACTGGCGCAATCGGATGTGCAATTCGACGGGCACGCCATTGAAATCCGCATCGCCGCCGAAAACCCGGCCGAGAGCTTCCGCCCCGAAACGGGCCGGATCACCCTCTGGGCTCCGCCCGCCGGCGTGCGGCTGGATACAGGGGTCGAAGCAGGCTCGGTCGTCAGCCACCATTACGATTCGATGATTGCCAAGCTGATCGTCCATGCGCCGGACCGGGCCGGGGCGATCCGCCGGGCGGTTGCCGCGATGGATGACTTTGCCGTCGGTGGCGTCGGTCTGAACCTGGCCTATCAACGTGCCCTGCTGCTGCATCCGGATTTTCAGACGTTCCGGCACCACACATCGGGCCTGCCCGAGATGTTCCTCGATGGCTGGACGCACCCGACCCCCGATCCCCGGGACTCGGCCTTCGCCGCGATTGCGCTACACCTGCATCTCGCGCCAGCGGCGGCGGGCGCGTCGCCCTGGGAAAGCCTTGGGTCATGGCGGCTCACGGCCCCTGGCGGACGGCCCGGTGCGGCATCCTATTGGGATACGACCAATGACGACCCGATCCGCGTGACCGGCTCCGGAACAATATTCGCCGCCGTGCCGCCAGGCGGCCAGACCGTCACGGTCGAAACCGCCGCCCTGACCGGGGACCGTCTGAGCGGACGCATCGACGGTGTTCCATTTGCGCGCATCGCCCATGTCGAACGTGCCCGCGATCATTGGCGGGTGCACCTGCAAACCTCTGCCGGAATGGCAGCGGCAGACCTGCGCACGCTGGAGGATCAGCATCTGCAACGCGCCACGGGTGGATCTGGCGGCGCTGACCTGCTGTCGGCGCCCATGCCGGGTGCTGTTGCCGAGGTGCGCGTCGCGCCCGGCGACCGCGTCGAAGCCGGTGACACGCTGGTGGTGCTGGAAGCCATGAAGCTCTTGCAAAGCCTGCCCGCGCCGGTCGCGGGCGTGGTGACGGAAATCTATTGTGCACCCGGCGACACGGTTGCCGGGCACGCCCCACTTATCAAACTCGATCCGGAGGAAAACACATGACCAGACAAGACAACATCACCGCGGCCACCGGCCCGTTCAACGAAGAACTCAACATGATCCGCGACCAGCTGCGCCGCTTCATCGAAACCGAGGTGACAGCCAAGGCCGAGCCCTGGGAAGAGGACGGCATGGTGCCCCGCGACGTGCTGCGCCGGATGGGTGATCTGGGCGTGCTGGGCATGCGCTATGACGAACAATATGGCGGCGCGGGGCTGGACGTGATGTCCAGCGTGGTTCTGGCCGAAGAGGTGGGGCGGTCTACCTTCGGTGGCTTCTCGGCCACGGTTCTGGTGCATACCGACATGGCCTCGCCGCATCTGGAAAACGCGGGCACCCCGGAACAAAAGGCGCGCTGGATGCCGTCGATCACCTCGGGCGAAAAGATCACCGCCGTCGCCGTGACCGAACCGGGTGCCGGGTCGGACGTGGCGGGCATGCGTACCCGCGCGGTTCAGGACGGGTCGGACTGGGTGCTGAATGGCACCAAGATGTTCATCACCAACGGCGTACATGGCGACCTCTACTTTGTCGGCGCCAAGACCGATCCCGATGCCAAGGGGTCGCGCGGGATCACCATGTTCGCGGTCGAAAAGGGCTCGCCGGGCTTTTTGGTCGGCCGGGCGCTGAACAAGACCGGCTGGCTGTGCTCGGACACGGCCGAACTGATCTTCGAGGATGTCCGCATCCCCGCCGAGAACGTGTTGGGTGAGGTCAACAAAGGCTTCTATTCAGTGATGAAGAACTTCCAAAACGAACGGATCGTGCTGGGTGCGATGGCCTGTGCCGAAGCGCAAACCGCGCTGGACATGACCGTGGATTACGTCAAGCAGCGCAAGGCCTTTGGCGGCGTTCTGTGGGACAAGCAGGCCGTGCGCCAGCGGCTGGCCGACTGTCAGACGCGGATCGCGGCAGGACGTCAGCTGGTTTATCACGCCGCCGGTCTGGATGCCGCAGGTCGTGACTGCGTGAAAGAGGTCTCGATGGTCAAAGCCTATTGCGGCGAACTGGTGAACAGCGTGCTTTATGACTGCGTCCAGTTTCACGGCGGCATGGGTTATATGCGCGAAACACCGGTGGAACGCATGTCACGCGATGCCCGTGTGCAGGCCATCGGCGGCGGGGCGAGCGAAGTCATGTTGGAAGAAGTCGCCAAGCGGATGTGAATGTACGCGCTATAGTTATGGGAAACTATTGAAAGGAAGAACGGCATGCTTATTGAGCTACTCCCCAACCTTTGGACAGTTTTCGAGGTGATTTAAGCTACTCTTTGCCCCTGCTGGTCGGTTTCGGTTTGGGTGAAGTAGACCACGGCGGGCGGCTGTCCGCCATGGGCAGCATGAGGCCGCTGGTAATTGTAGAAGGCGATCCATTTCGCGACGCCGGCTTTGGCCTGCGATCCGGGCTTCCGGTGTTCGCGGGTACGCCGCCTGCCGTCGCCGGTCCAGCCTATCTTCTTGGGCCAACTGGCGGCTATCTGATTGGGTTCTTGCTTTGCGCAGTTGTATCCGGCTTCGTTGCGAAGAGATTGAGAGGGACTCGACCTGTGTTCGGCGCCTTTCTGGCTGTCTTTTCGGGTTCGATTGCTATTTACATGCCGGGACTTGCCTGGCTGGGAAGCATCCTCGGTTATGATGAAAAGCTGCTCGCCGCCGGCCTGTATCCGTTCGTATCCGGGGATGTGACAAAAGCCGCGATTGCCTGCGTCTTGTTCATGATATTCCGCGATTCTCATGTGTTGCGGAGGATTAGGTAGTTATCTGATTGGCGAGTTGCACAAAGGTCAGTTTCTGTCTGATTGCCAAACTCACTTACGCGCGATAACCAAGATGAGATGAGGCGTCTGTTCATATCGGTAGCTGCAGCGGCTGTGTAACGAAGGGTCGGCGTGCCCCAACTCTGGTTCAAACCGCCGCAGCGCCTTTTCTTGGAACTGTAACCGCGGCCGATCCGACCTATTGATGATCTGAATGGATTGGAGAATCGTCTTCGAGCGGAGTTGTCACCCAACAGATCGTCGGACGAGCTTTTTAGCCTTGCCGACACGACATTTCCGTCGAGCCGCACGTCTTCATACGCCCTTAAATATCCTCGAAGCGGAAACATCGCTCTGCCGAAACGAAGCCAAGAGGTCGTGCCATTGCACCCAACGGGAGATCACAGCGGCAGTCTGAGTCTTGCATGGTGGCTACCTTGATCTGAATGCCCACCGGAACCGCGCGGCAGGGCGGCTGGCAGGCTATTTGAGGCGCAACGGGCGATTGTGTCACGAATTTTTCGCGTTCGGCTGGATGATGACTTGAGATTCAAACAGATGTTAGAATAAGGTGATTGGAAGCTGCCTCGAGCGAAAGGTCGGAATAATGGTAGGGCCACTGGAGAACCTCCGCATCGTTGAACTCGGGCATGTTATCGCCGGACCGCTTGCCGCTTCTCTGCTTTCCGACTTTGGAGCGAAGGTCGTCAAGGTGGAGACGCCGGGACGTCCGGACATGATGCGTGACCTGGGCCCCGTGGCGATCGATGGCGTGGGGGTGTGGTGGAAGACACTTGCTCGCAACAAGCAAATCCTTGGTCTCGACTGGAAAAGCGAAGAGGGGCTGAAGGTACTCCGCAAGCTTGTGGAATGCTCGGATGTCCTGGTCGAAAACTTCCGGCCTGGCGTTTTGGAGCGCGCCGGGATCGGGCCCGAGGTGCTGCACGGTTGGAATCCCGATCTTGTGATCCTTAGAGTGTCCGGATACGGCCAGGATGGCCCGATGCGCGATACGCCTGCATTCGGGCGCGCGGCGGAGGCGATGAGCGGCCTGGCGCATCTGACCGGCTTTGCCGATGGTTCGCCGATGCACCCGGGGTTTCCTGCTGCTGACAGCACGACAGGGTTGATGGGGGCGCTTGGGCTGATGATAGCGCTATATGCGCGGGAACGCGGTGTGGTGCGCGGTCAGGTCGTTGATCTGGCCGTTTTCGAGGCGCTTTTGCGACTGATCGATTATCATGTCCCCGCGGCGACGGGTGCCGGCATCGCGCCGATCCGCAATGGATTGCGACAGCCAATGGATTTTGCGCCAGGCGGAATGTTCCGCACGCGCGACGGAATATGGGTCACTGTTTCGGCTGGCAGTGCAGAAACAGCGCGGCGTCTCCTGCGCGCGGTTGGCGGCGATTCCTTGGCCGATGATCCGAGATTTGCGAGCCTGCACAGCATGTCAAAACACATGACGGAGGTGTTTGACACGCTGAACGCCTACATCACGGCACGTGATTTCTCTGAGGTTCAAGTGGAGTTCGAACGTCACGATGCGGTGGCAGCTCCCGTTTTGTCGGTCGAGCAGATAATCGACCATCCGCAGATTAGCCATCGGGGCGATATAGCCTCGGTAGAAGGCGACCCGACACATGTTGTCGGTCCGGTCCCGCATTTCAGCATTACACCAGGTGTCTTGCGCTGGCTCGGCCGCCCGAGAGGGGCGGATACCGCCTCCGTGCTGGAGGCGCTTGGTTATGATGACGTACAAATCGCAGATCTGGCGAGGACAGGATGTATTGAGACCGCTCTTGAGGAGGAACGGACATGACATTCAGGATGTCTGAGCAACAGAGCGAAATCCGCGAAAGTATTCTGCGGATTTGCGCGCGTTTCGACGACGAGTACTGGCTTGAACGGGATAGCAAGGGAGGCTTTCCGCACGATTTGCACCTGGCCATGGCGCAAGGTGGTTGGCTGGGGATCGCGATGCCCGAGGCGGTCGGCGGCGCGGGATTGGGGATCACAGATGCGACGATCATGATGCAGGCGATCGCAGAATCGGGCGGCGGCGCCAGCGCCGCTTCTGCCATCCACATGAACATTTTCGGGCTCAATCCGGTCGTGAAATTCGGAACGGCTGAGCAGAAAGCACGTATGCTGAAGCCCCTGATCGAAGGACGGGAGAAGGCGTGTTTTGCGGTAACCGAACCGACTACGGGCCTCGACACCACCAAGCTCAGGACCATGGCGGTGAAAAAGGGGGATCACTATGTGGTGCATGGTCAAAAGGTATGGATCTCGACCGCACAGGTTGCCGACAAAATGTTAATTCTAGCGCGGACAACGCGGCTCGAGGATGTTGAGAAGCCAACCGAGGGACTGAGCCTGTTCTATACAGATCTCGACCGAAATTTCGTCGATGTCCGCGAGATCGAAAAGATGGGTCGAAAGGCTGTCGATTCGAACGAAGTCTTCATCGATGGGTTACCGATTCCGGCTGAGGACCTGATCGGGGAGGAGGGCAAAGGCTTTAGGCAAATTTTGCACGGGTTGAATCCCGAACGCATCCTAGTGGCCGGCGAATGCATTGGTATTGCGCGCAACGCACTGGCGCGCGCGGCGCATTATGCAACCGAACGTGTGATATTTGACCGCCCGATCGGCCAAAATCAGGGTGTTCAGCATCCGCTCTCCAAAGCCTGGGCGCGGGTGGAATCTGCCAATCTCATGGTGATGCACGCTGCTGCTCTTTACGATGCGGGAGAACCCTGCGGCGTCGAGGCGAACGCTGCCAAGCTTTTGGCCGCCGACGCCGCGGTCGAGGCGACCGAAGCCGCGCAAATTACATTTGGCGGATTCGGATACGCCAAGGAATATCACGTTGAGCGGTTAGTGCGGGAGGCTCTGCTTTTCCGCATCGTACCGGTGACACCGCAGATGCTTTTGTCGTTCATAGCAGAAAAAGCCCTTGGACTTCCAAAGTCTTACTGATCGGGGATAACGGGCGGGGGCTGTTGGGAAAAGTTGTCTTGATCAATTTTCTAACAGGAGTTAGATTATTGGCAACTACCCCTAAATGGGGAATGGGAGGAGGCGTCATGAGTAAGGCGCAGTTCGGGTCTTCGAGGGAGGACCTGTCAAACCGTACAACCGTTTACGCAAGCGGTTTGTTCACCGGCAAAACCGTTGTGGTGACCGGGGCTGGAGGCGGATTGGGGCTGGCAATTGCGACCCTGTTCGCGAGGCTTGGAGCCAATCTGGCGATCAATGGACGCAACGAAGAGAAACTGGCTTTGGCCAAGGAGTTCCTTGAAAGTTTCGGGGGCGAAGTTTTCGCTGTGCCTATGACCATCCGGGAGCCTGAGCAGGTCGAAGATTTTGTCGCCAAGGCGAACCAGGAATTCGGGGCGATTGACGTTTTGGTGAACAATGCGGGGGGGCAGTTTCCACAGGCCGCGCTGGATTTTTCCCCGAAGGGCTGGAACGCTGTCATTGACACCAATCTGAACGGAACCTGGTGGATGATGCAATCCACGGCGCGCCACTGGGTTGCCAACAATCAATCGGGCTGCATCGTCAACATCGTGGCCGATATCTGGCGAGGTATGCCCGGCATCGCTCATACCTGTGCGGCCCGGGCGGGGGTAATTTACCTGTCAAAGTCGGTTGCGGTGGAGTGGGCCCCGCATGATATCCGAGTGAACTGCGTAGCACCGGGTTGCTGCGAAAGTAACGGTTTCGGGAACTACCCTCCGGAGGGTTCTGCGACCTTTCAGGACTCCAATCCGATGCGGCACGCCGGGGACGAATGGGACGTCGCAGAAGGCGTTGTCTATATGGCGGCCAGTTCAGGGAAATTTGTAACCGGTGAAGTTCTGAACATCGACGGTGGACAGCAATTGTGGGGGGATCCATGGCCAACGGGGCGACCGGACTACTTCCAGATTACCTGATGATGGCCGTGAACCTTAGGGGGGCAATGAGATCCAGATGACGACGAAGATTAAAACAGCAATCGGTGTCGATGATGGGGCGATACTGGAGTGCAGCGGGATCGAACGACGGTTCGCCGGCATCGTCGCTGTCACCGGTGTGGACCTCGTTATTAGGCAAGGGGAAATCTTTGGACTTGTCGGTCCGAATGGCAGCGGAAAGACAACATTAACGAACGCAATTACCGGATTTTACCCGCCAAACGAGGGCAAGGTCCGGCTGGCGGGAAAAGACATCACGGGCACAGCGCCTCACAAGGTTGCCAAGCTGGGGGTCGCCCGGACGTTCCAGAATCTTGCCCTGTTCAACGGGATGAGCGTTCTGGACAACATCCTGCTCGGGCGGCACATCCACATGAGCCCAGGCGTTTTGCGCACGGCTCTTTATTGGTGGGCAGCACAGCGTGAAGAAATCGAGAACCGTAGAATCGTCGAGGAGGTGATCGAGTTTCTACAACTCGAGAGCATCCGGCATGAGTTGGTCGATGGCCTTCCGATCGGGTTGAAAAAACGGGTCGAGCTGGCGCGGGCATTGGTGGCCGAGCCACAGATGCTGATTCTCGACGAACCGATGGCCGGCATGAACCAGGAAGAGAAAGGGTATATGTCCCGTTTCATTCTGGATGCCCGTGCCGAACGCGGCGTCAGCGTTCTTCTGATCGAACACCATATGGATGTCATTACCGGCATTTGTGATCGGATGCTGGCCCTGAATTACGGTGAAATGATCGCCAGCGGCATCCCCAAGGAGGTTGTGAAGGACCCGCGGGTCATCGAGGCATATATCGGAGGGTCGCATGACTGATTTTACGAAGAACCGGTCTTCAGGCGGCGAAACGATTGGTGCACTTCTGGCGAAGAACGCGTCGCTCCATGGAAAGGATATCGCCCTTCGCGAAAAAGAGCGCGGGATATGGAAAGAAACCACCTGGGCGGAATACGCCCAAGAGGTACTAGCCTGTGCGGCTGGGCTTGAAAAAATCGGCGTGAAGCCGGGCAAAGCAGTGCTTGTTCTGGGCGATAACCGTGCGCGGTTGTATGGTGGCATGCTGGCTGTTTCGTTGCTTGGTGCCTACGCAATGCCCGTTTATCCGGGCGCAACGCTCGAGGAACTGCGACACTTTCTTGGCGAAGTCGAGATCGTCGCGGCCATCGCGGAAGATCAGGAACAGGTTGACAAGATCCTGGAATTGAAGGGCGCGGGTGCACAGGGCGTCGCCCACATCATTTATGATGAAGCGCGCGGTCTTGGCTTCTACGAGGTCGAAGGGCTGATGTCCTGGGATCACCTGATCGAAGTTGGTCAGCACGATCTTAACGAAGCCCCGGGTCTGCGTGAGGAACTGCTTAGTCGTGCGAAACCGGAAGATCCGGCTATTTTTCTGCATTCCTCCGGAACGACGGGCGCACCCAAGGGGATCGTGCTGAGTCAGAAGAACGTTCTTGCCGCGGCTCAGAATGGGCGTGCGGCGGGTGCATTCGACGAAAATGAGGAGATCCTTGCGTACTTGCCGATGGCCTGGGTGGGAGACTACGCCATAACCGTTGCGGCGGCACTACTTTGGCGTTTCACCGTGAATGTGCCTGAGCGCCAGGAAACAGTCGTGCGCGACATGCGTGAGATCGCTCCGACCTTCTATCTGGCGGCGCCGAGAAGCTGGGACCAGATGCTGACGACAATCCAGGTTGGTATCGAGAATTCGACCCCTTTCAAGAAGTGGCTGTACCAATTCTTCATGGACCGTGCCGTCGCAGCTGAGACACGCAAGCTGAACGGCAAAAGCGGAGGTGCATTGGAGCCTTTGGGTCGACTTTTGGGTGAGGCAATTGTTTTCGGTCCGATCAAGGACCAGTTCGGAATGAGCCGCCTCAAGAACGCGTTCACCGGCGGTGAAGCGATCGGCGAAGACACCTTTGTTTTCTACCGAGCCCTGGGAATCAAATTGCGCCAACTCTACGGCCAAACCGAAAACAGCGCAATCAATGCAATTCAGTCTCCGGGTGAAGTTCGCCTTCATACCGTTGGCAAACCCGCGCCGGGCGTCGAGGTGACCATCGCCGAGGACGGGGAGGTTCTGGTGCGTTCGGACAGCGTATTTGAAGGGTACTTCAACAAACCCGAAGCGACCGCCGAAGCCCTTGAAGGCGGGTGGCTGCATACAGGTGATGCCGGGTATCTGGAGGAAGATGGACACTTGGTTGTTCTGGGGCGCGTCTCCGAGGTCATGCATACAGCCGGAGGCGAGCGTTATGTGCCAAACTACATCGAAAACCGGTTGAAATTCAGCCCTTACATTAAGGATGCGGCCGTAATAGGCGCCGGGCTTGACGAATTGACGGCCGTGGTTTGCGTGGATTTCGAAGCGGTTGGCCACTGGGCAGAGGTGAATGGCGTACCCTATGTGTCATATGCCGATCTTTCTCAGCGTGAAGAGGTCGCGACGTTGCTTCGCGAGGCCTTCCAACGGGTCAACAAGGCCGTCACCGAACCGTTGCGCCTGCAACGCTTTGTCAGTCTGCCGAAAGAATTCGACCCGGACGATGGCGAAATCACGCGAACCCGAAAACTGCGGCGGAAGGTCGTTCAGGAACGTTATGCCGACGTGATCGCAGCGCTCTACGACGGTTCAAAAGAGGTCCATGTTAGCGCGCAGGTGACTTACGAGACCGGGGAAGTAGGGAAGGTCGAAAGAAGCCTTCCTATCAGGGAGGTATAAATGGACTGGGTCTTTCTATCAGAGCTTGCGATCAACGGAGCCTTGACGGGTCTGCTGTATTCGCTATTCGCCATCGGCCTTGTGCTGATTTACAAGGCGTCTTCGGTGCCCAATCTGGCGCAGGGCGGGTTGACCATGGTCGGGGCCTATGTGGTCCTGGCGCTGGCGCGCGATGTGGGTTTACCTTTGTGGCTGGCCATCCCTCTGGCTGCGGTTGTCATGTTCGGCCTTGGGTTCGGCATTGAGCGTGTTGCTCTGCGCCGTCTCGCAGGTCGGCCGGTTGTCATGATCCTGATGCTGACACTCGGCCTCGACATTTTCCTGCGGGGTACAACGCTTGCGATCTGGGGCGGGACGTCACGTTCGATGGAATTGGGCGTCAGCTATGATCCGCTGTTTCTGGGCGACATCTTCATCAGCCGCATCCATCTGGTTGGTGCCGGTGTTGCGCTCGCCTTGTTTGTCGCCTTCATGCTGTTTTTCCGAACCCGGACCGGGATCAAGTTGCGGGCGATCGCGGATGATTACATGGCTTCGTGGTCGGTCGGCATCTCGGTTGAACGCGGAGTTGGCCTGTCTTGGGCGCTGGCATCCGTTGTTGCCGTCGCCGCTGGCGTTATCTGGGGCGAGATTCAGGGCGTCGATCAGGCGCTGTCGCTGTTGCTTCTCAAAGGTCTGACGGTTGCCGTTCTCGGTGGTCTCGACAGTATCCTTGGCGCCGTGATCGCGGGCATCGTCCTGGGCGTCGTCGAAAACGTTGGCGCTGATTTCCTCGATCCGCTTGTCGGTGGCGGAAGCCGAGAACTTATCGTCGCCGCCGTCCTCATTCTTACGGTCATGATCCGTCCGCACGGGCTGTTCGGTCGTCACGACATCGAAAGGGTGTAAGGCATGTTTTACAAACTTTCTGGCGTCCATCACGCCAACTACGTTTCGGATAGCCGAATCTTCAAGGTACCTGCTGACCGGAATCTGACTGCATTCATCTTCCTGATCGCCATTGCCGCGCCATTCATCATACCGTCGCTCTATCTGAACAGTTACATGCTTCCGTGGCTGATCTGGACGGCCGCCGCTCTGGGCCTGAACCTGGTGACAGGGTGGGCCGGCCAACTGCACTTGGGTTATGCTGCGGTCATGGCCGTCGGAGCATATTCGTCGATCCACGCCGCGCGTTTCGGGGTGCCTTGGGAATTCGCCCTTATCATTGGCGGATTGACTTCATCTGTGATTGGTAGCCTGTTCGCTTTTGCCGCCTTGCGGGTCAAAGGGCTCTATCTCGCTCTCACTACTCTCGCGATGCAATTCGTGATGGACTGGGTTCTGACCCACTCTCCGGCGATCTCGGGGGGCTCACACGCGTCGCTCCAGTCACCGACATTGGCGCTGCTTGGACAAGAGATCACGTCTGACACCGGCTTTTACTATGTTGCCTTTGGTTGGTGCGTGTTGGTGACGATGTTCATGCTCAACCTCAAACGCACGGGGCTTGGTCGCGCCCTGGTCGCTGTACGGGAAAAAGACTTTGCAGCCGCGATCCTAGGTGTGAACAGTTTCTACTACAAAATTCTGGCATTTGCGACTTCGTCTTTCATCGCGGGCGTCAGCGGTGCATTGCTTGTTGCCACCTTTTTCTTTCTCGCAGCGCCCGAGCAATTCTCAGTTGCCGTTTCGATCCAGGTTCTTGCGATGGTGATCGTTGGCGGTCTTGGCAGCATCATCGGAACCTATTTTGGCGTTGCCCTTATCCTTCTTGTTCCCGGTCTGGTGAATGGTCTCGTCGTCACGCTGAGTGACTGGATTGGCGTACAGATCGATGTTGAAACACTCGCTCACATCCCGAACGCAGTCTATGGCGCACTGATCGTCATTATCCTTCTGATTGAACCACTCGGTTTGGGCAAACTCTACGGCAACATCAGAGACTATCTGATGGTCTGGCCCTTCGATCAGTTCAAGAAATAGGGAAATGTCGATGCAAGAAAAAGTTGAAGCCCAGAACATTCTATCCATGAACAGCGTCGAAGTTCTGTACGACAATGTGATGCTGGCGGTCAAAGGTGTTTCGGTCCAAGTCCCTATAGGCGAGATGATCGCACTATTGGGATCTAACGGAGCGGGGAAAAGCACCACGTTGAAAGCGATCAGCGGTCTTTTGAAGGCTGAGCGCGGACGCATCAGCCGAGGTGAGATAACGTTCCAAGGAACGGAAATTACCGAAGCGCTCGCGCAAAAACGTGTCGAGATGGGCATCTGTCATGTCATCGAAGGGCGACGGGTATTCGAACACCTGACCCCCGACGAGAACCTGACAGCCGCCGCGCCGCGCGGAATGTCCCGCTCAGCGCTGAATGCCGAAAAAGAAAAGATCTACGGATACTTTCCGCGGCTTGCCGAGCGCCGCAATTCGCAAGCAGGCTATTTGTCGGGTGGTGAGCAACAGATGCTTGCAATTGGGCGGGCCCTCGTGACCCAGCCGAAGCTGTTGATGCTTGATGAACCAAGTCTCGGGCTTGCTCCGTTCCTGGTCGAGGAAATCTTCGGCATCTTGCAAAAGATCAATAAGGATGAGGGCCTGTCCGTCCTGCTGGTGGAACAGAACGCCTTGGCGGCATTGGAGATCGTTTCTCAAGGGTATCTGATCGAGAACGGCCGCGTGGTTATGCACGGCACGGCCGAGGCGCTCAAGTCCAACTCCGACATTCAGGAGTTCTATCTGGGTGGTGGGGAAGGCACCGATTTTCACAACGTCAAGCACTACAGCCGACGCAAACGCTGGTTGAGTTGAGGTACTAATCAGAAATTGTTCAGGGAGGAACAAATGAAGAAATTTACCAAAGCGTTGGCTGTATTTTCAGTGGTTGGCGGGGCGCTGTTCGGCACCCAGGCGCTGGCTGAGCCATTCAAGATCGGCATCTGCTACGACCTCAGCAAAGCTTATACCTTTGCCACGCCACAGGTTGCCCAAGCGGCACAGGATCTCGCGAAACTGGTCAACATGAAGGGCGGCATCGGAGGAGAGCCGGTCGAGGTTATCGTGCGCGATCATGGGAACGAGCCACAGCGCGGGATCGAGTGCTACTCGAAGCTCAGCCGCGAGGGTGTATTCGTCTTCGATACACTGTCCACTCCCGTTTCTCTGGCCATCCTGCCGCGGGCCATGGAAGACGGGCGCATCCTGATGCAGTCACTTGTCGGCCGCGGCGATGCCGTTGACGGCACCGTTTTCGAATGGGTCTATCCGGTCGGACCGACCTATTGGGGACAGGCGGCCAATGATGTTGCCTACATAAAGCAATTGCATGACGGCGACTTGTCGGACGTGAAGGTGGGGTTTGTTTATTTCGACTATCCCTTCGGACAGGAGCCGATCGAGATTCTCGAAACCCTGTCCGAGAAAGAGGGTTTTGAGCTTGAGCTTTACCCTGTGCCTCTGCCTGGCAGCGACCAGGCCGGTGTGTGGTCCAAGGTGCGCCGAGACAAGCCCGACCATGTGATTGTCTGGATGCTGGGCGGTGCGCATGTGGTTGCGTCGAAGGAAATGCAGCGCAATCGCATCCCGATGGACAAATACATTTCCGTCAACTGGCTGAACGAAGTCGATATCGCCAACATCGGCAACGAGGCCGCCAAGGGTATTAAGCGCGGAACCAATGTTGTGGGCGGTCAGAATGTCGCTCTGTATCAAGAGATCATGACTGAGCTCTATGACAGGGGCGAGGGGTCCGGCCCGATTGAGAAGACCCAGGACGTTTTCTACAACACTGGTCTGGCCATGTATTCAATCATGTTCGAAGCCGCGCGCAAGGCAGCAGAACACGAAGGCCTTCCGATTACCGCAAAGTCCTACAAAGTGGGACTGGAGTCGCTTGAGGGATACGACGCTAACGGGCTGATGGCACCCATTACGGTGACGGCCGAAGATCATGGCGGCGGTGGTAAGACCCGGATCGAGATGTGGGACGGGGAGACTTGGGTGCCGCAAACCAACTGGATCTCTGAATACGCCGACGTCGTGTGGGACGTGGTTAAAGAAAGTTCCTCAAAATACGAGCAGTGAATGACTGATCGCAGGAAGCGTGACGCTACGCGGGGCGGCAGTGGCGGTTACGAAACGGTATCACCGCCCTAAACCAAACCAACGGGAGAGAGAAAACATGAAAGTCAAACAGCACATCAAGGCAGTGGCCCTTGCTACCGCTCTGGCGGCAAGCGCGACTGTGGCCTCAGCGCAGGACAAGGAGCCGATCCGCTTCGGACTCTGCTTCGACCTTAGTAAATCCTACACGTTCATTTCGCCGCAGGTGGCCCAGGCGGCGCAGGACCTGGCGATATACACCAACGAAAATGGCGGTATCGAAGGTCATCCGGTGGAAATTATCATTCGCGATCACGGCAACGAACCGCAGCGTGGTGTGGAATGCTATGAGCAGCTCAAGCGCGAAGGTGTGTTCCTATTCAATTTTCTGTCCACGCCGGTCACGAACGCGGTTCTGCCACGTGCCATGAAGGACGGCAACGTGTTGATGCAGTCCTTCGTTGGCCGCGGTGACGCCGTGGACGGCGATGTGTTCGAATGGGTTTTCCCGGTGGGTCCGACCTATTGGCAGCAGGCGGCAAATGACGTTGCCTTCATCAAGGGTCAGATGGGCGGTGATTTGAGCAAAGCGAAGATCGGGTTCATCTATCTGGATTATCCCTTTGGTCAGGAACCGATCGAGATCCTGAAAACGCTTTCCGAAAAGGAAGGGTTCGAACTGGAGCTTTACCCCGTGCCGCTTCCCGGGTCGGATCAAGCCGGCGCATGGAGCAAAATCCGCCGCGACAAGCCCGACTATGTGATCAGCTGGCTTCTGGCGGGCGGTCATGTCGTCGCCTCGAAAGAAATGCGTCGCAACCGTTTCCCGATCGACCGCTATCTGTCGGTGAACTGGCTGAACGAGGTCGATATCGCCAATATTGGCGCCGAAGAGGCAAAGGGGATTCTGCGTGGCACCAACGTGGCCGGTGGTCAGGAAGTCCCGATCGTGAAAACCATGCTCGAAACCTATTATGCCAAGGGTGAAGGCAGCGGCCCCGAAAACCTTGTTCGTGACGTGTATTACAACACCGGCATGGCAATCTATTCGGTTGGTTTCGAAGCCGCCCGTCTGGCGATCAAGCAGAGCGGTTGGCCTGTGACGCCGGAAAGCATGAAAGCAGCCTATGAATCGATCTCCGAGTTCGACGGCAACGGGGTTATGGCTCCGGTGACTGTGAGCGCATCCGACCACGGTGGCGGTGGCAAGACACGTGTCGAGCAGTGGAATGGCGAAACCTGGGTTCCGCTGACCGACTGGAGCGCCGACTATCTCGACGTTGTGTGGGATGTCATCAAGCACAGCTCCGCGACTTTCAAAGTCGAATAAGACTGGGCTTCCCCGCGGCAAACACGTCGCGGGGAACCTTTCCGCGGTTAGATTGTTCCGAGAAAGCGAAGCGAGTATCATGAGCCCCATTGACGTGACGATCGTAGACGGAATTGCGACCGTCTGTATTAACCGGCCCGAACGCAAAAACGCGCTTTCCGTGGCGGCTACGAACGGTCTGACTGACGCCTGGGAGAAGATCGAGGCGGATGACAGCGTTCGTGTGGCCATTCTGACTTCGGCCGATTGCGGCGTATTCAGCGCCGGACTGGATCTGAAGGAAGCTACACAAATCGCACGCGACGAGGGCGTGGATATCCTGACCAAAATGCGCGATCCCTTTCACGAGACCATGCGTGCCTGCAAGAAACCGATCATCGCAGCGATGACCGGATCGCTGATGGCGGGCGGAATGATGCTGACCTTGAATTGCGATCTGCGGGTCGGTCTCAAGGGGACCAAGGTCGGTATCACCGAAGTAAAGATTGGTCGTGGATCGCCCTGGGCATCGCCAGCACTGTCCATGCTGCCGCAGCCCATCCTTATGGAAATTGTTCTGACCGGGGACTTGATGCCGATCGAGCGTCTGCACGAATACGGGTTCACCAACTATATCGAAGACACCCCCGATGGCGTTCGCGCACGGGCCTTCGACCTTGCCAAACGTATTGCCAGCGCGGCGCCTCTTTCGGTGATTGCGGCCAAAGGCAGCGTTCGCGCAACCATGGACCTGGGCTGTGCGGGTGGCCTGAAAGAGGGTAAGCGCCTGCACGAGGCGGTTTACGCCAGCAACGACGCGATTGAAGGCCCCAAGGCCTTCGCTGAAAAACGAGTACCCGTCTGGACCGGGACCTGATGGAGGCTTGAATGACTGAACTTATTCGCCTGGACAGGGAAGGCCCTGTCGCAATCCTGCGTTTTCTTCAGCCGACAAAGCGCAACCCTTACAGCATCGGGTTCGTCGAAGAACTGGTGGTGCTCCTAAGCGAAGCCGAACGGGACGATACGATCCGTGTCGTTGTCATGACCGGTGGCGATCATTTCAGCAGCGGCGGCGATCTTGTCGGGTTTCAGTCCGAGATCGCCAAAGGCGCAAGGGCGACATTGGAAATGGTGGAGCTGGTTCACGATGGCGGACGCGCGGCCTATCTGTTTCGCAAACCTCTTATTTCCGCGGTATGCGGCGTGGCTTTTGGCGCGGGTCTAAGCCTGGCCTTGTCGGCGGATATTGTCGTTGCCGCCGAAGATGCCCGGCTGTGCGAAGTTTTTGCGCGCGTCGGCGGCTGTCCAGACACGGGATCGAGCTGGCTGCTTCAGCAGCGTGCCGGTGTAGGGGTGGCGCGGATGCTGGTGCTCACGGGCCGTGAAATCGACGGGCGCACCGCCAGGGACCTGCGCGTTGTCGAAGAATGCGTGCAGGCCAACCAGGTCGAGGTACGGGCGCTGGAAATTGCCCGCGAGATTGCAACGCACCCGATGTTTGGCGTTCAGACCGCCAAGCGTGTGATGCGCGCCGCAGCCGAGTGCAGCTATCTCGAGGCGCTGGATATCGAGCGCGATGCCCAAAGCGTTTTGCTGTGCGCGCATGACTTTCCCGAGGCCATGAAAGCGTTTTCGGAAAAAAGAACTCCAGAATTCAAAGACCGTTAGCTCGGTTGAAACCTTATCGCAAAACTCAAGGAGACCACGCCAATGAAGGTACTCGTGCCTGTGAAACGCGTGATCGACTACAACGTGAAGGTCCGCGTAAAGGCGGACGGATCGGATGTCGATCTTGCCAACGTGAAGATGTCGATGAACCCCTTTGACGAGATCGCCGTTGAAGAGGCCATTCGCCTGAAAGAGGCCGGCAAGGCCGAGGAGATCGTCGTGGTTTCCATCGGTGTGAAGCAGTCTCAGGAAACGTTGCGCACGGCGCTGGCGATGGGGGCCGACCGTGCCATTCTGGTCGAGGCGGCCGATGACGTGCACACCGATATCGAGCCCCTTGCGGTCGCCAAGATCCTGGCCAAGGTGGTCGAAGAAGAACAACCCGGCCTGGTGCTGGCCGGCAAGCAGGCGATCGACAATGACATGAACGCCACCGGTCAGATGCTGTCTGCTCTGCTCGGCTGGTCGCAGGGCACCTTTGCCTCTGAGATCGACATCGAGGGCGACACCGCCAAGGTCACCCGCGAAGTGGACGGCGGCCTGCAGACCATTTCCGTGAAAATGCCCGCCATTGTCACCGTGGACCTTCGCCTGAACGAGCCGCGTTATGCTTCGCTGCCGAACATCATGAAGGCCAAGAAAAAGCCGCTGAACGAGAAAACCGCTGCCGATTACGGCGTCGATGTCTCTCCGCGCCTGGAAATCGTCAAGACCGAGGAACCCGCCGAACGGTCCGCGGGGATCATCGTTGGTTCGGTGGACGAACTGGTTGCGAAACTCAAAGAAGCGGGGGCTGTCTAATGACTGTTCTTCTCCTTGCCGAAGTGACCAATGGCGAATTGGCGATGGACGCCACCGCCAAGGCCGTGACCGCAGCCAGGGCGATCGGCGATGTGACCGTTCTGTGTGTGGGCGCTTCCGCCGCGGCAGCCGGTGACGCCGCCGCCACAATTGACGGTGTGGCCAAGGTGCTGGTCGCCGAAGATGCCAGCCTCGGCCATCGGCTGGCGGAACCGACCGCGGCTCTGATCGTTAGTTTGGCAGACGGGTTTGAACATATCGTTGCACCCGCCACCACCGACGCCAAAAATGTCATGCCGCGTGTTGCCGCGCTGCTGGACGTGATGGTCTTGTCGGATGTCTCTGGAGTTGTGGACGGGTCGACCTTTGAACGCCCGATCTATGCCGGCAACGCCATGCAGACGGTCAAATCCAAAGACGCCAAGAAGGTGATCACCTTCCGGACTTCGACCTTTGGCGCGGCCGGCGCGGGCGGTTCCGCGCCCGTCGAAACCGTGGGCGCGACGGACGATCCGGGCCTGTCCGAATGGGTCGAAGACAAGGTCGCCGCAAGCGACCGCCCCGAGTTGACCTCGGCCGGTGTTGTCGTCTCGGGTGGCCGTGGCGTTGGTTCGGAAGACGACTTCGCACTGATCGAGAAACTGGCTGACAAGCTGGGCGCCGCGGTTGGCGCCTCGCGTGCCGCCGTCGACAGCGGCTATGCCCCGAATGACTGGCAGGTCGGTCAGACCGGCAAGGTCGTCGCGCCCGAGCTCTACGTGGCCGTTGGCATCTCGGGGGCGATCCAGCATCTCGCCGGCATGAAGGACTCCAAGGTCATCGTCGCCATCAACAAGGACGAAGAGGCGCCGATCTTTCAAGTCGCCGATTACGGACTGGTCGCCGACCTCTTCACCGCCGTGCCCGAGCTGCTCGAGAAACTCTGATCAACCGCGGATGACGCTGGACAGACAATCGAAAGGCCCGCCAAAACCGGCGGGCCTTATTTTTTGGTCTCGCAAGCCGCTTATGCGGGGCAGGAAAAGAGCAGGTAATCTTGTCACCTGAAAGCGTTTCCACTTAACCTTGAGAAAGGTTTGAGCGGAAACGCCGCGACATGTTTCAGTGTTGTGGGCGTTTCGAGCAAAACCAGTGACTCAGGTTTTTTCGAAACGCTTCAATTCTCAGTTTGTCCGGAACGCATCAGCGTGGTCTTCGAAGAACTGTCGGAAATCGCGCGGCTTGTGGCCCGTGGCCTCATCGACGGTGGGCGCGACATAGGAGAGGTGTCCCGCCGGTCCAAGAGCATAAAGTTCGTTCATTATGTCAGCCAGTTTTTCAGGCAGTCCGGCTCCGACCATCGCCTCTTTTGCCTGATCGAGTGTGACATCGACAAAGCGAACCTCTTTCCCGAGAACGTCGCTCATTATTGCGGCCGCATTCTCACAGGTGATCGCCTGGCCGCCGGTGATCGGCAGTTCCGAATTTTCATAGCCCGGCGAGGTCAGGGCGGTGACAGCGACGTCTGCAATGTCACGCGCATCGACAAAGGACACTTCGCCGTTCCCGAGCGGCAGATAGAAAGCACCGTGGTCGATTATCGTCGGAGCCGACATTATGAAGTTCTGCATGAAGAATCCGGGTTGCAGAAACGTATAGGGAATGCCGGTGGCCTTGACCTCTTCTTGGCTTTCACCATGCCAGCGCCCGATTTCAACCCCCGCGTCCGGACCCGCGCCAATCCCGGTGGACATCACGATATGCTTGATACCCGCCGCTTTGGCAGCCTGGATGGCATTTGATTTCATCTTGATCTGATCCAGATGCAGCGGGGTTACGAGAAACAGTTTCTCGGCACCTTCCATTGCCCGCGCAAGGGAGGCAGCATCGTCCAGGTCGCCCTGCACAACCTCGGCCTGTTGAAAAGCCTGGCCCGCCGTTTTTGCGTCGCGGGCCAGAACCCGCACTTTCTGTCCTTTGCCAAGCAGTCCCTCGACCACGGATTTGCCGATGTTGCCGGTACCACCGATCACCAAAATCATGTGTATTCTCCTGTTCGATTTTTTCGGTTCGTATTTCAGTAGCGAAAGTACGAATCACCCGGTAACATGAAGACAGATGAGGAGAAAAAGAAAGTAGGTTCCTTTGGGTAACTACTATGTTCAACGCGGCACCACGATGCAGGAAGCCGGGCCCGTTTGTCCGGTTGAAACTCTTTTTCGCCAGTTGAGCGGCTCGTGGACAATGTCTATTTTGTGGCATCTGAACCAGGAAGGGCCATTGCGATTTGGCATGCTTCGCCGGTTGCTTGCCGGTATTTCAACCAAGGTTCTGACCCAAAGGTTGCGTATGCTTGAGGCCGAGAGCCTGATCTACCGAGATCACAACCCGACGATCCCGCCTCAGGTGACATATAGCCTGACGCCAAAGGGCGGGGAACTGGCCTGCGCCTTTGGGGCTTTGGCGGAGCTTGCCCAGAAGTGGGAAGGTGCAACTGCCCCTGATCAGGAAAGGCGTTCGTAGAAAGATAACGTTGCGTTTGCTTTGGGGCAGAGCAGTTGTCGAAAAATAAAACAATTGTTAGAATTTCGAAAATGCTAACCGATGATAATCGGATGTCAACATGTCTCTGATCTCGAATAGTTCGACCTGGGCCGCAGATGAACACAAGATGTTCGCGGACACCACCCGCAAGCTTTTCGATGCTGAAATGGCACCGAATGTCGAAAAATGGGCGGATCAGGGGATCGTTGATCGCGAATTCTGGCGTACGGTCGGTGAACAGGGCGTCATGGGTGGCTCGATTGCCGAAGAATATGGCGGGTTCGGTGGCGGCATCGGGTTCGACGCGATTACCGTTTACGAGCAGGGCCGCACCGGTGATACGGGTTGGGGCTATGGCATCCAGTCCATCGTAATCCATTACCTCAACGCATATGGCAGCGAAGAACAAAAGAAAAAGTGGTTGCCGAAATTGGTCAGCGGCGACCATGTCGCGGCCATCGCGATGACCGAGCCGGGAACGGGTTCTGACCTCCAGAATGTCCAGACCTATGCGGAAAAGGATGGCAACCACTATAAGATCAACGGATCGAAGATCTTCATCACCAACGGGCACACGGCGGAGCTGGTTGTGATCGTGGCAAAGACCGACCGCAACGCCGGCGCCAAGGGCGTTTCGTTGATCGTTCTGGAAACCGAGGGCGCCGAGGGCTTTCGCCGGGGACGGAACCTGAAGAAACTGGGTATGAAAGGTTCGGATACGGCCGAGCTGTTCTTCGAGGATGTCCGCGTGCCTACGCCGAACCTGCTGGGCCAGGAGGAGGGGCAGGGGTTCTATCAACTGATGAAGCAACTACCCTGGGAACGGCTGATGATCGGCATCACCGCGCTTGGCTTCATCGACTTCGCCATCGCCGAGACGGTGAAATACGTCCAGGACCGCAAGGCGTTCGGCAGCCGGATCATGGATTTTCAGAACACCCGGTTCAAGCTGGCGGAATGCAAGACGAAGGCCGAATTGCTGCGCAGCTTCGTCAATGACGGGATCGCCCGCCTGGAAACCGGCAGGCTGGATGCGGCTACCGCGTCGATGGCGAAATGGTGGGGCAGCCAAACCCAGAACGAGGTCATGCATGAATGCCTGCAACTGCATGGCGGCTATGGCTTCATGATGGAGTTCCCGATCGCACGGCTCTACGCCGACAGCCGGGTGCAGATGATCTATGGCGGCACCAACGAAATCATGAAGGAACTGATTGCGCGGTCGATGGATATCTGACCCACGCCGGTGGGCCGACGCGACGTCAGTCTTCGTCGGCCCCTAGGATTTCTTCGGTATGCTCGCCCAGCCGCGGAGCTGGAAGGTGGTCGGACCGCGCCGGCGTGGCCGAGAACTGCACCGGCGGGCGTGTCGCCCAGATCGTGCCTTCGCTGGGGTGGTCCAGCCGCTGAAAGAAGCCTGTCGCGGCAAGATGCGGATCGGCTGGAAGATCGGCGAGGTTGCGCACCGGCATCGCCGGGATGTCGGCCTGTTGCATCAGCTCCATCCATTCATCGGTGGTCCGGGTCGGTGCCAGTTCGGCCACCATGTCGTAGACCGCGCCGATATTGCGGCTGCGCGCATCCATGTCCGTCACCCAAGGATGATCGGCCATGTCGGTGCGGCCGACCGCCTGGAAAAAGCGTGCCCATTGGACATTGGTATAGGGCAGGATGGTGATGTAGCCGTCCCGTGTCTGCACTGGTCGGCGGTGCGGCACCAGCATACGAGCATAGCCGAAATCCTGCGGAGTTTCCTCGAACGTGGCACCGTCGAGATGCTCGACCAGAAGGAAGGAAGAAAGCGTTTCGAACATCGGCACTTCGACATGCTGTGCCTCGCCGGTGCGTTCGCGGTGAAACAGCGCCGCCATCACCGCATAGGCCGCAGTCACGCCGCCCAGCTTGTCGGCCAGGATTGTCGGCGCATAGGCAGGCGGCGCGTCGGGGTCGCGCAGGGCGGCAAGGCTGGCCAGCCCCGAAACCGACTGCACGATGTCGTCGAAGGCGGGCCGATCGGCATAGGGCCCGTCCTGGCCGTAGCCTGTGGCCGAAACGGTGATAAGGTTCGGGTTCTCGCGCCGCAGCGTCTCGGGGTCGAGAGACAGGCGCGCGAGCGCGGCGGGCCGGATGCTGGAAATCATAACATCCGCATCGGCAAGCAACCTGCGCAAGCGTCCCTGGTCGTTAGCGGTCTTTAGATCGAGAACGACGCTGCGCTTGTTGCGGTTGGTGCCGAGAAAGGCCGCGCCCATCTTCTTGTTCCGCGACGGCTGGACCTGCCGCAAAAGGTCGCCCTCCGGACTTTCGACCTTGATCACATCGGCACCCAGCTCGCCCAGCATCTGGGTCGCCAGCGGGCCGAACACCACCGAGGTCAGGTCGACGATCGTCACGCCATCGAGAATCGATGCCTTGGGTTCCGTTTTCATGGTCTCAGCGGTCCTTTCTGGACATTGTGCCGAATTCCGTCCGGATCGCCGCGCCATCCGCGTCGAAGCCGGGCGAGGGGCCGAGCGCCGGGTTCCCCCTGCTTCGCCTGATCGGCGGCGCGGGCATGCGAAACGCGCCCGCGGGCGACGCGATGGTCGTGCGGTCGAGCTGGGGGTGTTGGGACAGGGCGGCAATGTCGTTCACCGCGCCATAGGCGATCATCGATCGCGCCAGCAGATCGAGCATGTCGGGCCGGTCCCGCGCCGCAAAGGCGGCCTCGATCATCGGCTGCAGCACGCCCCGGTTGCTGTTGCGGCTGTCATTGCTGTCAAAACGCGGATCCGTGGCCAGGTCCGGCTGTGACAGCACCGTGTCGCAGAACCGCGCCCATTCCCTTTCGTTCTGGATCGAGATCACGATCTGTTCACCATCGCGGCAGGTATACGCGCCATAGGGGCAGATGTTGGGGTGGCTCAGACCGACCCGCGGCGTGTGCCGGTTCGCGTATTCGTGAAAAACCAGCGGCACCGCCATCCAGTCCGCGAGCGTGTCGAACATCGCCACCGAAACGCCGGTTCCCCGGCCGGTGCGGCCGCGCTCCACGAGCGCCTCGCAGATCGCGGCATGGGCGGTCATGCCGGTCGAGATGTCGCACACCGACACCCCTACCCGGCCAGGGCCGTCCGGCGTTCCGGTGACCGATGCCAGGCCGCTTTCGCATTGGATCAGAAGGTCGTAGGCCTTGGCATCCCGCATCGGCCCGTCGGCGCCATATCCGGTAATGTCGCAGGTGATCAGCTGCGGGAATCGTTCGCGAAGCGTCACCGAATCGAGCCCGAGCTTTTCCAGCGCGCCGGGCAGAAGGTTCTGGATGAACACATCGGCGCGTTCCAGCATCGCAATCAGCAGCGCGCGGTCCTCGCCGGACTTGATGTCCAGCGCGACCGATTCCTTGCCGCGGTTCAACCAGATGAAATAGGCGCTTTCCCCATGTGCCGCAGTGTCGTAGCCGCGGGCAAAATCGCCGGCTCCCTTGCGTTCGATCTTGATCACCCGTGCGCCGGCATCGGCCAGCCGCGACGTGCAGAACGGCGCCGCGACGGCCTGTTCCAGCGCGATGATCAGGGTGCCGGCCAAAGGTCTGGCCTGCGGCCCGCAATTCGGATTGCTCATGATCGTCTCGCTTTCGACTTACCAGCTTGAATAAAAACTAACATCTGTTAGAAATGATATCAACACACTCGGAAAGCAATTAAAAGCAGGGCTACAATGCAAGACAAGACCGGATCGAATCAGACATTCCGGCGCGCGCTGGCGGATGGCGAGATCGCGCTCCCAAAATGCGACAGTTGCGGAAAATTTCATTTCTTCCCGCGCGTCGTCTGTCCGCATTGCCATGAAACGGCGTTGTCCTGGCACAAGGCCAGCGGTTGTGGAGAGGTGCATACGACGACCGTAGTCCGCCGCAGGTCCGAGCAGGGCGGGGATTACAACATTTGCATGGTCGAGCTGGAGGAAGGAGTGCGGATGATGAGCCGGGTCGAGGGGGTCGCGCCCGCGGATGTGGCGATCGGTATGGCGATCACCGTCTATGTCGGCGAGATCGACGGAAAGCCTGCGGTGCTGTGCAAGCCGGTGGAGGGCTGAGCGATGACGGGAGGTTTGCGGGGAAAGACTGCCATCGTGGGCACCGGCCATGCCGGATTCGGCGAGGCGCATGGCCTGACCGCCTATGACATCATGGCCCAGGCGGGGCTGGCGGCGGTGGCCGACGCGGGACTGTCGCTGGCCGATGTCGACGGGCTGTTCTGCACCATGATGGAAGACAGCATGCCGGTGCTGATGGCGGCCGAGTATCTTGGTATCCAGCCGCGATTCGTCGATGGTACGATGACCGGCGGGTCGTCCTTCGTGAACTACTTGACCTCGGCGGCGATGGCGCTCGATGCGGGACTGTGCGATGTCGCGCTGATCGTCTATGGCTCGAATCAGAGAACCGCGTCGGGACGGCTGGTGACGGCCTCGCGCCCACCCGAATACGAGGCCCCGTACAAGCCGCGCTATCCGATCTCTGCCTATGCGATGGCCGCGGCCCGGCATATGTACGAATACGGCACCACCCGCGAACAACTGGCCGAAGTGGCGGTGGCCGCGCGCGCCTGGGCGCGGCTCAATCCCGAGGCGTTCGATCGCGGCCCGCTGAGCCGCGAGGACGTGCTGGCCGCGCGCATGGTGGGCGACCCGCTGACTGTGCGCGACTGTTGCCTGGTGACCGACGGTGGCGGCGCGATGGTGATGGTGCGCGCCGACCGTGCCAGGGATTGCCCGAAGCCGCCAGTCTATCTGCTTGGCAGTGCCGCGGCCAGTTCGCACCGGCAGATATCACAGATGCGGGATTTCACCACCACGGCGGCCCGCGAATCCGGCGCGCGCGCCTTCGCGGTGGCCGGAGTGGCGCCGGGCGATATAGACCTGGTCGAGCTCTATGACGCGTTCACGATCAATACGATCCTGTTCCTGGAGGATCTCGGGTTCTGCGCCAAGGGCGAAGGGGGCGCCTTTGTCGAGGGTGGACGCATCGCCCCGGGCGGGGTGCTACCGGTGAACACCAATGGTGGCGGGCTGTCCTGTGTGCATCCGGGGATGTACGGCATCTTTACCGTGATCGAAGCCGCGCGGCAGATCCGTGGCGACGCGCCCGGACAGCAGCTAGAGAATATCGACCTGGCGCTTGCCCACGGCAATGGCGGCGTTCTGTCCAGCCAGGTCACGGCGATCTTGGGATCGGGAAACACGCAGTAGGCGTTCCAGGGAGGAAGAAACATGCCACTGGATTTCGAGGCGCTTTCGAATTGGGATTTCGAGGAAATCGAGCAGACGCTAAGCGAAAGAGACACGATTCTCTATGCGCTAGGGCTGGGTTTCGGTGAAGATCCGACCGACAAGAAGGAACTGGCCTATGTCTACGAGGACGGGCTGAAGGCGGTGCCGTCTATGGCGGTCACGATGGGCTATCCGGGGTTCTGGCTGCGCGACCCGAGAACCGGCGTGAACTGGCAGAAGGTTCTGCATGGCGAGCAGTGGCTGGACATCTACAAGCCTCTGCCGGTGAAGGGCAATATCGTCGGCCGCAGCAAGATCGACTTCATCTCCGACAAGGGCGAGGGCAAAGGCGCCGTCATCTATCAAAGCCGCGAAATCATCGACGCCGATACCGGCGAAAAGCTGGCTCGCGTAGCGATGTCGGCCTTTTGCCGTGGTGACGGCGGTTTCGGCGGGGAAAACCGCCCCGGACCGACGCCTGCCGAGCTGCCCGACCGCGCCCCCGATCATGTCTGCGACATCGAAACGCTGCCGCGGCAGGCGCTGATCTATCGGCTCAGCGGCGATTACAACCCCCTGCACGCCGACCCCGACGTGGCGCGCTCGGTCGGGTTCGACCGGCCGATCCTGCATGGGCTGGCCACCTATGGCTTGGCGGCGCGCGCGATCCTCAAATCGCTGCTGGACTACGACGCCAGCCGTCTCGTCGGGCTGGATGTGCGATTCTCGGCGCCGGTCTATCCGGGTGAAACCGTGCGGTTCGAGATCTGGGAAGGCGGGGGCGAGGCCCGGTTCCGTGCCTCGGTCCCTGTACGCGAGGTGGTGGTCCTGAACAATGGGGCCGCCAGGTTCGCGTGAGGGGGGGGAAAGATGCAGCCGCTCGACGATATTCTGGTGCTCGATTTCAGCACCCTTCTTCCGGGTCCGATGGCGACGCTAATGTTGGCCGAGGCCGGCGCTGAGGTAATCAAGTTCGAGCGCCCCGGTACAGGCGAGGACGCGCGCCATACGAATCCCAAATTAAATGGTGAAAGCATCGGCTTTGCCGTGCTGAACCATGGGAAGCGGTCGGTAGCAATTGATCTGAAGGCAGAGGGCACGGTGGAATCGCTGCGCCCCCTGATCGAGAAGGCCGATGTGCTGGTCGAACAGTTCCGCCCGGGCGTCATGGATCGGCTGGGGCTGGGGTATGACACCCTTCGCCGGATCAATCCGGGGCTCATCTATTGCTCGATCACCGGCTATGGCCAGACCGGGCCAAAGGCGGCGTCCGCCGGGCACGATCTGAACTATGCAGGCGATTCGGGCGTACTGTCGCTCAGCCGGGGTCCCGACGATCATCCGACGATGCCATCTGGTCTGATCGCCGATGTTGGCGGCGGCACCTATCCTGCCGTGATGAACATCCTGCTCGCCCTTCGGGCTCGCGACCGGAACGGGCAGGGGATCCATCTGGATATCGCGATGGCCGAGGGCGCCTTTGCCTTTGCCTATTGGGCCCATGCCGAAGGCGTGATCGCTGGCCAGGACATCGACAGCGGCGGCAGTCGGCTGACGGGCGGGCTTGCGCGCTACCGGCTCTATACTGCAGGCGACGGACGGCAGGTCGCGGTTGGCGCGCTGGAAGAGAAATTCTGGCAGGCCTTCTGCGACGTGATCGGCCAGCCGGCCGATCTGCGCGACGATTGGGCCGATCCGGAAACCTGCGCCGCAGAAGTGGCGCGGCGTCTGGCAGAGAGGCCTTCGTCCGATTGGGCACCGCTTCTGGAGGAGGCGGATTGTTGCTGCACGGTCGTGAAAATCCCCGCCGAGGCTGCCGCAGACCCGCATTTCGCGGCGCGCGGCGTGTTCGGCCGGATGCTGGCGATTGCCGGCACCAAGGTATCGGCCCTGCCATTGCCGATTGCGCCCGGATTTCGTGGTCCGGCGGACCAAATCGGCCGCGCGCCATCTTTGGGAGAAGACAATGCGCGCCATAGCGTGGTGGTGGATCGTGAGCCGGAATGAATCCCGTTGACGGGTGGGCTATCGGACATTATTCTAACATTTGTTAGAAATGTAAGGGAGAGCTGCGATGGCGCAGTCCAAGGAGGGCTTGTCTGCTGAGGCCGGTCAGTATGTGATGCCATCGCGCTTTGTTGAGAGCGACAGCGTGGAAGTGCAGGATTTCGTTTCCTCAGCATTGCGTGATCTGCCTGCGGATGCAACCGATCGGGACAAGACGATCCGCCTTTTCGAGGTGGTACGCGATGGCATCCGTTACGACCCATATTGTTTTGCATTGGACGAGGATTCTTATCGAGCCAGTCGGATCGCGGGCGCCGAGGCGGCGTTCTGCGTCCCCAAGGCCATTCTCCTAGCGGCTTGCCTGCGGGCGGCGGGTATACCGGCGGCGCTAGGTTTTGCCGATGTCCGCAACCACCTGAATACTCCCAAGTTGCAAGAGCTGATGGGTACGGATCTTTTCGTTTACCACGGATATGTGCAGCTCTGGCTGGAAGGAAAGCCCTACAAGGTAACGCCGGCTTTCAACATCGAGCTGTGCGAACGGTTCGGTGTCAAGCCGCTGGTCTTCGACGGCTATCACGATGCGCTGTTCCACGAATTTGACGAAAAGAACAACCGGCATATGGAATACGTGAACGACCGTGGTCTCTTTTTTGATGCGCCGATAACGGAGTTCCTGCGCGTTTTCCGGGAAACCTATCCCCAGTTGGAGGAGTTCAACCGCGTTCGCATTGCCAACGGGTCCAAGGGGTATGATGCCGGATTCTCGGTAGAAGGCGAGTCATGAAATACTTGGAGGATTTCCATCCAGGCCAGGTGTTTCGCTTTCGGAGTGCACCGATGAGCGCGGAGTCGATGAAGGCCTTTGCCCTGGAATGGGACCCGCAGCGGCTGCATGCCGACGAGGATTATGCCACCGCCATGCACGGAAGCCTGATTGCCTCCGGTTTTCAGACTATGCTGGAGGCGTTCAAGCCCATCATGGTCGAATTGATGTCAGACGTCGCCAATATCGGCGGCATCGGATTTGACAAACTGCGCTGGTCGCGCCCCGTTCGCCCCGATGAACCGCTCGATATCGAGATGCGGGTCAACTCGGTCACGCCGTCGCGCCGCAAGCCCGACCAGGGTGTTCTCCACTATACGCTGCGCGCCATGAACCCCGAGGGCGAAATTGTTTTTACAACCGATACGCCCGTTATGATCAAACGAAGAGACGATGACACAAACTGAAACGAACACCCAGGATCAGGAGGAACTCCGCCTCCTTCGCGACAGCGTCCAGACCCTGTTCGACCGGGCGGGGGGCAGCGGGCGTACCAGGAAACTGCGCGATGCCGACACCGGCTTCAGCAAGGAAATGATAGGTGAACTGGCCGAAGCAGGCGTCTTCGGCGTTGCGGTGCCCGAGGAAAACGGTGGCCTGGGGATGGGTCTGGCTGCGGCCGGGGTGATTGCCGAAGAAGCCGGTCGCGTACTCGCCCCCGAGCCGGTCGTGGCGACAATCGGGCTGGTAACAGGGCTGTTGCGTCGCTTGTGCCCGGACCACCGGTTGTTGGAGATGGTCATCGCCGGTGAAACCGTGCTGGCAACGGCGTGGCAGGAGCGAGGCCCGACCGGTGTGGCGGCAAGCAGAAGCTGTCGATACGCGGATGGCAAGCTGACCGGCGCGAAGGCTTGGGTTGGCGGGGCGGTCGAGGCCGATGGTTTTCTGGTGGTGGCCGAAGGGGGCGACGGAACGGTTCTTGCCTACGTAGAAGCGGGCGCCGCCGGCTTGAGCGTGGATGGTCGCCAGCAGGCTGATGGCAGCGCGCTTGGTGAACTTTCTTTCTCGGGCGCGGCGGCGGGATGTCTGGCCGAGGGTCCGGACGTCGAGGCGGCGCTGGCCGGCGCGGTAAACGACGCAACCGCGCTGGCCGCGGCCGAGCTTGTCGGGCTCAGCGGGCGGGCCTTTGAGATCGTGCTCGATTATGTCAAGACCCGCGAACAGTTCGACAAGCCGATCGGCGCGTTCCAGGTCATTCAGCACCGTGCGGTCGATTTGCATGTGATGCAGGAAGTCGCAGAGGCAGGAGTGCGCGAAGCGCTCTCAGTGATGGACGACACAGCTGTCGATCCGCAGATGCACGCGCGCCAAGCCAGCCGCGCCAAGGCACGCGCCGGGGCGGCGGCAAAGAAGATCACCCGCGAAGCGATCCAGTTGCACGGGGCCGTCGGATATACTGACGAGTTCGATATCGGGCTTTATCTGAATAGGGCGCTGGTGCTTTCTGCATGGCTGGGTGACGACGCCTATCACCGACGGCTCTGGCTTGACGCCCGTGAAGCAGAGGAGGCCGCAGGATGACCGACTGGAACGCGATGAGCGACGAGGATTTCCGCCGGGAGGTCCGGCAATTCTTCGAAACCGACTACCCCGAGGAGCTGCGCCACCTGCCGCACCGCCCGACGTTTGCCGAGATTGAGCATTGGCACCGGAAACTGCACGCCAAAGGCTGGGTTGCACCGGCCTGGCCCGCCGAATTCGGCGGGATGGGGCTGAATGCCGGTAAGCTTCTGATCTTCTACGAGGAACAACAGCACTGGGGCGTTGTCCGAGGCCGTGACATGGGCGTGCAGATGGTCGGCCCACTGATCATCAAGTTCGGCACGCAGGATCAGAAGGATTACTGGCTGCCCCGGATTCTGAGCTGCGAAGACATCTGGTGCCAGGGCTATTCCGAGCCCGGTGCGGGGTCGGATCTGGCCAACCTGCGCACGCGCGCGGAAATCGACGGGGACGATTTCGTCATCAATGGCCAGAAGATCTGGACGACGATGGCACATGACGCCACGCATATTTTCATGCTGGTACGCACCGATCCTGACACGCCCAGGAAACAGCAGGGGATCAGCTTTGTTCTGGCGCCGATGGACCAGCCCGGTGTTGAGGTGCGCACAATCCGGACGCTGGCCGGCGAAACAGAGTTTTGCGAGGTCTTCTTCGACGATGCACGCACGCCGCGCGCAAACCTCGTGGGTGAGTTGAACAAGGGCTGGACGATGGCCAAGGCGCTCTTGAGCTTCGAGCGCATCTTCATCGGTGCGCCTAACCTTGCGCAGAATGCACTGGGTCAACTGGAAAGTTTTGCCCGCGGACGCGGTGCCTTTGACGATCCGGTGTTCCGTGACCGCTTCGCTCAGGCGGCACTGGATGTGGAAGATCATGCCGCGCTTTATGCCCGTTTTGCAGATCAGCTCAAACGCGGCGAGACGCTGGGCGCGGATGTGTCCATGCTGAAGATTTGGGTGACCGAGTGCTTTCAGCGTATCACCGAGCTGATGATCGAGGCGGCCGGCCCCGATGGGGGCACGATCGGCCCGCTTCAGGTTGGCAATGTCAGCGTGGACGTTCTGTCGAGCTTTTATAAGGCGAGACCGACGACGATCTACGGTGGCTCGAACGAAATCCAGAGAAACATCCTGTCCAAGGCCGTCCTCGGGCTGCCTGGTTGACTCAATACCCTACGGAGGAAATAGAACTATGTCGGATCGTTATGCAAAGTACGACAAACTGAAATTTGACTACCCGGCGGATCGCGTACTGCGCATCACCTTCGACCGGCCCGAGTCCTTCAATTCCGTGGATGCGGAAACCCACACCCAGATGACGGACATGTGGATCGACATCGACCGCGACCCCGACATCAACGCGGTCATCGTGACCGGCGCGGGCAAGGCGTTTTCCGCCGGCGGCGATTTCAGCCTGATCGAAAACATGATTGGCAATTCGCATGAGATCATGAAGACGTGGAAAGAAGCCAAGGATCTCGTCTACAACATCATCAACTGCAACAAGCCGATCATTTCCGCGATCAATGGCCCTGCGGCCGGTGCCGGCCTAGTGGTTGCCATCCTGGCGGATATCTCGATCGCCGGAAAACGGGCCAGGATCGTTGATGGTCACCCGCGTCTGGGTGTTGCCGCCGGTGACGTCGCGGCGATCATCTGGCCGCTGCTGACGTCGATGGCCAAGGCGAAATACTATCTGATGACCTGCAAGCAGGTGTCGGGCGAAGAGGCCGAGCGCATCGGTCTGGTGTCAATGTGCGTCGAAGATGACGAGCTGCAGCAGATCGCTTTGGACACGGCCATCGAACTGGCCAACGGCTCTCAAAGCGCGATCCGCTGGACCAAGTATTCGCTGAACAACTGGCTGCGCCAGGCCGGCCCCATCTTTGATGCGTCGACCGCGCTGGAGATGCTTGGCTTCATGAGCGAGGACGTCAAGGAAGGTGTGCTGTCACACCGCGAGAAGCGCGCGCCAAACTTCCGCAAGGACTGCCCGCTCTAACGCCCGATTGGACGAGGAGGCATGGAAATGTCTGAAGATATCTACCAAGATATAGCTCAAGCCTATGCCGCTGCGGCCGAAAAAGCTCCTGGCCTGAAATCGCGATTCACGGCTGCCAGATTCGATCCGGCAGCCGTCACATCGGTGGCGGACCTCTCGCGTCTTCCAGTGATGAAAAAGGAAGAACTTCTGAAGATCCAGCGCGAGAACCCGCCCTTTGGCGGGTTCCTGGCGTCTGATCTGAAGGATATCGGGCGGATCTACGTGTCCCCCGGCCCGATTTTCGAACCGGCCCTTTCGGGCGGGGGCGGTCACGGTCTGGACCTGCTGTTCAAGGCGGCAGGCGTGGGGTCGGGGGATATCATCCTGAACACCTGGATGTATCATCTGGTGCCCGCGGGACTTTTGTTCGACGAAGCCGCACAGGCTGCGGGCGCCACGGTGATCCCCGGCGGCGTCGGCAATACCGAGCTTCAGGCACAGATCATCGTCGAAACCGGCGTGACTTCGATCTGCGCCTCGACCGCGTTTTTCCTAACGCTGGCGGAAAAGGTGATAGAAACCTATGGCCGGGACGCATGGAAGGTGAAATCCGCGTTCCTCGGCGGTGAGATGGGCGACTGGATGGCCAAGCGCCGCCGGATCGCGGAAGACTATGGCGTGTCGACTTGGGCTGCCTATGCCACTGCGGATTCGGGCCTTGTCGCATATGAGGATGGCGGCGAAGGCTATCTGGTTCATCCCGACCGCGTGGTGCAGATCTGCGACCCGGTCAGTGGTGAACAGGTCGGTCACGGGGAACCGGGTGAGGTTGTTGTGACCGCGCGCGATGCCACCTGGCCGATGATCCGGTTTGGCACCGGCGACAGTGCCTTCGCGCTGGAGAGCAACGCGGATGGCAGCGTCAGCCGCCTGTCGGCGTTGCAGGGCCGGGTCGGCGCGGCGGTGAAGGTGCGCGAGATCTTCGTCTATCCGCGCGTGGTCGAGGAGGTTGTCATCGCCACGCCGGGTGCCAAGGCGGCTCAAGCCATCGTGACCCGCGAGAACGACCGCGACACGATCCGCCTGTCCCTAGTGCTGGAAGAGGGCGCGGACGAGCAAGCCGGCCGTGAGGCCGCCAACGAAGCGTTTAAGTTGCATGCCCGCATTCGCGCCGACGACGTCGCTATTGTTCAGTCGCTGCCGGAAAACGCTCCACTAATCGTCAACCAGAAGGATGGTTGATGGCGCAGGCTTCGCCATACAGGACTGTATTGTTAAAGCTCAAGGCTGGCTCAGCACCAAGACCTGATCAGGGCTTAAACGTGACGCAGGTTTCCATATGCGGAGAACCACCCGATGTCGGGGACAGTAGTCGTGACAGGTGACGCGGTGCGAGTTGTAACATCAGAAGAAACATGTCGCGTCCGATGTCCTGCCCTTATTTATCCTGCGAAGCGCGAGAACTTCATCTGATATGCGCGGATTCAATGTTGTAGCGATGATCATTCCTGTCGAAATTGAACAATTGCGAAAATGGATTGGCCGGAAACAAACCGATACAGAAGTGTTGACTCCAGCATTTGTAAGGCGATTCAACGCCACGTTCGATCGGGATGCGCCTACCGAGATCGGCGATCTTGCGCCGATGCTTATACACTATCGTCTGACCCAGCCAAGTGCACCGTGTGCGAGTCTCGGTCCTGACGGTCATCCCGAACGCGGCGACTTTCTGCCCCCGGTGCCACTCCCGCGAAGGATGTGGGCTGGCAGTACGTTGACGTTCCATGAGGAGATCAATGTCGGTGATCTCTTGCATCGTCGGTCGACTGTCAAGGACCTGGAGTTAAAGCAGGGCCGGAGCGGACGGTTGTGTTTTGTCACCGTTGAGCACGAAATATCCTGTAGAAGACATTTGGTTGTGAGTGAGTGCCTGGACATTGTTTATCGCGATGGCGACACAGCTGCAGGTGTGACGGCCTGTGCGTCCCAAATAGCGCCTGCTGGTTCGTATAGTCGGCGAGTCGTCCCTTCGGCACCAATGTTGTTCCGATATTCGGCGATTACATTCAATAGTCATCGTATTCACTATGACAAGCCATATGCCATTGAGACGGAGGGTTATCCAGGTCTCGTCATTCACGGTCCATTGCGGGCCACCCTGCTTTGCCAAATGGCGGCGGATCTCAAAGGAAGAACGCCCCGGATGTTCCGTTTCCGTAGTCAGTCTCCGATTTTCGATGACACGGATTTCGCGATCAATGCACAGGAGGATATCAAAGGACTACGATTGTGGACTTCACGTCGCGATGGTCCAATAGCAATGGAGGCGTTCGCTGAATGGTAGGCTTTATACAAGCGCCGCTGTTTGTCCCTGCGTCACGGCCCACGCTATTTCCCAAAGCAGTGCTTTCGCGTCCAGACGCGGTAATACTTGATCTTGAGGACGCCGTGGCGGAACATCACAAGGAGGTCGCACGGGCGAATATTGGCTGCGATTTCACCAGTCTTCCGGTCATCGTCCGGATAAACGGCAGAGGCACGAAATGGCACGAGGCCGATATCGCCGCAGTGAGCAACTTGCGTGGAGTGGCAGTCATGCTGCCCAAATCGGAGTATCCCGAGGAAGTGGCAGGCGTTGTTTCCAAATTGAACGGCAGTCCACTAATAGCACTAATCGAGACGGCGCGGGGTGTGGCGCAGGCTCGCGCCATTGCGGCGCAGAAAGGGGTGGTTCGTCTCGCATTCGGGTCTATCGATTTCTGCGCTGATATGGGGTGCGGACACCTGCGCGAAGTCCTCTTGCCGGCAAGGTCCGAGTTGGTTCTGGCATCGCGTCTTGCCGGAATCATGGCGCCAATCGATGGAGTAACGATGCAGTTGAACGATAGAGCACTTGCCTATGACGACGCAGCGCACGCGCGCAATCTTGGTATGACCGGAAAGCTCTGTATTCATCCGAGCCAAATAGCGGAAGTAAAACGCGCATTCGCGCCAACAGAGTCAGAAATTGACTGGGCGCATCGGGTAATAGCTACTGGCGATGGTGCTGTCTCTATTGACGGTATCATGGTGGACGAACCTGCGCGCGCCCGGGCCCGAACCGTTCTTGCGACCGTGGAGCGGAGATAATGTTATCGTCGAAGCTTACAAAAAGGATATGGCTAGAATAAATACGCCATGTCGTAAGCAGCCAACAATGATAAAAATTAGTTACGGCATATATCTCAAGCCAATATATAGTATTCGTAGTTGTGCATTCTCAACACTGTATAAATGGGTAGACTAAACATTTTTAAGATTGCATTAGGGTTCAGACTCAATCATAGCCAGAATGCGACGAGTGTTGCCAGGGCGACGGCGGAGAGGAAGTTTCTGGCGAGTTTATCATAGCGGGTTGCCACCCGGCGGAAGTCCTTCAACCGGCAGAAGGCGTTTTCGATGAGGTGGCGGTTTTTGTAGCGGCGCTTGTCATATCGGATGACACGCTTTCGGTTCGAGCGCCCGGGAATGACCGGGACGATTTGAGATTGGCGCAGATGCCTTCGCAAGCTGTTGGCATCGTATCCCTTGTCTGCGAGCAGGTATTTTGCACCCTGTAAGCCAGCCAGTAGATGCGGTGCGACCGGACTGTCTGCGGCATTGCCGCCAGTCAACATGAAAGCGAAGGGTCGCCCGATTACGTCGGTAAGGGCATGGATTTTAGTGGTTTGGCCGCCACGCGACGGCCCGATCGCCTGATTTTTCGCCCCCCTTTACCGCCATGGGCCGAGCGGTGTGCCTTGACATAGGTGCTGTCGATGGAAGTGCTCCTTGTCACCGCACCGGAGGTTGCCAGCGCTTCTACAAGGTCGATCCAGAAGCGCAACCTGATGCCTGCAGCGCCATGGTCAGCGTATCGGTGAACGTCACCGCCAGCTCTCGCGGTGACAGCTCCGGCTCATCGAGGGCAAGGTCGATGACCTTCTCTCGGACCTCGTCGGGAATGCGGTTCCAGACCCGCCTGGGCTGAGGCTTGCGGTCTTCCAGCGCATCGACGCCGCCGGTGAGGAAGCGGTCATACCAGCGATTGAAGGTCGCGCGGGGAATGCCGAGCTTGTCCAGCGTTCGCTTGGCCGGCAGATGCGACTGCCCGACGAGCCGGATGATCTCCAGCTTCTCGGAGGCGAGGTATCTCATTCGTCGTCTCCCCCATCCGCGATCATGCTTTTTTTGAGCAGCCGCAGTTCCAGCGCCTGTTCGGCGACGACCTCTTTCAGATCGCGGGCCTCACGACGCAGATACTTGACCTCGTCGCTGGTGGCAGCACGTGCAGTGTCGCCGGCCAACCGCTTCTTGCCGGCTTCGAGGAACTCTTCCGACCAATTGTAGTAGAGGCTCTCGGCGATGCCTTCACGCCGGCGCAGCGCGGCAATGCTCTCCTCACCGCGCAAGCCTTCCAGCACGATGCGGATCTTCTCTTCCGCCGAATAATGCTTGCGGGTGGCGCGGCGGATGTCCTTGATGACCTTCTCCGCCGGCTCCTTCTGTGTCCCGGATTTCCGCTAAGCCAAAATTGTCTCATTGGTGCTGACCGGCGGACAGTTCCAGCAGCAGTACCTCAGACTCATCGCGCCGAACGACGCCTCCGTGGCCCGGATCAACCAGGAATGCCGGCTGTTCAACGTGATGGCGCGGGCCGGCGAAACAGCCAATCCCCGCAATGACCTGCTCGAAGCGCTCGGATATCCGAAAACGGACGTCGGCCACCGCAGCCTCAACGCCGCCCTTTTGCGCCTGCGGGCCAAGGTGACGGAAGCGACCGGCCTCGCCCTGCCGATACAAACGGTAAGAGGGCTGGGCTATGTCGCCCGCAACCTGCTCCGCGAGCGACGGGAGACCTTGCTCTGGAGTTTAGGAGCACGTCGATACACCGCTGATGGGGTATCACTGCGGTTGGTCTCCACCCCTCACTCCCACTCGATGATGCCGGGTGGCTTCGAGGTTACGTCGTAGACGACGCGGTTGATGCCGCGGGCTTCGTCGATAATAGGGGCCGCGGTGTTGCCGAGGAAACCCATGCCGGGGTGGTAGAAATCCGCCGGCATGTAACAGTGGAAGTTACTGCGCGTTACGGACAGGCATATTCGTAGATGCCGTCAACACCAATCACGCCGACGCCATGCACCCGCCGCAGGACGTTCAATGTTCGAGACGAATGACGAACCCACGCCATTGATTCTAAATCAGTCCGAGACGAATGGCAGTCGACGCCGCATGCCGGTTGTTGGCGGCGCCGAGCTTCCGTGTTGCTTCATCGATATATGAGCGAACCGAGCGATAACCAATGCCGAGGGTGTCAGCGATGTCCGGCATCGACATGCCGTCGGCGAACCATCTCAGGCACTCCGCTTCTCTCGGGGAAAGATGTATGTCGGCTCCCATGCACACATCCTGAGCTATGCGGTCGAGACGTGAATGGACGAAGGTCACGGCGACGGCTGCGGTAACCGGATCAATCTTTTTGCCGACAGAAATCTCAGGCTCTCCGTTCGCCAGCGTAAATACCATGCGGTCCTTGAAACCGACCGGGACGGAAATCGACAGGCCGGCCCGGATATCAAACCGGGCGGATTCGGCGAAGAACCTTATGACATCCCGTCTGCCCGCCCGTTTGGCCTCTTTGGCAGACCAGGTGAAGATCGGCGGTCCGTGCTTCGCACGGGTGACCACGGGGTCGATCCTCAGATAGTTTCTTTTCACGTAGAGCTCTTGCCACTCGCGCGGATAATTGGACACGGCAAAGCTCTCCTGGCCGCGCAGATGAACATAGGCGAAGTAGTCGAACCCGGCGTCTTCGCAGAAGCCCCGCAACGCACGCCGCGCCGCCCGCTCTTCGAGCGGCAGGGAGAGCGTATCGATCAAATGGAGGAGCAGCTCATTCACGTGTGTATTGGCCCGTGGCGTTAAGGCGCGACGCGAGGCGCTCCAACGCGACGCAAATGGGGATCGAAGACCTATTGGTATGCGTTGGGAAACACGATGTCCTGGTCGACCAGGACGTTGAAGCGATAGCCTGGCCTAATCTTAAGTGTCGGCTGCAAATTGAGGTTCTTTGACACGGTCTGCTCCGAAATCTGGCTGAAGGTCTCGGCAAAAGACCGTCGCGCCGCATCGGTGGAAGTGTTACCATTCAGCGTATTGCCCTGATCCTCGGGCAACAGCATTTCGGTGCCGGCGCCGATCAGAGCTACCAGGATCGCCGATCCGAAGGTGCGCAGATAGTGGTTGTCGACCTGATCGTGGAAACCGCCGTAGCCGGCGCCGTCAGTTCCGGCCATGCCTCCGATCTGCAGGGTCGAACCGTTCGGGAAGATGATGTCGGTCCAAACAACGAGCACCCGGTTCTGCCCGAACGTCACCTCTGAATCGTAGCGCCCGAACAGCTTTGCGCCCTGTGGGATCAACAGCCGCCTCCCTGTCGCGCTGTCATGGACATTCTGCGACACCTGCGCGGTGATGCGGCCGGGAAGATCGGAATTGATGCCGGTGATCAGCGTGGCCGGAATAACCGAGCCGCGCTTCAGCTCGAACGGCGACATTTGCGGCACCACGGAGTTCGGCAGATAGCCGAGGTCCGCGATGTCCTGGTTGAAGAACTGCTGTTTGGACGCCTGCCCGTTCGGGTCGGCAGCCTGGCCGATGCCGGATTGAAGAGCGGCGCTATAGAGATCGAGCGCACTCGCCGGCCGGTTCGCGGCCGTCACTCCCGTTTGCTGAGACGTCGGCGTCGCCGCAGCATTCGTGTTTTCGAGGTCCTTCAGGTTGACTGCGATCGGAGAGTCGAAGGCGGCACCTTCAGCCTGGATGCTCGCCATCTGCTGACGCTGATACTCTCTAAGCACCTGTTCGTCCTGTTCGCGCTGCAGCCGCGCCCGCCACACCTCTTCCGGCTCGAGCGTCGGCTGAGGGGCGGTTACGACGGTCGGCGTCGGCTCTGGTTCCCGCTGAAACGGGTTTCTCGGTCGCTCAGGCTCCTCGCTTGGTGTCGGCTGGACCACGACGGGCTGTGGCTCGCCGATGATCCCGTCCGGCACACCTTGCTTCAGGCGCTCAGCGTCGTTGGAAGCGGGCCGCGCTGACGACGGCTCGATTTGCGGATCGCCCCCGAACTGCAACCCTCGCGACGACAGCCCGTAAAAGATCACCGCCAGAAAGATGACGACCAGCAGGATGGCGACGATCACTGGTACGCGATTGAGGCGCCTGATGCGCGGTCCGTCTTGCGGACCGGCGCCGCCGAGTTTCAGGGACTCGGTCATGATGCGCCATCCGATCCGCGCTGCATGACAGACAACGGGCTGGCCGGTGTCGCGCCCGTGGCGCTGAGCGTGTACATGCGGGTCAGCTCGACCTTCAGGGTCGAGAGCCGCACCAGCATGCCGCCCTCGAAAGGATCGATCGAATAGGCCAGCGGCGTCACCGCGGTTCCCTCGGTCGCCTGATCGGTGACAACGGCATAGCCACATTCGCGAAGCGCCGCCTCGAGGGCCAGGCCGAACAGGGTGTCACTTCCGCGCAGCTTGATCGTGGTCGTGCCCGGCCCGACCTGCTCCGCCAGCCGCCCCACCATGTCGCCGGCAATGGCATTCGCCGATTCCGGCGTGAGTTGGGCCGTGACTTCGCTCCGGATGAGGCCGGGTCCACTCATCGTCTGGCACGCAGCCAGCATCGTCAGGAGCACCAGGGCGGCCGGGAGACGGAGCAGGTTTCTGATCGCGCGCATCGCCCTACCCTCCCCGCCGGATCGTGATCTTCTGCTGCTGCCGGCCGACGCCCGACACCAGGATCGCGCGATCGATGTTGTAGTCGACGACCATCATCGCGCCGTTCATGCGGTAATTGACGATCCGGTTCTCACCGCCGGAAACGACGAACAGGACCGGGGCCTCCTGCCCTGACAACGAGGACGGAAACTGGATGTAGGTCTTCATCCCGTCGCTGTAGATCCGGGTCGGCCGCCAACGCGCCGCGCCGCTGATGTGGAATGCGAAGTCCAGCTGGTCGGCGGGCACGCCTGCGCCCGGCACAACGCTCGCCTCGATGCGCGCATTGATTTCAGCAAACCGCGCATTGATGTCTTCAGGATAATCGAAGCCGACGCGGGCCATATATTGGCTGTGATGCGATTTGAGCTGAATATGATAGGTCCGCCGCGAGGTGGTCACGACCATCGAGGTGACCAGACCAGCTTCGGACGGTTTGACGATCAGGTGAATCGCCTGCCCGCTCGGCGCACCGGAGGTTGCCGGTTCGACCTTCCAGCGCACGGTGTCGCCAAGAAGGACGTCGCGCAAGACCTCCCCGGCCTGAAGCTCGATATCGCAGACCTGCAGCGGCGAGCAGACGACTGACGGCTGAACCTCGCCGTAAAGGAAAATCACCTTGCCGTCAGCGCCGCGCGTCACGACGCCCTGCCGGTGCTGCCATTGGCCGGAGAGCTGCGTGCCGCGCGCTTCGTTGCTTGTGAGCTGCTGTCCGTATGCGGGCAGCGTAGCGGCCGCGATCATCATGCCGGCGCAAAGCGCGATGCTGCGGATTTTCTTTTTTTTCATTCACCTATCCTCCGGGGCCCATTCAGGTGGGCCGCATGTCTTTGCCCCAGACGTTGCCGTCTGGCGCCAATGCGGCTCAGAGCTGCGCCGTCCAGTCAAAATCCTTCAAGTAAAGTCCGATGGGGTTGAGGCGGATCACCGCCTCGTCCTGCGGCGGGGTCAGCGTCACGGTGGCGACACCACGGAACCGTCTGGTCGCGAGCTCCTTGCCCTGCCGATCCCGCTCATACTCAGTCCAGTCGATCTGGTAGCTCTGATTGGAGAGCGGCACGATATTGGTCACCTCGACCGCGACGGTCAGAGACCGCGCGCGGTCAAACGGTGAGTTGCTCCGGAACCAGGCATTGACCTTTTCGGTCGCCGGGTCGGGCGACCTGAGATGCGCATAAGCCCGATCGATATATTGCTTCTGGACGACGGTGTCGGGCGTCACCGAGCGGAAGTTCGATACGAAGCTCCCGAGCGTCGCGCGCACGACGCGTGGGTCCGCGTACTCGATCTGTTGCGGGAACCCTGTCGTTGCAGCCGTGCCGAGCTTGTCGACCTCGACGACATAAGGGACCAGCTTGACCTGCGTGCTCTGATAGAGCGCGTAGGAAAATCCGATGACCGCCATGAGCATGCCGGTCACGCCAACGATCCTCCAGGCTGCGGCTGCCTTCACATATGACCCGTAGCGCTCGTTCCATTCCTGGCGTGCGGCGAGGTAGGGATTTTCCGGAATAGTGGTTCTGGCCATGGTTTCTGTCACGCTTTCTCGTCACGGTTCGGTCGGGAGGCGGGACGGCCTTGGGACTGGCCAAGCTTGGCGTTGGCAAGTCCAAGGGTCGAAGCGCCCCACGTGCCCGGAACACCGATCGCCTTGTCGCGGGCGGCCGAGGCGGCGGCACCGCCAGCGGCGTCCATGCCGCTCGCCATGCCCTTGAGAGCCGCGCCTCCGAATGAACTGCCGGCGGCGCGGGCATCGGAATAGGCCGCCGCCCCTGCCCGCGCCCCGCCCACGGCCAGCGCCGCGCCGCCTGCCGCGAAGCTTGCCGCCTGGGCCCCGTGACGGATGGTCTCCATTCCGCCCGTGACCGAGACGCCCTGAACCATGCCCTGCACGATGTTGGGGACATACATCGCGATGACGAACACCACGACAGAGATGCCGGCGATCGCCAGCGTCGCCAGAAACTCGTCGCCCGTCGTCGGCGAATTGGCGAGGTTGATCAGAACCTCAGACCCGATCCGCGCGATCATCACCAGCGCCATCAGCTTCATGCCGACGGAAAACGCATAGATCAGGTAGCGGACCGAGAAGTCCTTGGTGAAGCTCGAGCCTCCCAGACCGAGCATGATCATGCCGGCCAGAAGCCCGACATACATCTCCACCATGACCGAAACGAAGATCGCCGCGACCAGGCTGAAGCAGATGACCGTGATGACCATTGCGAAGACGGCCGCGATCGCCAGCGCGTTGTCCTCGAACAGGCCGAACTGCGCCTTGGCGGACATGGCGCTCGCGACCTCAAGCCCTGCATTGAACACGTTCGCGGGGGAAGCCGAACCGCCGTCGGCGCCGATCTGGAACAGGCTGTCGACGACCGCTTTCGTAAAATCCGGACCCTGTTCGAGAATGAAGACGAATAGACCGATGAACATGATGCGGCGGACAAGCTCGGCGAACCAGGTGTCGAGAGACGCCGCCGAGATCGCCAGCCACACGGCGGCGATCCCGACCTCGATGCCGGCGAGGATCCAGAACAGAGACCGCGCCGCGTCAAGGATCGTTGTTTCCCAGCCCTGAGCGGCTGTCGCGATCTCGTTTTCGAGACTGGTCAGCAAGCTGCCTTCCTGGGCCAGTGCGGGATTGGCCCAGAGAGAGACGCCTCCGATCAGGATAAGGGCGAGCCTAGTTTCCGGACGTGCCATCGGCCCCGCCTTCCGACTTACCCCAGCGCGGTCGCATCTCCTGGCCGCCCTCGAGATCGAAGTGCTGCCGTTCCGGCGCGGCGGCCGCCGCCGGCGCTTCCGGTTGTGTGGTTACGTTCCAGACAACGATGCCGACGACGACAACGACGATCGCGCAGATGGCGATGATGAAGAGCCTGATCACCAGCGCGGTTCCATCGTCTGTCCGCCGGATGTCGACGGTGTGGTCGAATCGAAGAACTCCTCACGGCGATTCTGCGCGAGGTCCTTTGCCGCTTGCTCGGACTGATACCAGGTGCCCATCATCGTCACCTGTTGCGACACGAGCCCGCGCAGCTTCTGTGCCTGGGCGACCTGCTGGGCGGCGATCTCATGGCCGACCTGCAGCGCCTGCATCTGGCCGACCGAGGACTGCGACATCGACCGGAGCTGGCTCATCGTCGATTCCTCGGAGCTGAACTGGTCGGCCGTCAGTCCCGCCGCCCTGAGTGTCGCTCCGATCGTGTCGCGGTTGGTGTCGGACCAGTCCTGATAGCTCGACGAGAAGGTCTGCCCGTTGGCGAGGTCTGACTTGAAATCGGCAAAGCTCTCGAACCGCTGCCGCAGCACGTCATCGGCATTGCCCATCGAGAAGGCGATCGATTGACCCTGCTGGACGAGGCTCTGCAACTGCATCAAATCGCTTTCGACCTGGCCCCAGACATGGCTCGGCAGCGTCAGCGTGTTCTGCAGCATGTTCTCGTAGATCCTCAGCTGGTTCTGGATCTGCTCGGCGAGCTGCGTGATCTGGGTGACCTGATTCTGGATTTGCTCGGCCGACTGGCCGACGAGACCGACCAACTCGCCATTGTTGAGGATCTGCGTGAATTCCGTCGCTCCGAAGAACCCGCCACCGCCAGCCTGGGTGCTTGTGACCGACGAGGCTGAGAGGATTACGGCTATCGCAATCCTAGCTGTGCGTGAGAATGCGCTTGGCATCATCCACTCCCCTTTCCTCCAGCCAGGCCGCCGGCCATTCCTCGCCATGCGCCTCGCTGAGCTGATCAATGCGTTTGAGATTGTCCTTGCCCGAAGCCCCGACGAAGGCGAGCGCAACGGGCCCGAGCGACATATCGAAAAGTCGCCGGCCTTCGGGCGAGGCGACGTAGTATTCGCGCTTGGGAATAGCCGTGGCGACGATTTCGATCTGCCGGTCGTTGAACCCGATCCGTTCGTAGAACTCGCGCGTGCCCGATTCCCGCGCCGCTCCATTAGGCAGGCAAATCTTGGTCGGGCAGCTCTCCTTCAAGACATCGATGATGCCGGACTGCTCCGCATCCGAGATCGACTGAGTGGCAAGGACGACCGCGCAATTGGCCTTGCGCAACACCTTCAGCCATTCCCTGATCTTGTCGCGGAACATCGGATGGCCGAGCATCAGCCAGGCCTCGTCGAGGACGATGAGGCTTGGGCTCCCGGTGAGGCGCTTTTCGATCCGGCGGAAGAGATAGAGCAATACGGGCACGAGATTGCGCTCGCCCATATTCATCAGTTCCTCGACCTCGAAAGTCTGGAACGATCCAAGCGTCAGACCATCCTCTTCCGCATCGAGGAGCTGACCCATCGGCCCGTCGACCGTGTAGTGCTGCAGGGCGGTCTTGATCTCGCGCATCTGCACGCCACTGACGAAATCGGACAGCGAGCGCCCGCGAGCGTCCGCCAGGAGACCGATCTGCCGGGCGATCGCATTGCGGTGGTCCGGCGTGATCGTCACACCCTGCATTGCGACGAGCGTCTCGACCCACTCGGCGGCCCACGCACGATCACCATCCGTCGAGAGCTCGGCCAGCGGGCAGAAAGCGAGCGCTGTCCCCTCCCCTGCACCGATCTCGTAGTGATCTCCGCTGGCGGCCCTGGTCAGCGGATAGAGCGACTTGCCCTTATCGAATGCGAAGATCTGCGCGTGCTCGTAGCGCCGGAACTGTGCGGCGATCAGCGCCAGCAGTGTCGACTTGCCCGATCCCGTCGGGCCGAAGATCAGCGTGTGACCGACGTCGTCGACGTGAAGATTCAACCGGAAGGGAGACGAGCCGCTGGCGACCTGCATCAGCGGCGGGGCGTTGGGCGGATAGAACGGACATGGCGCGACGGCGCTACCCGCCCAGACGGAATTGACCGGAATGAGATCGGCAAGGTTGCGGGTGTTGATCAGCGGTTCGCGGACATTTGCGTAGCTGTTCCCCGGCAGGCTGCCGAGATAGGCCTCAGTGGCGTTGAGGGTTTCGATGCGGGCGCCGAAGCCTTCCGCCTGGATGAGCCTCCGGACGGCCTCTGCCTGATCGCGCAAACGGGCTTCATCCGTGTCGAACATCACGATGACGGGCGTATAATAGCCATAGGCAACGAGTTGAGATGATGCCGCGGCGATCGCGTCCTCGGTCTCGGCGACCATGGTCATGGCGTCCTGGTCGACCGAACGGCTCTGGGTCTGAAAGAGCTGATCGAAGAAGGGACGTACCTTTTGCTGCCACTTCTTGCGGGTGCGCTCGAGTTTTTGCCGCGCTTCCTGGTCGTCAAGGAAAATGAACCGGCTTGACCAGCGATAGGTCAACGGCATCAGGTCGAGCGAATTGAGGATGCCGGGCCAGCTCTCGGCCGGAAACCCGTCGATGCCGACGACGGCGAGATAGCTGCCATCGACCATGGGCGAGAGCCCGTGATGGAATTCGGCCGTCACCAGCCAGTCGAGATACATCGGGATTGCCGGCAGTCTGACCGGATAGTTCCCGCCGAAAATGCAGAACCGGATGAACTGGAAGAGTTCGTCGTAGCGCGCTTCGTCGCCGCTCTCCGGATGAACGACCGTCCGCGTGACCATGCGGCGGATCATCAGAACATTACCGAGATATTGTTCGACCTCCCGGATCGAGGTCTGGAAAGAGGTCAGCACCCCGTCGGCATAGGTTTGCGACCGACTTCCTTCGTCCGAATAGACGTAACGGGCCATGGCCGAACGGCGCGGCTCCGGCGGCCGATAGGTCAGGATCAGCGCATGCTGGCTTTCGTAGTGGCCGCGCTCGGCCATGAAATGGTCGCGACGCTGCTCGTCGATGGCGCGGGTCACCGGGTCGGGGAAATGGCAATCCTCGCGCGCGGGATAGGCCGTTGTGGGGACGCGAACCGCCTCGACCTGGATCATCCAGCCCGACCCGAGCCGCGAGAGGACGGCGTTGATCTGCCGCGAGACCTCGTTGCGCTCGATATTGGTGGAGCTCTCTGAATCCGGCCCGGCGAAATACCATCCGGCCATCAGCGAACCGTCCTTCAACAGGATGACCCCGTCGGCAACCAGACCGGCATAGGGCAACAGGTCGGAAAAGGACGGTTTTGAGTTCCGGAATTGCTTGAGGGCCACCATGGTCGGTCAGTACCTCCGCCAGGGTGACGATGTCGGCCGATAGCTCGGCCGGTATCCGATGTGGCGCAGATAGACCTGCCGCATCATCGGGTCGGCTTTCGCCATGATGCGCAGCACGCCGACAACGCTGATCCAGATCGCAATGCCCAGCAACACCGAGAACCAGGTCAGCACGACGAAGATCAGGATGACCGTCGCCAGACCGGTCACGAGCACGAGCTCGCGGTCCGCGCCCATCAGATGGTTCGGCCGCGACAGCGCGCGATGGATCCGCGCGGTAGCGAGGGGAGCAACGGATTCAGCCATCGCTCCCCTCCCCCGCCGCACTCAGGTCCGCCTGACCAGGGAGATCAATCGAGGCGCCCGATGCGCCGAACAGACCAACGATCTGCGTTGCGCCAAGCAGGATGCCGGCGACGAGCACGACATACATCAGCCGTCGCGCGAAATCGTTGAGCTCGCCGCCGAAGATCAGCATGCCGCCGGCGACCGCGACGGCGGCAAGGGCGATGAAGCCCGCCACCGGCCCCGTGATCGATTCCTGGATCGTCTGCAAAGGCCCTTCCCAGGGCAGGCTGCCGCCGGAGCTGGCAAGCGCCGGCGTTGCGGCGGCGCAGGCGACGGCAATCAAGAGCCCCATAGTTACGGGGCGGCGGAACTTATGCGGCATGGCTGTCCTCATCGATCTGTGCGTGATGTTCGGTTTCGTAAGTCGCACCGTCGAAGCCTCTGAGCCGCATCACATCGCGGACACGGCGACCTGTGGCGGTGCGTTCGATGGAAACGACGAGATCGACCGCTTCCGCGATGACCTCGCGCATTGGCTGTTGGCTCGCTTCTGCGGTGAGCTGCTCGAGGCGCCTGAGGGCGGAGTGCGCGTTGTTTGCGTGGATTGTCGTAATCCCGCCCGGGTGACCGGTGTTCCAAGCCTTCAGGAGCGTCAGCGCTGCACCGTCCCGAACCTCGCCCACAATGATCCGGTCTGGCCGAAGACGCATCGTGCTCTTGAGTAGCCGACCCATGTCGACTGTGTCCGTCGTGTGCAGGCAAACCGCGTTCTCCGCCGCGCACTGGATCTCGGCCGTGTCCTCGAGGATAAGCAGACGGTGCGCTGGCGTCTCGCTGACGATCTCGGCGATCACCGCGTTGGCCAGGGTCGTCTTGCCCGACCCGGTGCCACCCGAGACAACAATGTTCAGCCGATCATGGACTGCGTGACGGATCAGGCTGGCCTGCAGCTTGGTCATGACGCCGCCCGACACATAGTCCGACAGCGGGATCAGCCGCGAGGCACGTCGGCGGATCGTGAAGCTCGGTGCGCTCACGACCGGCGGCAAGAGGCCTTCGAAGCGATGGCCGTCGATCGGCAACTCGCCTGAGATGATCGGCTGCTCCTCATCGACCTCCGTCTGCAGCGCATGGGCGACGCTGCCGATGATGATCTCGGCAGCTCCGGGCTTGAGCTCACCAATGCGCGCGATCCCCTCCCCCAGCCGTTCGATGAAGAGCCGTCCGTCCGGATTGAGCATCACCTCGACGACATCGGCGTCTTCGAGCGCGGCGCAGATCGTCTCGCCGAGGGCATCGCGCAGCTTGCGGATCAGCCGTGACCGGGAGGACGACGCAGTCATTGCGTCTCTCCTCTCGGTGCAATCCGGGCACCGTCATTTCGACCAAACAAGGTTTGCATCACATCCGCCACTGCTACTCAAAGGTGAGTTGTGGCTTTTGATGCATGAGATGGAATCGGTCATCCCGGCAGTTCTGCCGGGATCGTGCCTCGATTGGCGCTGGAACGGTTTCTGGCTGGGGCTTTGAGGCGACTCACTTTGCTGAGTCGGGTTCGAAATTGGCGGAATTCTGCGAATCTCGGCTTGTCGATGTTTGCCGATCGGAAGATTTATCGATGGGCCCCGGCAAATATGCCGGGGAAAGAATCTGGCGACGTTTTTACGAGTTCTGCGATAACAGTATGAAAGATAAAAGGAAAATAGCCCTCTTGGTAGCGACTTTCGGATTTGCAGCCGACTCGTGTTAAGGGCTCGTTAACCAAAATAATCTTGCTGGGCCACGCTTCCTGGGTATGATCACGGAAATTCGCCCGTTCTGCGAAATAACCGTGATTGAAGAGATTAGCGTGAACGCTCCGATGCAGATTAACAGATCAGACCTTCCTGATGTCGACGATGTAATCGGCGCTCACGCTGAACTCCTCGGCTCGCAGTTGCATAGCATCAGCGAAGCGCTTTTCCCTCCTGCGGCAAGCAAGGCGCTTCGAAAATTCACTTCGGGCGAAGCGGCGAAATTGATCGACGTTTCGGATTCGACACTGCGTAAGATGTCATTGGCCGGTGAAGGTCCGCAACCGGAGACAACGACAAACGGGCGACGCCTGTACTCCCTCTCAGACATAAACGAGATACGGCGGATATTCGCGAGAAACGCCCGTGGACGCGAGGCGATCGAGTTCGTTCCGCATCGGCGGGAGAACGAGCATCTCCAGGTACTCGCCGTTACCAATTTTAAGGGCGGCTCAGGCAAGACCACCACCTCCGCGCACCTCGCTCAGTACCTGGCGCTTCAGGGGTATCGCGTGCTCGCTGTTGACCTTGATCCTCAAGCGAGCCTGTCCGCGCTCTTGGGTGTTCTCCCCGAATTGAATGTCGGCCATAACGAGACGCTGTACGCGGCGATCCGATATGACGAAGATCGTCGGCCACTAAGTGATGTTATACGCAACACGTATTTCGATGGTCTCGATCTCGTTCCCGGCAATCTCGAACTCATGGAGTTCGAACATACGACGCCGAAAGCTCTCGCCGATGGAAGTGCGTCCGACGGCGGGGCGATCTTCTTCGCGCGGATCGCAAGTGCCCTCGACGACGTAGCTGATGACTATGATGTTGTGGTTATCGATTGCCCTCCTCAGCTCGGGTTCCTGACCCTCAGCGGCCTTTGTGCTGCTACGTCGATGATTGTCACGGTTCACCCGCAGATGCTGGACGTATCATCGATGAGCCAATTCCTTCTGATGACCCGTGACTTGCTTGGGGTGGTTCGTGACGCTGGAGGACAGCTGAAGTTCGACTTCGTCCGATATTTGCTGACGCGCTACGAGCCGCAAGACGCTCCACAGACGAAAGTGGTTGCGCTGCTTCGTAATCTTTTCGATGACCATGTTCTCACCAACCCGATGGTCAAGTCAGCCGCGATTTCCGACGCTGGCCTGACGAAACAGACGCTATACGAGATCGGGCCGGGCAACCTGACGAGAAGCACATACGATCGTGCAATGGAGTCCGTGAGCGCCGTGAACGGTGAGATCGAAGAGCTGATGCGTGCTGCCTGGGGGCGGTCATGACGAACGCGGCCTGCCTCTCTGATGCGAGCGTGTTGGGAGCTCCCAACACGCGACGTGTTTTCCGAAGTAAGGAGCCAACTGCTGCGGTTGTTGGGAGCTCCCAACACATTCGGCGCACTGTCGGAGCAACTGTCCAAATACAGAGTTGTTGGGAGCTCCCAACAAGCCCCCTGCCCCGAAGCGGATGGCCAAACTCGGGTGTGCACTCATGAGCCGAAAAGACGCAATCAACTCCCTCTATCTCAAGAAGCCGGAGCCGGCTGCTGGCGAAAGCGAGAAGCCGTCGGAGCGCGTACGCACCGGCGCTATATCGGCGATGGGAACGTCCCTGAAGCAGATGACCGATGGCGCCAAGCTGGCGACCCGGCTGCAGGAGCAGCTCGAGAAAGGCGATGTCGTCGTTGAAATCGAACCCGATACGATCGAACAGTCTCCTATAGCAGATCGCATCCCGACTGATGTTGATCCGGCCTTTGACGAGCTCGTGCAGTCCATTTCAGACAATGGGCAGCAGGTCCCAATTCTCGTTCGGCCAAGTCCTGCGGGACAAGGGCGATTCCAGATCGCATATGGTCGCCGCAGGCTAAAAGCCGCGAAGATGCTCAACCGGCCGGTGCGGGCCATAATCCGAAAGCTCACAGACCAGGAACTGATCGTCGCACAAGGTCGTGAAAACCTTGATCGCGAAGATCTCTCATTCATAGAGAAGGCGTTCTTTGCCAAAAATCTGGAAGACTCCGGCTGCGATCGGTCGACAATTGTCTCGGCGTTGTGTTCGGACAAGGCTGACGTCAGCAGATACATAGCTGTGGCACGCCGCGTCCCGGAACACTTGGTGAAACGCATCGGACCAGCACCAAAGGCCGGCCGTGCGCGCTGGCTCAAGCTGGCTGACGGGCTCGAGCATGCCGGAGATTCCTTCGAGGCGGATACTATCTTCAGCGATGAAAAGATCGCCGGAGCCAATAGCGACGTGCGGTTTCAGGCTGTTCTGCGCGCGGTTGAGCCCAAGAAGACGGGGAAGAAACCCGCAAGCTCGAATATCTGGAAAACGCCAACCGGAAAGCGTGCGGCCAAGATAGAGGACCGCAACGGCCGAACGACGCTCACTTTCGAAGACAAGGTCGTTCCGGAGTTTGCGCGGTTTGTCTCTGCGCAACTCGACGACCTTTATCGAGAATTTCAATCCAGCAGAGAGGAGGGCCGCGACTGAATCAACGGCCGGAATTTCCGGCGAAAAGGAAACCCGGCAAAGAAAAAGGCCGCCGAAATCGCTTCCGGAAGCCCCTTCTTTAGTCTCAGCAGCTAGAGAATCGCACTTCCGAGAATCACAGTCAAGGCTCTTTTGAGCCATGAGCGCCTTTTCGGCGAGCAGTTTTCTATTGCCTAGCGATAGGTGAAAGAAAATGCAGACGCATATTGCAACGACGCCCTTTGGGCGCCGGGCGATGACGCTTGGCCAAATGGCAAGCCAAGTCGCCGCGAAATCCATACGAGAAGGTGCGACGGTCGAGAAATGGAAGGTCTTCCACACGATCCGCGATGCCAAGGAGCCACTGGGTGCCACCGATCGCGCTTTGGCGATCCTCAATGCGCTCTTGTCCTTCCATCCGGAGAATGAGCTTACGGCCGAAGGCGAGCTGATCGTATGGCCCTCCAATGAGCAATTGACCGCTCGGGCCAATGGCATGTCGCCGGCGACCCTTAGACGACATCTGAGCTGCCTGGTCGACTGTGGGCTGATTATCCGCCGCGACAGTCCCAATGGTAAGCGGTTCGCGCGCAGGGGTAGGGGCGGCCAAGTCGAGCAGGCCTATGGTTTCGATCTCTCGCCGATCGTCGCGCGCGCCGAAGAGTTCGCGGAACTCGCTGAAGCCGTCCAGGCCGAAAAACGCGCTTACAAGGCCGTGAGAGAGCGCCTGACGCTATTGCGCCGGGATATCGTCAAGATGATCGACGCCGGCCTTGAGGAGAGCGTACCGGGCAATTGGGGCCTGATGACGCGCACTTATCAGGATATCATGGCCAAGCTGCCACGGACGGCGCCGCGCCAGGTTCTGGAGACCATCTGCGAAGATCTGGAGCTGCTCTGGGCGGAAGTGAATGAAGTGCTAGAATCATTCACAAAATCACAAAATATGAGCGCCAATGAGTCTCATTCTGAGCGCCACAAACAGAATTCAAACCCAGACTCCAAATCTGAATCTGAACAAGGCTCTCGAAAAAGAGAAGAAGCGAGCGGCACCGCCGAGGAAAACAGCAACCTGCGGAGCTTGCCGAAGCGGGAGTTGCCTTTGGGTATCGTGCTGGATGCGTGTAGCGATTGGCGACAGCTGGCGAAGGATGGTGAAATCCGCAACTGGCGAGACTTTATTGCGGCCGCGGAGGTGGGCCGCGTGATGCTTGGGATCAGCCCGAGCGCATGGCGGGAGGCCTGCGAGGTTCTCGGCGACCAACATGCCACGATTACGCTCGCCGCGATTTATCAGCGCAACGAACAGATCAATAGTCCCGGCGGCTATTTGCGTAGCCTGACCGACAAGGCGCGGGAAGGGAAGTTCTCGGCCTGGCCGATGATTATGGCGCTGTTAAACGCGAAGCTTGAAGCGGACAAGGCGGCTGCTAAAGCGCCGGCCACGGGAGCGGGCCGGGAAGGGGGCTATGAGATGTCTGATGCTCTTCGCCAGTCGATGAAGAAGTGGGATTCATGACGTGGATCGGGGCAAGAGGGCCGGTGCGTCAGTCGGTATCGACAAGACAGTCGAAAGCATCGAGCAGGGCGTCTACGATCGTCTGACCGAGGGCGTTTGCCGCATCGGCAATCCGGCTTTCGTCGCCTGTCCGGGCGGCTGTGGCGAGGCTCGAACCCTGCTCCACAATGATGCCATTGGCGCGGTCCATGGCCCATTGCGCAAAGTCCTCGCGGCTGTTGATGATCAGCGTCTCTGTTTCCATGCGCGTGCGCTCCAGGCTTTACGGTTTGTTTGCCATGTTTTGGCTAGGCTCGAGATGCGCGATTTGTATTGCGTTCGCGCTTATTGTTCACCCCGGCATTTCTGTCTCGACAGCGTCGATCAGGCCGCTGCGTTTTGCGCGATCAAGGAGGTTTTTCACGGAAGAGGGCGCCCATTTCGTTCCTCCGCGCGGCGTGCGTTCGTGCAAGCGCTCTAGCTGGTTGGCGATTTCGCGCAGTGTGAGATCCGGATTGGACGAATGGATCCCGGCGACCAGGGTCATCAACCGGTCCTCGGCCGGCCGCGGCGGCGATTTCCGCAAAAGCGACGCATCGGCCATACCTTCCGAGACCATCCATTTGACTGCCCGACGCAGGCGTTCCGGCGTCCAGTCGAAACCGCGCTGTTTGAGAACACGGGCGATGTCGTCCCAGGTGTGGTCCGGCCGCATCCGCTTCACCGTTGGAAGCCATTGTGAGGCCGTGGCCTGAAGGCGTGCCCCATAGGCCGCTTTCTGCGCCAACTTCATCTTCGAGAGCATCTCCGGCCGGCGCTCGCGGATGCCAGGATTGCCAGGGAGACGACCTTTCGCCTTAGCCGCCTGGATCCCGGCCTTGGTGCGCTCGGAAATCAACGCCCGCTCGAGCTGGGCCACGGCGCCGAGCACTTGCAGCGAGAACATGCCTTGGGGCGTGCTGGTGTCGATCGGATCCCTCAGCGATCGAAAATGCGCACCCTTTGCCGTCAGGTCTTCGATGACATCCAGCAGATGGCTGACGGATCGTGCCAGGCGATCGAGCCGCACCACGACGAGCGTGTCGCCGGCACCGATGTCCTGAACAAGCCGTGAGAGGGCAGGACGGGCGCGAGAAGCTCCGGAACCGTGTTCCTCGACGATCATTTCGCAGCCGGCCGACCGCAGCTCCATTTCCTGCGCCTGGGTCGCCTGCTCGTCCGTAGAGACGCGCGCATAGCCGATTAGCCGTCCCTGTGGTCGACGAGACGTGCGATTCTGGGTGTCAGCGGCCATTTGCAGCGCCTGGGAGATGATCGAGAGCCGGTTTTCCAAACATAGAAGATACCGATAACTGATCATTTGTAAACGTCTCTTGAGTGCCTTTCTAACATCTGAAAGCGCCAAAAACCCCGGGAAAACAGGCTCTCTCGTCGATCGGAGCGCCGATTGCCGGGTCTCTGTTCAATCCCGAAGGCCGCAGCGTTCTTTACATATAGAGGGGCTGAAGAATTACCGGTGTGACGGAAGCAAGAAGCGTGTTAACTTCCGTATGATAATTGAAGCGCCGTGTTATCAATGGTTTATGATATCGGAAAATTGACCCATGAGACCCTTCTGGGGCCGATTGCGGCCGCGGAGGATGCGCTTGCCCGGCTTGATGAGCGGGTCGCCCGGTCCGAGGTTGGGGCCGGCTTTGCCGAGCGCGCCGACTTTTTTGATTCCGTCTCCAGTATGTGGATCGGCGGCGAACTCGTCCATCTCGAGGACCTTGTTCTCCACGACGCACAGATGGACATTCGCGCGCCCAGCCACGAGCTCGTCATCGCGCACCGCATTGTGAGGGCGCGGCGCCGGGTCTCGAGGAACGATCCCGGCTGGGCGGTTTCGCGGTCAGGGATCATGGCGTTGGCCGGTGTCGCGGAAGAGACCTCCGTCGAAGCCGAACCCGTCGACAGGGGAGGGGAGGGGGTCGAGCTCGACTTGATCCATCACGAACCACTGTCTCCCGAGTTGGCCGAGATCGATGACGTCCTCGCTCGCACCCAATGGCTGGTCGATGGCAATGCGGCCGTCGAACAAAAGAAGCGAGAACCCGCGTACAGTATCGGTGAGCTGCTCATTCGCGATCCGGATTGGGATGAAGGCGAGCGGATTGGCGAATGGCTCGAACTGGCCAAGAAGGTCGAGCGGCTTCCGGCCACGCTGGCCGCAGCGGTTCTTTGGGATGCCTGGGAACATCTCGAACCCCTGCAGCGCCAGCACTGGCTCGGACTGTTGCTTGTTTCGGATTACCTGCGATTGCGCGGTAAGGTCCGATCACACTTGTTGACGTTCGCGGTCGGGCTTCGAGAGATTCCCCGCGAGCGTCGCCGTGCCCGCGATCGAACGTCGCGGCTTGTCGCTTATCTCGACGCGATGAGCGCGGCCGCCGCGGCCGGGATGAAGGACATCGACCGGCTGGCACTAGCGAAACGGCAGCTTGAGCGGAAGGCTCTGGACAAGCGGTCGACGAGCAGCCTTCCGGTCGCCATTGACCTGTTCTTGTCGCGCCCGATCGTGTCCGCGCATATGGTCGCTAAGACTGCGAGAATTACTTCGCGTGGGGCCTTGAACCTGATCAGCGAACTAGGAGTGCGCGAGATAACGGGCAGGGGGCGCTACCGAGCGTGGGGGATACTCTGATGTTCACTGGTTTGACGATGGACCAAGAAAAACTCACCGTCTATGTTCGCTTTTAGTTGGGGGATGAAGGATGCCATCTTTAAAATCGAACTTGGTTAAAAGAATTGATCGGCTGCCAAAACCGGCCAACGCCGCCGATGCTATGCAGCCTCTTTTTGAGGCGGTCAGTAATTCGATTCACAGTACACAGGATCGATTTAAGGACAAGGTCGCAACTGGGGGGAAGATCATCGTCACGCTGACCATGGAAGGTCGTCAGGCACCCGAAAGGATTATCGTCGAGGACAACGGCGTCGGACTGGATGGAAAGAACTATGATGCCTTTACGACAACAGACACCGACAACAAAATTGCGCGTGGAGGGAAGGGTGTCGGACGTCTCTTGTGGCTCGATTGTTTTGAAGAGATCAGCGTGAAGAGTACGTCATTTGAGGATGGGACTGAAAAGCAAAGGTCGTTCAGCTTCGTGCTGTCGCAATCGGATCAAATCCAAGAATACGAAGAGAACGAAGTTGAAGCCACTCATGCCAACACAGGCGTAATGATTGAGTTTGGAGCGCTCCAGGACAATGGCTATCGCGCCAAATTCCCGGGTCGCGCCGCCTATGTTTTTCAGCACTTCACCTCGCATTTCTTGCCGACCTTCATTGGAAAGCGCTCTCCGATCATCACCGTGCACTGCGGTGACGAAACCCGCCACTACCCTGAAGAGATCAACTCGATCATTCATCGACGCGAGACGATCGAAAATATCCCGACCGAAGAGTACGGGCCGCTGACTCTTACGCTCATGGAATGCGACAAGGTTGCCAGCTCAGATCTTCAAGGCTCGCACTTCGTTCATTTCATCGCTCATGATCGAACGGTCCACTCCCAAAAGATCGACGGCAAGTTAGGGCTGAAATATTTTGGGGCCAATGAGGATAGAGTGTTTCATGCCGTTCTGATCGGCAAATTCCTCGACGATAACGTCAATCAGGAGCGCACCAAATTCCAGTTTGAAGACGCTGTCCTTGAACGCATCGTGAATGACGTTTGCGCACCGCATATAGAAAAATTCCTCGCGGGACCGCTGCAAACACTGCGGCAAGACCAGCGGACGCGCGTCAAGGCAATCACGGAATCCTACCCATCGGTAGCCTTCGGGGATGTTGATGAGCTCCAGGAAAAGCTCCCGTCCGGCGAGCTTAACGATGATGCCATCTTCGGACATCTGTCACGCGAGCGATATCGCAGAGACCAGCGTCAAGCCGAAAAGATTCGCGCAGTGCTTGAGAGGCTAAAGGAGCCGACTGTCGATGTAGATGCGTTCGCGAACGCGATCGAAGCTGCCGGCAAGGCGATAGAGGAAGCCGAACAAAAAAGCCTCACGGAGTATATTGTCCGGCGAAAGGTCGTGCTCGATTTCATCGAGATCCTACTTGAGAAGGTTCGCGACGACACGCGCGACAGCAGTTACCAGCGTGAAGACATCCTCCACTCCTTCATCTGTCCGATGCGTGTGAACACCTTGGCCGATGGCAGCCGAAAGGTGGTTGCTACGGCGTCACATGACTTATGGATCATTGATGAGCGATTGACCTTTGCCCAGTATTTCAGCTCGGATGAGGAGTTCCATAACCTGTCTGATGCGGTCGCTAGCTATAGCAGCCATTTAGTAATGCGACACTTGGGCCAGTTAGAGATGCGACACCTCCCGTCCGTCTGACGCTGGTCAATATCAACGTTGGAAGGAAGACTGGCTTCGGCACGCCTAAGCGCTGACGGAGCTGCAATGTCTTTGATCACCATGTCGCAACATGAACTAAACCGGCTGGAAGCCATCCAGAAGATCCGCGATCGAAGATTGAGTATCGTTGACGCTGCCAGGCTTCTGAGCCTCAGCCGGAGCCAGGTCCATCGGCTCTTGCAGGCTTACGAGCGTGACGGTGCCGCTGGTCTTGTTTCCGGCAAGCGTGGCCGTCCCAGCAACCGCCGTCACAGCGACGAGTTTCGCAATGCCGTCCTCGACCTGGTGCGCGAGCATTATCACGACTTCGGTCCAACCCTGGCCCGTGAGAAGCTGCTTGAGCTTCATCAGATTGCCGTCGGCAAAGAGACCTTGCGCCAATGGATGACGGAAGCTGGTATTTGGAAGTCGCGGCGCGAACGCAAGCAGCGGATCTTTCAGCCGCGCGGCCGGCGCGATTGCCTCGGTGAACTCGTCCAGATCGATGGTTCGCATCACTGGTGGCTCGAGAACCGCGGCCCCAAATGTGCCTTGCTCGTCTACATCGACGACGCGACCGGCAAGCTGCTACATCTGCGTTTTGCGTTATCCGAGAACACCTTCGACTACCTCCTGGCAACTAAGGCCTATCTGGAACAATGGGGAAAGCCGCTTGCATTCTACAGCGACAAACACGGGGTTTTCCGGACCACACATGCGTCCGAGATGGACCGGACCAGCGGGCTAACGCAATTTGGCCGCGCTCTTTACGAGCTCAACATCGACATCATCTGCGCCAACACCCCGCAAGCCAAAGGCCGGGTCGAGCGCGCCAACAGAACTCTTCAGGACCGGCTGGTGAAGGAATTGCGTTTGCGCGGTATCAACACGCTTGAAGAGGCCAACGCTTTCGCTCCGGAATTCATCGCGGATTTTAACCACCGTTTTGGCAAGGAGCCGCGCAATCCGAAGGACATGCATCGCCCCTTGGCCGATCATGAGAACCTGGATGGCGCCATGTGCCGGAAGGAGATCCGCACGGTGTCGCAGGCTCTGACGCTACGCTATGAGAAGGTGATTTTCATTCTGGATCCGACGGATTACGCCAAGACACTGCCCCGCCAGAAGGTGATCGTCTGCGACTATCCCGACGGCCGCCTGGAGATCATGCACGAGGGCACCCTTCTCCCGTACAGAACATTCGATACCTTGCGGTCAATTCACAGAACCAGGGTTGTTGAGAACAAGCGGTTGGACGACATTCTGTCGGTTGTGGCCGAGATGCAGGAAGGCCGGGAGCAGCACCGGCGTCGGCATGGCCCCTCTCGTGCCGGTCAGAAGGACCACATGTTCGGCATCCCGGACGGCAGCGTGAGCAACGGCTATCAGAAGCGTGGCCGCAAGCCCGGACGCCGATCGGATTTCATGAATGATCCGGAAGTGAATGCTAGAAGGAAGAAGGCGCTGGCGAGGATAGAAGCGGCGGAGTGATCGGCCAATATCGGTCCCATCCTCTAAGTGATGCTACGCGCAGCTGGATATTGCAATGCACTATTTTCTGTATTGAGCACAGGTGGACAACCGCCCCAGCCGGGCGCAGAAAACGGGACGGCCTGGTATCTTCGTTGAGATTTTCATTCAGTTTCAGCTGGATCGTCTTTGCTATGAATAAGCTTCGAAAGTCTTGCACTGGTCCTGATCGTCCTCGTTAGTCCAGTCGGCGCGCAGTTGAGATATTGGTCAACTCGCAATATGGATGATGAACGCATAATCAGCTATCTGAATAATATGGATGCGCTCGTTCAGAAAGCACAGGCGAGCAAGAATACCGAATGAGCTGGAACCTTCGCGATTGGGCACGGATCATAAAGCGCGACGTCGCTGCTCTTTGCAGCGCGAGCCGAGATCCGCGTGTTCCGTGGTACGCGAAGGCCCTCGCCATTGTCGTTGCTGGCTATGCCCTTTCCCCCATTGACCTAATCCCCGACTTCATACCCGTACTTGGTTACCTGGATGATGTCGTGCTTCTGCCGCTCGGTATTTATTTCGTCATTAAGCTCATTCCACCCGAGATCATGGCGGAGCACCGGGAACTAGCAGCCGCTGCCGCCGAACGACCGGTTAGCCGTATCGCTGCCGCGATTATCATCGCATGCTGGGTTGTGGCATTTGCTCTTACGATTTGGTTCTTGCACGGTTACTTTTCCACATAGCATTCAGACACAGCTTGGAGCATCGCTATGACCGACCGCGCCAGAGGAACAGCCGCCAGAAAAGAAAAGCAAAAACACCGCCTCTATCAGGCGCGAACAGCCGCATTAACCGTTGCCCTAGGTGCAGTCCTGTCTGTCCAGTCACAGAGGGCTCAATCAGAACCAATTCCGGTGGATGTGCAATTGGTTTTGGCGGTGGACGTATCGAGTTCGATGAGCCGTGAAGAGCTCGAAATCCAGCGCTCGGGATATGTCGCTGCGATTAAAGACCCGCTTTTTGTAACAGCGATCCAACTTGGAGCGACCGGCAGGATTGCCGTTGCCTATGTGGAATGGGCCGGACCCGACTTTCAAGTCCTCACTATGCCATGGCAGATAATCGACAATTCGGAAACAGCGCAGCGCTTCGCAGATGACCTTGCGGCCAAGCCGCTGACAGGAGGAACCGACACTTCCATTTCCAAAGCATTGCTTTTTTCGGCATCGCTCCTCTCGAAATCGTCCTATCAGGCCATGCGCAAAGTCATCGATGTTTCCGGCGACGGGCCGAATACTACTGGGCCATACATCGTGCCAACTCGTGACGCCGTGATCGCTGAGGGGATTACGATCAACGCGCTGCCTTTGCTTCTCAATCCCGCTCCGTCGGAGATATCCGGTGAGGTGGAACTCATGCGCTATTTTGAGAGCTGTGTTATTGGCGGTCCTGGCGCATTCGCCTTTCCAGTTCGCAACACGGACGGTCTCGTTGCAGGGATTAAGCGCAAGCTCATTTTGGAAGTCGCTTCGGCCGGACCACATTTAGTGACCGTTTCGGCATCAGATTGGACTTCAGCCGATTGCAGAGTTGGGCAAAGAGAATTCTACGAATGAACTCAAATCGTTCATTCCAAGATGCTATGCACCTTCAAAATCTTTCAAGATGGCCCGCATTACGAGTTCGGGCTGACAAAGTCCGAATAGGTCCTCAATCACCCGCCCCCTCACCTCCCTTGCAACCCGGCCCAGCCGGTCGGATCGGGGGCTGGCCGCTTCAGCGAGCGGCAAAGTCTGACTGTCGCATTTCTATCGGGCTAGCGACGTCGCGTTTCTAAACAGCTTTGACA
>NZ_CP114788.1 GCF_027359675.1 Roseibium sp. Sym1
ATTTGAATTGGGAAATATAACACTCAAATTGGGCTACGTTGCCGTCCGTTCATCTAGGTCTTAGCTAAAGAGATATTCGACGTTACGAAGCTTCGTGATCACAGATCCTTATGGCCGGGGCCAAACGTGGACCTATCAGCCGTGTCAAAAAAACAGGCGCATCTCTGCGCCTGTAGAAAGGTTCAATGCACGGGCTTGAACGACCACGAAGTGCCGCCTCCTGAAAAACTCTGCAATTGTGCGAATGGATTTTTTTATTGAACGCGGATAAAAGGGAAAAGTGACCCAGCGTCACGTGCGCACCTTTCCAGGCGCGTCCAAGTGTCTTCCTCCCAAGGCTCAACACGTGCGCGCTATTTTTTTGAAGCAGCTGCTCTTTGGTTTTTCGTTGGCGTTCCACACCAAGGACAAGGCGGTTCGGAAGGTTCTCCGAGATTGTGTTCCTTGTTTACCCCACAAAATAATTTCTGTGGGATAGAAAATCTGCTAGTCTTACCCCACGAGAAAAAATATGTGGGGTACATATGACCATCGACTATCACAGTGCAATCGGCACAGCCGCCTGGACGGACTTGCGGCGGTCCCTGCGTGACAGCGAGGTGTCGGAGCTGCGCGGCGCGCCACGGTCGAAGGTGGTCGCCTCCAAGACCTATTGGTACGATCACTTTCGCGTCGGGCAGAAAACCATCGACCGGTATATCGGCGAAGACACGCCAGAACTGCGGAACCGCCTGGAGCGGCAATCGGAGATCGCCAGGGCGGCGAAACTTGCCGAACGGGAACGGGCGAGACTGATGCGGGTGCTGCGGGCCGAAGGCTATCTGTTCGCCGATGTCGGTTCCGGCCAGGTGGTTTCGGCCATGGCCAAAGCCGGCGTCTTTCGGCTCGGTGGAACGATCGTCGGTACGCAGGCCTTCCGCTGTTATGAAGGCGAACTCGGCATCCGGATCGGGTTCGACCAGTCGGCCACGACAGATGACATCGACATTGCAAGTTTCGAGCGGTTGTCACTGGCTCTCGCGGACACGGTCGACCCTCCCCTTGCAGAGGTTTTTTCCGAGCTTCAGTTCGATCCCGTGCCTGCGATCGAAGACGGCAAGACCTGGCGCTGGCGGCAAACACATCGCCAGACCCTGGTCGAGTTTCTGACGCCGTCCTTCGAAGAGGATGAGGCCATCCGCGATCTTGCCGCCCTTGGCGTCAGTGCGCAAAGTCTGCATTTTCTCAATTACCTGATTGCCGATCCGATCAGTGTCCCCTTTTTGTATCGCTCGGGCGTGCTGGTGCAGATCCCGCGCCCGGAACGCTATGCGGTGCACAAGCTCATCGTCGCGGACCGGAGGCAAGGAGGGGCAGATGCACTCAAGGCGCACAAGGATCGGGCCCAGGCGGCATTTCTGTTCGAGGCGTTGACCGAGACCAGGCCGGGCGACCTTGCCGAAGCCTACCAGAGCGCATTGGAAACCGGTCCGGAATGGCGCAAGCGCATTGCGGCAAGCCTGAAACGCATGCCGGCAACTTCGGCCTTGCTCGATCAGCTTTCTTGACAGGCGGACTTGCCGGCAGGGAACCGGTCGCTGCAGGCACCTGCTTCAGAGTGATCGAATTGTGCCCCGCGCGCCGGAACTTCAGCTCCGGCGGGGTCTTGTCCAGGCGGGAAGAAGACTAGCTCTTGTTCGCCAGTTTGCTTCTGCGACCCTGTTTCTGACCCAGTCCCATTTTCCTGGCGAGATCCGACCGCGCCGCGGCGTAGTTCGGGGCAACCATCGGATAATCCGCAGGCAGGTTCCACTTGGCCCGGTAGTCTTCCGGCGTCATATCGAAATGCGTTCGCAGGTGACGCTTCAGCGATTTGAATCTTTTGCCGTCCTCGAGACAGATGATGTAGTCGCCCAAGACGGACTTCTTGACCGGTACAGCCGGGACAAGTTCTTCAGCGGCTGGTTCCTGTGCCGTTTGTGCGGCCGAAACGAGAGCCGAATGAACCGTCGCTATCAAGGCTGCCAGATCACCCGAAGCAATCGTGTTGTTGCTCACATATGCGGAGACGATGTCGGCAGTCAGATCAACATATACGGGCTCAATAGTTGTGTTGTTTTCGGGTGTCTCAGACATTGGGTTCCTTGCCGGGCGATACTGGGATCTGGGTGCGCGCTGGTTCTAAACTTGTTCCCCTGTGAAGTAAAATCATCGCTTCGGACAGCCAGTGGTCGCTTTACGTTCACCATTGCTCTTGAGCACACCGCGATCGAGCTTTTCGGCCATCCGAACCTGATGTTCACTTCTTTAGGTTGGAGGCCCCTGCCCTCGTAATGAATATCTCTTACGGTCGGCATCTTCCGGCTGGTCACTTCCTACCTTAGTGCTCGACGGTTGCCATTTAGCATCAGTTGTCTGGGCGGTTCAAAATCGCCGTCGCAATCATTCGCTAGCGTTTACGGTCCTGTTGTATTTTTTGATGGGATTGCCCTGTGGGACCTCAATACTTCTTTGGTAGGAAAAGGGAGACGATGTTTTCACCGCGGGATTCAATTGTTCTCGTGGCCGCAAATCGGGGGAGGGGAGTTCAAGAATTGTTCGCATTCGATTGGAAGGAATGACGTCTCGGAAAAAAAACATCGAAAAAACAATTTCTTGACCCGGTGTCATCTGACACCCCACTCGGAACTAGGTGTTCAGAAACGTATCAAGTCAACAGGTTTGCGGATTCCACTACATCGCAGACGGAACTTCATCTGCGGTGTTTGAGTTGATTGCGTTCTGTGTTGCCGATAATGCAGAGTCTGGTCTCGTAGACGGAACCGAGCTCTTGGTCGCCAAGCTGCGTCCAAATGCCGATTTGGCGTGGGTTGGAAATCAATTTCTGGTCATCCAACATAGGAACTTCAAATCGTTGATCCGGGGCTGGAGGTTGGATATTGCCCAGCGGAGAGGAGGGGGCTTGGAAATCCAATTGGTCGAATTGTCTCACAACAATTTGGCACGACGCAGTGCTGGTAAATTCATACGATGAACGATGTCAGTACGAACCTTTTGGAAAGAAGGGTTGTTAAAATCTCGTGGCGCCACCTTCTGGAATTGCTTTGCCCGGCCTGTCCTAAAAGAAATGCATTTCGACCTAACACAATTGTTTGACGAATGGGTCTACAGGTAGCCGTGAGCGCGGCTCATGTCTGAATAGAACTTGTCATTCAGGGTTGTCGTCGATGTTGGTCTTCTTCGTTCACGCCGCAATTCGTAGGCAACAAGCTTTAAGATGGCGAAAGCTTTTCTGAGGTCTCCTAGCGCAATAACATTGCACCGAGAGACCTCACTCGAGAACTTGAGTGTCAGTTCGGCAAGAAGACATTTTAGAATTAGACCCCGAATGCGGCGATCCAATAAAAGACCTCTACTTTTTATGGAGTTTCAAAGTGGACATTTGTCATGAAAACGGTGGTGGATACACTGGGCGTCAATCTGACTGCCGTGCGTGAGTGGGCGAAAGGGAATACGAAACCGAGTCATAGCTATCAAAAAACACAGGAAGCAACGCGGTCTCCGCGCATCAAAACTTAGACGCCGAACGCCTGATCTCAGGATACATTCGGGTCTTCGCTGATCTGAATCGAATATTATGAGGCGTACATCATTGTTTAGCTCGCTCTGCACTTCTGAACAAATGCACCATGAGCAGAGTCTGCCTGCAAGTACTAGTGTGGTCCATTTTCTCTAGGCACACGATATCGTGTCGACGGTGGAAAAGTTAACGGGCGTTAACTAAAAAGCCATTGACAGGAATCACTAATTCGCTCTTAGTTCGCTCTGACGCTTATTTCCGTGTTTTTCAAATTTTTGCGTCGGAGTGGATAATGACAGAAGAAGCCGCAATTTCTGACAAGGAATTGGACCCCAACTCAACAAGGGGAAAAATTGCGCGTTTTTCGTCACTATTGAGCCAGCAAATCAAAAACAACTGGCAACAGAATTATCCTCCGGAGTCGCGTAAGCACTTGCGATCGTTTTCCTCATCTGAAGTTTCGGACCTGATTGGCATCGCGCCCGCAACCTTGCGGCAAATGTCGCTCGACAATGAAGGTCCGCAACCGGCGCGGTCTGATGGGAACCGGCGCATGTACACACTCGATCAGATCAATGAACTTCGATCGTTCCTGGCCGAAAAACGTCCCGGACAGTCCCTACAGTTTGATCCGCGTCGTCGTAAAGATGACGGAATGCAAATTGTCGCGATCGCCAATTTCAAAGGTGGCTGCGCGAAAACGACGACTGCTTTGCACTTGGCTCAGTTTCTCGCGTTGCAAGGCCTCCGCGTTCTCGCAATCGACCTTGATACACAAGCAAGTCTGACGGAGATGCTGGGTGTTCAGCCGGTCTTGGAAGTAGGCGACAACGAAACGGTGTTTGGCGTTCTGCGTTACGATGATGAACGTCGGCCACTTCCGGAGGTAATTCGACCGACCTACTTTGCGGGCCTGGATCTTGTTCCAGGCCAGAGCGAGCTGCAGTATTTCGATTACGAAACGCCAGCCGCCATCATCAGCAACAAATACGTGGGAGACGAATACTTTATTCGCCGGTTGGCGACTGCACTGAGAAGCGTGGAGGATCGTTACGATGTAGTCGTAATCGATGCGCCACCGCAATTGTCGTATCTGACATTAAACGCTGTATTTGCCGCTACCGGGCTAATTATCCCTGTACAGTCCGCGATGATCGACGTCGCAAGTATGAACCAGTTTTTGTACATGATGGACGAAATGCTGGAACAAATGGCTCACTTTGGTGCGCCTGTCGATCATGAGTTCATGCGGTTTCTTTTGACCAGACATATTCCCCACGATGTTCCACAGGTGAATATTGCAGCGATGCTTCGGTCTCTCTTTGGAGAAAGCGTCTTGACTGCTGCAGTTGTAGAGACCACTGCGATCACAAATGCCGGTCTGGAAAACAAAACGTTGTACGAACTCGAAAAAGGGTCTGTCGGACGCGACACGTACAATCGCGCCATAGAATCCGTAAATGCTGCCAACACTGAGATCTTCCAAGAGATCCTGAAAGTCTGGGGACGCTCATGAACAAAGCATCCAACCGGGCGAAACGCCTTGCCGGCATGTTTGGTGCCGTAGACCCGAACGAACTTGCCAAACAAGCTGAAGCCGAGAAATCGGACAAGACTACGAGTCGGCCCATGACGACTGCTCCGACGAAAGCACTGCAGGCGAGTTTTGCAAGCATCGAAGAAGAAAACCTGCGGCTGAAAGCCGAGCTTGAAAAATCCCAAACCGTTGAACTCGACCCCATCACCGTGCGGGCTTCCATCATTCAAGACCGTCTTGAATGGACCGACGATGACCCGGATTTTCGAAGCCTGGTGACTTCCATTAAGGAAGAAGGCCAACGACTCCCCATCCTTGTCCGTCCACATCCGGCAGAAAATGGTCAGTACCAACTGGCGTATGGAGCGCGGCGCAATCGTGCTTGCATGGTTCTTGGGCAAAAGGTGAAAGCTTACGTTCAAGAACTTTCTGACGAAGAGCTTGTCATTGCTCAAGGTCTTGAAAATAATGAACGAAAGAACCTGTCCTTCATTGAGCAGGCGGTATACGCAGTCGCCCTTTTGGAAGCCGGTTTCACGCGTAAGCTTGTAGCCAAGTCTGTTGGAGTTGCCTCTGACACAACGATTTCGAAAATGTCTGCAATCGTCGCTTTGGTGCCAGCTGATATCTTTCGTTTGATTGGACCTGCCCCCAAGATCGGCCGAAATCGTTGGGAGGCTTTTGCGAGCCTCGCTGATCGAGGTGCAAAGAAGTCTTCGATTCTCGAAGCGGTGCGTGCTCTACCCGAAAGCGCAGTGTGGAAAGGGGCTGACTCCAACAAGCGTTTCGAACTGGCTTATCGGACAGCTGAAAAAGCAGACAAGTTCAGGACGACGAAATCCAGAGCTGAAAAGTCTCGATTGGAGAACGAAGGTCGCTCGTTCGGAACGATGGAGCAGTCCAGCAACGCTGTCAAAATCTTCCTAGATGCGAAGAAAGAGCCGGCTTTTGCTCAGTTTGTCGCAGACAAGATGACGGCGTTGATTGAAGAGTTCAAAAAAGGCGAAGGGAAACAAGCGAGCAAATAAAAGCATGAAACAAAGAACCCGCCACGTGGGCGGGTCCTCGTTGAGATAAGCACGAGTGCCTATGATCTCGGTCTAGCAGCTCTGATTCTAGAATCACTCGCAGCGCAACGCAAGTTCTGTCTCGCAGCAGAGCACGATTTCTTGCGTCTTCCAGCTTGTCTCGCATCTGAAAATTCAGTGCTCGGTCGCGTTTATGCGCTTCCGGCAAAGGAGGACTTATGTCTTCGACCCAGCAGATTGCGAGTTTTCGCAAGGTGTCTGCCGGGATTCTTGCGAGCGCGCATCTGGCGTCCCAGGAAGACCGGCCGAAGGTCACCAAAAAGGAAATCTCCCTGGTTCTGAAACGCGTTGCGCCGGCGCTTGGTATCGATGGCACGGCTTATCATGTCCTGGATATTCTCCTGGGTCTTGTGCAGCCCGACGATTTCCAGGCCGGAAAGCGGCCGGTAGTGGCGATCTCAAATCAGCGTCTTGCCGAATACACTCGGCGCACCACGCGCACTGTCACGCGCTGCCTGAAGAAACTCGTCGAAGCCGGAGTGCTTGCCTATCGGGACAGTCCGACCGGGCGACGCTATGTCTATCGCGGTTCAGAAGGGGCTCTGGAGCAGGCCTACGGTCTGGACTTTAGCCCTGCGTGCTTCAATCTGGAGGCCTTCAAGGTTCAGGCGGATGCATTCCAGCGCCGTATCAAGGCCGAGCAGGAAGCCAGGCGGGCTGTTACACGGTTTTCACGGGCGATCGCCGACATGGCCGAACTGGAGCCTGCAGAATTTCACGGGTTTGCTGCCCGAGCCCAGGCGATTGTGATCCGGGACGAATTGAATGTGGTGGAGAAGGCGGCACTTCTGGAATCGCTCTATGCGCAGGTCCTGGCTCTCCATGAAGCACATTCGTTGAAAAATAAGGATAAAATGTCATGCGCGGGTGACATTGATGTCAGCCCTTTATTTATTACAACCCCAACCGACTCCCTTGAAAGTAATCCTCAACGGACTTGCTCTAACGAGCAAGACATTGAATTTACTTCTGACAACGGCTTCGCCGTTGAAATGGCTCTTGAAAAAGAGCCTTGCGGCGGGCGCACGGAAACACAACAGCCGAAATCACAAGTGGGAAGGGGAGGCGCAGGCAAGTTTCCCGAAACCAACCTGGATGGTGTTTCCATAGGGCTCATTCAGTCGGCATGTTCATCGGTACAGGCAGAATTGGGGGTCGGTCTGAGCAGTTGGCCGGCTCTTTGTGGAGCTGCCGAGCAGTTGCGCATGCTGATCGGCCTCAGTCCGTCCGGATATCAGCTCGCTGTCGAGCGGCAAGGCAGATATCTGGCCGCGGCCTGCCTTGCGGTTGTCGCCGAAAAGGCGCTGCGGGATCCGGAGCACATTGCCTCGCCCGGCGGATATTTCCGCGCCATGATCGACAGGGCTGGGGAGGGCAAACTCCACCTCCACAAATCCCTGCATGGGCTGGTGTGAGACCATGGTGAGGTCTGAACGGAGATCAGTGCCGGCGCCAGTTTTCCGACCGGTTGAAATCAAACGCACGGAGACTTCGTCCGCAGGGTCTGGGCGGGCAATTTGCGCCGGAGTTCCGATCTGGGACTCAAACTGCTTCGAGCAAACCAGTCCGCTTTGCCCGGTCGATGAGGTTCTTGACGGAAGAAGGCGACCATTTTGTCCCACCGCGGGGTGTACGCTCGTGCAGGCGTTCGAGCTGACCGGCGATTTCGCGCAATGTCAGCTCCGGATTGGACGAATGAATGCCGGCGACCAGCGTCATCAGCCGGTCTTCCGGCGGGCGCGGAGGCGACTTGCTGAGCAGGGCCTTGTCCGCCATTCCCTCTGTGACCATCCACTTCACCGCGCGCCGAAGCCGTTCGGGCGTCCAGTCAAATCCACGGTTTTTGAGAAACCGTGAGATATCGTCCCAGGTGTGATAGGGACGCATGCGCCGGACAATTGGAAGCCACTGACTTGCACTTGCCTGGATGCGTGCACCATAGGCCGCCTTTTGAGCGGCCGTCATCTTGGCAAGCGCTTCAGGTCTGCGCTCTCGAATTCCTGGATTGCCGGGTAACTTCCCCTTCGCCTTTGCGGCCTTGATGCCGGCCTTGGTGCGCTCGGAGATCAAGGCGCGCTCGAGCTGCGCGACAGCACCCAGAACCTGCAGCGAGAACATGCCCTGAGGTGTCGTCGTGTCGATCGGGTCGCTCAGTGAGCGAAAATGCGCTCCCTTTGCATTCAGATCGTCGATCACTTCTAAAAGATGGTTCACTGAGCGGGCGAGACGGTCAAGCCGGACGACGACCAGCGTCTCGCCGGCATCGATCTCCCGAACGAGCCTGGCGAGGGCAGGACGAGCGCGTGAGGCGCCGGAACCGTATTCCTCCACGATTATCTCGCAGCCCGCCGAACGCAATTCCAGTTCCTGCGCCTCTGTCGCCTGTTCCTCCGTGGAGACGCGCGCGTAGCCAATAAGCCGTCCCTCAGGTCGATGAGAAGACTGTTTGAGCGCTGATTTGGCCATTTGGGACGCCTGAGAGCCGATAAGAGAGGAAGTTTCCAATTAAAGAAGATACGGATAACCGATCGTTTGTAAACGTCTTTTGAGTGCCTTTTCCACGACCCGAACCGTCAAAACCCCAGGAAAACCGGGCCCTCTCGTCGACCTGAGCGCGGACTGCCGGGCATTTGTTCAATTCAGAAGGCCTCAGACTGCATATCGGCGAACGCGAGTTTACGGGGCAGTCTATGACGGAAGTTAAATTCGTGGTAGCTTCCGCATAAATGCGTAAGACACGAAAAAACAATGCCTTATGAAATTGGAAAGTTGAGCCTCGAGGCTCTCTTGAAGCCGATATCGGCGGCTGAAGATGCACTCGCACGGCTTGATGAGCGTGTTGCCCGATCTGAGGTCGGACATGGCTTTGCAGAGCGGGCTGATTTCTTCGAGGCCGTCTCCAACATGTGGGTGGCCGGCGAACTTGTCCATCTGGAAGACTTGGTTCTGCACGACGCCAAGATGGACGTTCGCGCACCAAGCCACGAGCTTGTCATTGCGCACCGGATCGTCCGGGCGAGACGACGGGCGATGAGAAACAATCCAGGTTGGGCGATCTCGCGGGCTGGGATCATTGCCTTTGCGGGGATTGCCGAACAGGAGGATGAACTTCCCAGAAAACTCAAGAGGAGAGGAGAGGGGAGGGATCTCGAAACGGACGAGCACGATGCGCTTCCTCCGGAATTGGCAGAGTTCGACGAGGTGCTTGCGGAAACCAGCTGGCTGGTAGAAGCCGTTCCCCCCGGATCTACCAGAACCCGGCAACCAGACCTCATTGTGGGCGAGTTGGTCATCAGGGATCCTGATTGGGACGAAGCCGAACGGATCTCTGAATGGCTCGAGTTGGTCAGAAAAGTTGACACACTTCCGGCAACCCTGGCCGCAGCGGTTCTTTGGGATGGCTGGGAGCAGCTCGAACCGCTTCAGCGGCAGCATTGGCTTGGGCAGGTGCTCGTTTCGGATTTCTTAAGATCGCGAGGAAAGGTTCAATCACATCTCCTGGCTTTCTCCGTCGGGCTGCGAGAGATGCCTCGTGAGCGGCGGCGTGCGCGGGATAGAACAACCAGGCTGAGTGCCTTCCTCGAAGCAATGATCGCTGCGGTTGGTGCGGGAATGAAGGAACTTGATCGTTTGACGCTAGCAAAGCATCAGCTCGAGCGGCGTGCTGTCGGCAAGAGATCTACAAGTAGTTTGCCCGTCGCCATTGAGCAACTGTTGTCACGGCCGATCGTGTCGGCACAGATGCTCGCCAACGCGGCCAGGATCACGCCGCGTGGCGCTCTGAACCTTATTGGCCAACTCGGCGTGCGCGAGATTACGGGAAGGGGACGTTATCGAGCATGGGGTGTGTTGTGAGCTAGACGTCGTCTAGGGTCGATATACCTACGATTGCACGTATTGAAATATCCTCGATCACAGATAGACTTGCCGAATTCGGGGCGGGGGCATATTCGTGACAATGTTGAGTGCAGTTCAGGTTTGGAACCCAGACGATTGGGAGCACTTTGCACTCAGTCTTCTTCAAGGCCGTCATGGTCCCTTAAATGTGCAGAAAATACCAGCCGCACACCAAGGTGATTATGGAGTCGACTATTACTGCACGACGGATGCTGTCGCCTATCAATGCTACGCCGTCGAAGAGCCAGTTGATATCGCCACGCGTGCGGACAGGCAAAAGAAGAAGATAACAACCGACCTCGGAAAGCTGATTGCAAATCACGTTGAGGTTGGAAAGTTGTTTCACGGCACGCTGATCAAGCATTGGGTGCTAATGTCGCCTTTGCACGATAGCAAAGACGTAAATCTCCACTGCGCAAAGAAGACGAAAGACCTCAGGGAGGCAGGTTGCGTTTCGCTGGACCCAGCTTTCGAGGTGACAATTCAGGATCCAGGCGCCTTTCCATCGGAAGCAGTTGCGAGTGGTATGGCGTCGCTTTCCAAGGTTACGCTTTCGATTCCTTCCCCGACCCAATCGGAGGTCGATAGCTGGTCTGTCGGGTCTACAAACCTTTTGACCAACGCGACCGAAAAGCTGAAAAAGCGCGCCTCACCAGATCAATTGGACGAGTTCGTGGCTGAAGCTGTTCGCTCGTTCTTACAAGGCAACGCGTTGCTTGATGCGTTGCGGTCAAGTTCGCCCGAACTTCACGAAAAGGTCATTACAGCGGTCAAAAGCCGAGCCCGCCGCCTTCAGTTCGCTGGCCCACAAGCGGGCGACACAGCTGGACAGGTTTTGAATGCAGAGCTTGACGCGCTCATCTCTGCAATGCGGACAGCTGCCCCGAGCCTTTCTGCCGAGAATGCCGAACAAATTGCCTACGGGTCAATTTGCGAATGGATCATGCGGTGTCCACTGGATTTCCCCAATGTCCAGTGAAACACGATTTCGCACCGCCATCCTGGGCGGATCATTCACATTTACAGCTCGACCGGACCCTGTTCCTGGCGACCTTCGAATGTCATGGGGAATCGCGGTCCTGATGCTCGCGCTGTTTTACAGTCGCGGGAAGAAGTCCAACTTTCAAAAGCTTCAGTTTCTTGCCCATTCTGTGCGATTGCCAGAAGGCCGGGAAGAGGTTCGAGGCCTTCTTTCGGGAGAGTATCGCCCAAACGAGGTTTCGGTGCGTGTCGAGCCCTCTCTGAATAGAGCTGTGGCGTTTGCGCACGCTCTGGGCATGGTCAAGATCGACAAAGGAACGTCGATCTCACTTACCGACAAGGGAGTGAAAGTGGCGCAGGCAATCGTCAAGCAAGGAGAAACGCTCGCCGAGGAAGCGAAGTTTTTGAGCGAGGTGGCGCCTCGAATGACTGATGCGTTGATGAAGCGGGTCTGGCGTTTGGAGGATTTGATATGACGTTGCGCTTTCGACACCTGAGGTTGCGGGCTGTCACAACGGATGGCGTTTATGGTGCCGACGTTCCTTTTACTTCCGGATTGACCGTCCTCTGGGCGGACAACACCAAGGGCAAATCGACGTGTATGCAAGGGATGTTATACGCGTTGGGTCTGGAACGAATGTTGAGCCCTCGGAGAGAAATTCCGTTACCGCACGCGATGACAAGCTACCTCAATACAGACGAGGAGAAGCGTGTTGAGGTGATCGAGTCGAGCGTTTCGCTCGAAATCGCCAATGGTGAGGAACAAATCATCACCGTTCATCGCGGCGTGAAAGTGGCGACAGATACTAGATTGGTATCAGTAGATTTCGGAGCGGCCTTGTCAGAGGGCACCAATGATCTCAGACGGCAAAACTTCTTCGTGCTGGATCCAGGAGCCGCCCAAAGGGAAGACGGATTTCATCATTTTCTGGAAGGCTTCCTCGGATGGCATTTGCCGCAGGTCCGAAGGTATGATGCGCCAGAAACGAAGCTCTATCTGGAGACGGTGTTCCCACTTTTCTGGGTGGAACAGAAATTTGGCTGGACGGCAATCCCGGCTGCTATCCCCACCTACATGAGAATTCGAGAGGTCCACAAACGGGCTGTCGAATTCATCATGGACCTCGATGTTTACAAGCTTGAAGTGCAGCGCGAGCGATTGGCGGAGCGCGTCGCAGCCAATTCGAAGGTATGGTCGGTTACCAGGCAAGATCTGGAGCGGTTCGTAGCGCGAGGCGGCGGCAGGATCGCTTCACTCAGCGAGACGCCTATTGCGGATCTCGGTGCGTTGTCAAATGCTCACATTCAATTGGCCGATGGGACGAATTGGGTACCGCTAAACGCGGTTGCTTCCAAGCTCAGAGGTAGCATAGCAGACCTGGCCGCCACGGCAGTACCAGACGTCGAAGACCAGTCGGAGGAAGTTACGCAAAAACTGCAGCAGATGACCCAGCGGGTCGATGATTTGAACGCTGAGAGAATTCGGCTTCACGGACTGCAGCAACTGAAATTAGCTGACTTACAATCTCTGCGAAGGCGAATTGCTTCACTCGACGAAGACCTTCAGAAGAACCTCGACGTCCAAAGACTGCAAAGGTACTCGGGTGTCACTGCCGCATTGACGCCGGATCGATGCCCGACCTGCGAACAGGCTCTCGCGGATACATTGCTGGCGCAGGAAGCCCTCTCCGTCATAATGCCGGTTTCGGACAACATCGAGTACATCCGATCGCAGAAAAAAATGTTCGAAGATATTCTCGTTAGGGAGGAAAGGGACGAGAACGACCGGAGGGAGCAACTCTCTGCTGTCGGCCGGCAACTGTCGGATCACTACACCCAAATCCGACTTCTTCGTTCGGAGTTGGTAGCGCCAGGTACCAACCCCTCGGCTGCCGTTATCGAGGAACGCATACGGGCAGAAGCGAGATTGAGGGACCTAGAGGCGCTGCAGGCCGTTTTTGATGATGCGCTGGATCGGTTTCGGGGTTTGCAGGAGGCCTATACTGAGCTTCTGCGAGAGCAAGCGGAGATTCCTAAAGAGAAGCTCTCTCCGCTCGACAAAGATAAGCTTGGTCGCTTGACGCGGCTGGTGCAGGGCCGAGCTGCAGACTTCGGATTTAGTACATTTTCACCCTCCGAACTGTCGATCTCTGAGGACAGCTACAGGCCCGAGAAGGAAGGATTTGAAATTGGGTTTGAGACTTCCGCGAGCGATGCGATTCGTCTGAAATGGGCCTACCAAATGGGCCTGCTCGAGCTATCCAGCGAACAGACGACCAACCACCCGGGTCTGCTCGTATTCGATGAACCGCGTCAACAGTCATCGTCACGTCCAAGTTTCAAAAACTTGTTGGGTCGTGCTGCTGGCGCAAAAGAACGCGGGCAACAGGTGATCTTCTCTACCAGCGAAGACATTGAAATCTTAAGGCCCATCACGGCCGGAATCGATTGCAATGAAGTAATCTTCCCTGGATACATTCTTCAAAAAATCGACTGATTCGCTCTGCTTCAGCAACCTCTGTCCACCGGCTGCTGTGGAGCGGAAAACTGCATGACGCTGGATTATAGCCGGGACGGCGTTGTGGCTGCATCAATTCGCCGATGCATCAGCGAAACCATGGAAAGCAGGTCTTCTGCGTCTTTCTTTGACATCTTCCAATAGATTCGCGGCGCGTGCGCGGTCGTGTTGCGAAACATACCGAAAGTGCCCTTCAGGAGATTGCAGAAGCCCTTTTGCTCGCTCTTCTCGCTTTCCGTTGACAGCGCGTTGATCGCCAACATCGGCCTGTCACCGCCGAAGGCGCGATCGACGAGAACTCCTCCGTCATCAGTTAGACCCGTTCGAGTTCTAATTTTTTCCGCGACGCTTTTTACAGCCTCGAGGACGGCGTGGAAGTAGTTGTCAGCGAGAAGTTCTTCGCGGCAGAAACTGAGAACGTCCGGGTGGACACCTCGGCTCGCAAGGTCTTCTCGCAGTTCTCTGGCGCGCTTGCTGGCTTCCGAAAGTGTCTGAACGGCGCTGGCCGAGACGAGTTGGCCCGATGCTTCAATCGCCAAGCCTGCGAATGCCAAAGCACGGTTCAGATTCTGGCGCATAGGGGCCAGAACAAGATTTGCAATAAATCCTGCGCTTAGCTGGAACGAACACCGAACTTTCGATTCGACCAGTCTGATAATCGCGACCTGCCACAACAACAGTCTTCATTTAAGGAGAAATTCGCACAGGCATATTTGAGCACTGCGTTTGGCAGGTGTAAACAGCCGGAACGGCCCCCAGGGCGAGCAACTTGCCGGGACAGTCAATCACCCAATAGTTACTACGCTTCAAAGAGCGTCTGGATAATCGGACAGTTCGGGACATCTCCCTTCGCGCATTCAGACGCCATATTAGTAAGAGCCTTTTCAAGCTTCTTCAGGTGCTGAATCTTTTCCCTTACAGAGCTCAGGTGTTCCATTGTCATGGCATGCACCTCACCGCAACTGATGCCTTTCTGGTCGACCATTTTCAGCATCGCGCGGATCTCGTCGATGCTGAACCCAAGTTCCCGGCTCCGCTTGATAAATGACAATCGTTGAAGGTGGTCGTGGGTGTATTGCCGGTTGCCTCCGGCAGTCCGGTCAGGCTTCGGCATCAGTTCGATGCGTTCATAGTAACGGATCGTCTCGATATTCACGCCGGTTTCGCTGGACATTGCCCCAATCAGATAGCCTCGCGCGTTCGTGATCCCGGACATAGGAAAACTCCTTGCATCTGTAGTGGCTACAGACAGTACGCCTTCACCTTAGATGGATCAATTGAGGGTGTCAGAATGACGTCAGAAATACATCCCGGGACCAAAGGGGAGAGAGATCTGGGTGCGAGAGCCGCCACCGCTGGCGGCATACTTGGCGCTCTTGCAATGACCTCCTGCTGCATTCTGCCGCTGGTGCTTTTCAGCCTCGGGGCCACAGGCGCATGGATTGGTCAGCTCGGAGCGCTCTACCAGTACAAATGGGTCTTCTTCGCGTTTGCCGGAGGCACACTCTGTTACGGGTTCTGGAAAGTGTACAGGCCGACGCCGCAGGCCTGTAATGATGGAAGCTGCGAACGGCCTCTGCAAAAGCGGTTCATGAAAAGAGCACTGTGGGGTGCAACTTTCATTGTCGTGCTCTCCTTGGCTTTCCCATACTTCGCTCCGCCACTACTCGGTTACTGAGAAAGGATTCTCCATGAAACAGACATTTATGACACTTGCCGTTTTGCTCCTGGCGACTGGGGCAACCCATGCAGAAGAGCGAAAAGCGCGGATTGAGGTCACAGGCCTTTGGTGCCCGTCCTGTTCTTACATCGTTGGCGAGGCGTTGCAAAAATCCGAGAGCGTCGAGATCCTGAATTTCCAAGAGCACGAGGATGGCCGCTCCGGTGTCTACACGATCACTTTCGACGACGCTGTGACGGATATGGAGGAGATCGTCGCACAACCCGCCACATATGGGTACACGGCGGTTTTGCTGGACGATGGTTCGAACTCCTGAAGCTAACCCATGAGTGACAAGTCCTTGGGTATGATACTGGCAACGGCGGTTGCCGCTCCCGTAGTGATTATCTGCTGTGGTGGCGGCCTGGCGTTTGTTGGTTCCGCAGCAACCGGATTGATCGCCCAGCTATTCGGTTCGGGTGTTGTGTTGTCCGTGCTGATTGCCGCGGTCGCGGGTCTTTTCGCTTATTTCCTGCGCCACAGGTTGCGACTCTCGGTCGGGTCTGGCTGCCGGGAAGACAATAGGGAAAATCTGAAATGAACAATAAGCTCTTGGCGACAGGGGTGATCGGTACAGTGATCGCAGCGCTGTGCTGTTTCACACCGGTTATCGTCGTATTGTTCGGCGCGGTCGGGCTATCGGCCTTCGTTGGCGTTCTCGACTATGTCCTGTTGCCAGCTCTTCTCGCCTTTGTACTCCTCACGGTTTATGCGCTTGTTCGCAACGCACGACGTCAACGCAATGAAGGAAACCCAAATGTCTGATTGTTGTTCGAACAAGAACGGATCTTACGATCTGGCTGTGGTTGGCGCAGGGTCAGCGGGATTTTCTGCCGCAATCACAGCGGCCGAGGAAGGTGCTCGGGTCGCGCTTCTTGGATACGGTGTCATCGGTGGGACTTGCGTCAATGTCGGTTGTGTACCGTCCAAGGCGATGATCCGGGCTATGGAGGTCATGCACTCCCCAAAAGCCGCCGAGAGATTTGACGGGATAGAGGCGACGGCGCAGATCACGGATTGGGCCGCCATTATCCGCCAAAAACAGGCGCTGGTCGATGACCTGCGAGCTGCAAAATATATCGACGTCCTGCCCCAACACAACAACATCGTCTATTTGGAAGGTGAGGCTCGTTTCATTGCTGGCGGTCAGCTGACTTTGGATGGAGAGGTTATCTCTGCGGACAAGATCATCCTCGCCACGGGATCCCGGCCCCAGGTGCCTGACATTCCCGGGCTGACCCAGGTACGCCCTCACGACAGCACATCAATCCTCGAAGTTCAGAAGCGCCCTGCGTCGTTGATTGTTATGGGAGGCGGATACATCGGTGTTGAATTAGCCCAAGTATTTGCACGCACGGGAACGGCCGTCACCATAGTCAGCCGCCGAGGATTGCTGCCTGAGGCTGAACCGGAAATAGGTAATGCGCTGACGCGCGCGTTCGAAGACGAGGGAATTATCGTCAGAACCATCAAGAGCTACACGGAAGTCATGAAGCGTGATGGCCACATTGCACTGAGGGTGGAAACGGAAGATGGAACCGAGACCCTGGAAGCGGAGGACCTTCTGCTTGCGACAGGTCGTACGCCCAACACGCAAAATCTTGCGTTGGACCTGGCAGGAATCGCCACCGACCGGCGTGGCGCGATCCTTGTCGATGACCGGATGCGTACCAGCCACAAGAATGTCTACGCCGCCGGTGATGTAACCGGACGTGACCAATTCGTCTATATGGCTGCCTGCGGTGCCAAACTGGCTGCGAAAAACGCGATGAACGGCGATAGTCTAGTCTATGACAACACTACCATGCCGGCAATCGTCTTCTCTGACCCTCAGGTTGCCAGCGTCGGTCTCACAGAGGCCGCGGCAAAGGCTGCCGGCCAAACTGTTCGCACTTCAGTGTTGTCGCTCGAGCACGTACCCCGGGCGCTCGCTGCCCGGGACACGCGCGGGCTCATAAAACTTGTCGCGGACGGAAACACCAAGCGGTTGCTCGGGGCACATATACTTGCTCCGGAAGGTGCCGACAGTATCCAGACCGCGACGATGGCGCTTAAGGCGGGAATGACTTACGAGGAGCTCGGCGCGATGATCTTCCCATACCTCACAACGGTTGAAGGGTTGAAGCTTGCTGCGCAGACTTTCGAAAAGGATGTAGCGGCTCTCAGTTGTTGTGCGGGGTGATCGTGGCCGTTTCAGGGCTTGAAACAGTGTTCGTGATTTCTGCCGCGTCGGCATTGTTCCAGGCGGCGTTGTTATTCAGATTGAATGCAGGAATTAGATCTCGATAATGCCGCCCGATTAAACGCGTGAGTGAGGCGCGGCAATAATAATCGCAGCCCCGACTATACAGATGGTTGCACCTAAGAGATCCCAGCGGTCAGGATGGACGCCCTCGACCAGCCAGAGCCATATGAGAGAACTCGCAATGTAGATACCTCCATAGGCCGCATAGGCACGACCTGCGGCCGCGCTATCTACCAACGTGAGCAAATATGCAAATAGACTCAGCGCAGCGAGACCCGGAACGATCCACCAGATTGATTTGTCGAGCCGCAGCCAAGCCCAAAATGCAAAACATCCCGCTATTTCAAAAACGGCTGCGCCGACATATGCCGCGAAAGTTTGCATTCTTGATAGCCCTCGTTTCGAAGAATGGAAATCCGATCCTGCTTCTTGCTCAACGGATTTCGTCACGCACCCGCATGATTGTTTGACGGCTGGTACCAAATGCTCGGGCAATAGCGGAAATGCTTTTGCCGGAATTCAGCGCAACCCGCACATCTTGCTTTTGGCTGTCTGTCAGGCTTGGCCGCCGACCCAGAACTTTCCCTTCGGACTTGGCACGTCTTAAGCCTGACTGCGTTCGCTCGATTAGCAAATCTCGCTCGAACTGGGCAACGGCATTGAGCACGTTCATGGTCATCGTGCCGGCTGAACTCGTCAGGTCGACACCGCCAAGTGCAAGACAGTAGACCCGTACTCCTTCGTCGGCCAATGCCTTTACTGTTGAACTGACGTCTATCGCATCCCGGCCGAGGCGATCGAGTTTCGTCACGATGAGAATGTCGCCAGGTTCCAGACGGTCCACCAGCCGAGAGAATTCCGGACGCTGCGTTATCGGCACACTGCCGGAAATCGTCTCGGTAACAATCCGGCGGTCTTCGACGTGGAACCCCGCCGCCCGGATTTCTTCTATCTGGTTTTGGGTCGTCTGGCCGGGCGTGGAGACGCGGGCATAGACGAAAGTGCGTGACATGGCGTCAATCCTGTCCGAAAAGGCTGTTCAAATTATCTGCTTGTCCAGAATGCAGTCAAGCTAATTTGTGGACAGGGTATTTAAGCCCTGTACGCAATCGGACGTTTTCGGACACAGACATGGGTCATCGGCTTGCATAGTATGGAGTGTAAGATGGCCCGGCGTATGCTTCTCAAGATTCAGGAGCGACAGGAACTATTCGATATCCCCACCGACGAAGACAGCCTGATCCATCATTATTCCCTGTCTCCAGCCGACCGGCTTGAAATTGAGCTTCGCAGACGAGAACACAATCGGCTCGGCTTCGCGATCCAGCTTTGCGTGATGCGGCATCTGGGCCGGGTACTCTCTGTCAACGAAGCTCCGCCGACGGCAATGCTGAACTATGTTGCCGAACAGGTTGGAGCCGAGCCTGCTTCATTTGAACGATATGCTCGCCGGGAGGAAACGCGCAGCAATCACATCGCGCACCTGCTCGGCTATCTCGGAATGCGGAGTGCAACAGCCCAGGATCGTCGCGCGGCATTGCTGTCCGCGATACAGGCGGCTTCAGCGACCGACAAGGGCGTGCCGATCGCGAATGCCATCATCGCAACGTTTCGCGAACGCCGGGTGCTGTTGCCTGTGGCGAATGTCATTGAACGTATGGGACTGTTGGCGCGAACCATCGCGCGCCGCGGTGCTGAAGCCGCCCTGATCTCGAACCTTACGCCGGACACACTGGAAGCACTCGACAGTTTGCTGACCGTCGACCCGGCGATCAGCCAGACACGCTTTCACTGGCTGAAGTCAGCTCCGGACGCTCCTGGCGCGTTGAACCTGGTCGGATTGACAGAGCGCATCGCATTTCTACGCTCGCTCGGGATCGATCCCCGTTTGCAAGCGCGTATTCCGTCGGGACGTTGGGATCAGATGGTGCGCGAGGGGGATGCAATGCCGGCCTGGCTTGCCAACGACTTCACCGCCAGCCGCCGACGCGCGACACTTGTGGTGCAGGTCATCAAGCTCGGCCAGAAACTCACCGACGACGCGATGACCATGTTCATCAAGTTGATCGGCCGGTTGTTTTCCAAAGCCAATAACCGCAAAAAGGCCTCTGTGCATTATCGGGACATAGATTCACGGTAGCTATCGGGGATTCGAAGGGGCATGAGTCCGTCGGCATCGAGTTCAATGCCGTCTGACCAGACATAATCGCCGGTGAGGTTGATCCGGTCCCAGCCCAAAGGTGAAAGCTGCGAGAGTAGAGCGGGATCAATTTTCACTCCGCGACTTCCAAGTTCACTCACGGCGCGGTCGAGATAGCGGCAGTTGAACAGGATGATTGCGGCGGTGACGAGATTGAGTGCTGCCGCTCGCATTTGCTGATTTTCGATACCGCGATCCCGGAAGCGGCCGAGCCGGTGGAACGCAACCGCGCGCGCCAGACTGTTTCGCGCTTCGCCCTTATTGAGTTCACCCGTGACAAGCTGGCGAAGCGCCGGATCCTTGAACCATCGCAATGTGAAGAGTGTGCGCTCGATACGGCCGACCTCGCGAAGGGCAGCGGCAAGGCTGTTTTGTTGCCGGTAGGCTGAGAGCTTTTTCAGGATCAGCGATGGGGTGATGGTTCGGTCGCGCATCGCCCTAATGACGCGATGAATGTCGGGCCAGTGATTGACGATCAGATCGCGGTTGAGCCTGTTCCCGAACAGCGGCGCGAGGCGTCCGTAACGCTTGGGCGGCTCGAAGGAATAGAGGCGGCGATCGGAGAGGCGCGGAATACGTGGCTCAAAATCAAGCCCGAGCAGGTCCATGACCGCAAACACGATATCGGAGACGCCGCCGCCATCGACGTGCAGCGCGGAAAGGTTGGCGTTGCTTTCGTGGCCGAGAATGCCGTCGAGGGCATGGATCGCTTCGCCGGCAGTGCCCGCGATCACGGTTTGATGGAGCGGTGCGTAGCGGTCGGTGATGGTGGTGTAGATTTTGACGATCGGGTCGCGGCCGTAATGCGCGTTGACCTGACCGCCAGCCTCCCCGGCGCCACCAAGATAATAAGCCTGCCCATCGGCAGAGGCGCGCCAGCCCTCACCGAACCAGGCCGCCATTGGTTCGGCCTGTATGGCGTCGGTCAGACAGCCGAGCGCGGCGCGAAACGTCTCTTCACGCATGTGCCACGTCTGCATGCGCAGGAGCGTGCGCCGCGATGCCACGCCGCAGACCTCAGCCATCCGTGACAGGCCGAGGTTCGTCGCTTCCGCAATCATAGCTGCGAGAAAGGATCGTTCATCGCTGGGCGGCAACCCGGTCGAGACATGACCGAAATGGCTGGTGAAACCGGTCCAACGTTCGACCTGAGACAAAACATCGGTGATGCGCGTCGTCGGCACGAGATTGTAGCAGGTCCGGACGAACTGTCTGCCATCGTCGCGTTCGGCAAGATCGGTTTTCGGCTCTTTCGGAAACCGCAGTCGGTCACCGGAAAACAGCGCGGGATCGCCGCTGGTCAGCCCCCCTGATACCTTGAGCAGCGCAGTATCCAGTTCGGCCGCGCGGGCATCGAGCCACACATGAGGATCAGGAATATCGGAGACCTGTGCCGGGACCGGATCCGTACTCGGTGAAAGCAGCGTTTCCAGAGAGCGGTGCAGTCGGGAGGTTGGCACCCAGATGTCGCCCGCCGCCAGTGCTCCAGCCAACGCGGAATAGGTCGCCAGCTCCCAATGGGTTCGGTCGATCTTGTCGTCCGTGACGACATAGCGCTGCCATCGCCGCTCGATATGCCCGAGCGGCAAGCCATCAGGGAGCGCCGTGCGCCAGTCGCCATCGAGTTCGGCCAGGATCGCCATCGCTGCACGGAGCGGCGCGGTACCCTTGCGACCCTCGAACGTGAACGCTTTCAGGAAGCGCGGCCCCGCCCGCTTGAACGTCCGATATTCTGGCCCGATTTCACTGATGGCATTATCTCGTCCCGGCCTCGTGGTTCGCCGGAGAAGAGCAGCGTCGGCATCGATCGTATCGAGCGAGGCGACCGCTGCGACCGCTGCTGCAATATCGCCGCCGGCGCGTGCGGCTTTGCTGACCGCCTCAAGCACGTCGGCGACACGGATTAATCGGTCGCGGCCCTGGTCGGCAGAAGCGGCAACCGTCTGTTCAAGGCGTTTGCGGGCACGCAGATGCGCTCGCCCGATGAGCGAGTCGAACATACCGATAGCTGTGTCAGTCAGCGTGGCCTCAAACTCGCGCAGCGTCGCCACAAGAATAACATGCCGCCGCGCCGACCCCATCTGCTGGAATGCCTGCGCGGTGTAGCGGACCCCTTCGCGCGCAAATTGCTCCATTCGGGGTTCGTATCGTCTATCGATGGCGGGCGTCCTGATGCCGCGAACCAGTGCGATCTTGTCAAGAATACCGACGAGCGAGGCAGAGGCGACGCGCGGGGTGGGTTCCCGTAGCCAGGAAAATCGGCTTTGCCTATCGTGCGTTTTCTCGGCGATAAGCGCGTCAAGTCGGCTATGGGTGGCCGGATCGAGACGATTGTCGATGTCGGCGATGATCCGGTTTTCGGCCGCGTGCATCGCTTCGGCGGCCATGCGCTCGACCACGGTGATTCCGGAAATGACTATCTTACGGAAGCGCAGTTCGTCGAGGAAGTTGCCCAACAAGACGCGTCCGTTGGTCAGGCCGACAGCTTCGGCTTCCAGCCACGCTCGAAGCGTTGCGCGCATCGGCTTGGTGAGGTCGGTGAACCCGAAACGCGCCTTGATCGCGAGAAGCTGATCGTAGCGTGTGGGCGTCCGTCGTGCGAAACCGCCGATCACTTCTGCATCGATCCCGATCTGCTCAGCGATATGGTCGAGCATGACAGCGGGCAGCAATTCGCCGCGTCGGAGATGCCTCCCCGGATAACGCAGACAGCAAAGCTGCAAAGCATAGCCAAGCCGGGTCTCAGGCGTGCGGGCGCTGTTGATGGCAGCTAGGTCGTTTACGTCCAGACTGTGATGGCGGACGACCGTCGTCTCGTCTTCGGGCAGCGCCAACAAAGCGTCGCGCTGAGGGCCGATCATGTAAATGCGTGCTGGCATCGGTTATCCCTTTCAAAAATCACTTGCCTTTTGATACAGTTTTGCAAGAGGATTGTGAAAGGCATTGAGCCTTGATTTGCGGTCATGGTCATCCTGCTTCCGTAGACGGCCGTTTGTGAAAGGATCGAATTGAGCACCGCACCTTATTTGATCGGCTATGCTCGCGTGTCGAAGGGGGACGACCAGTCGAACGCAGCACAGTTGCGCGCGCTGACGGCAGCGGGTTGTAAACGCGTCTTCGAAGAATCCGCCAGCGGCGGGCGATGGGACCGGCCGAGGCTCCAGGAGATGATCGGCCAGCTACGGGATGGCGATGTCGTTGTTGTCTGGAAGCTCGACCGGCTTTCGCGAAGCCTGAAAGACCTGCTGCACTTGATGGAAAAGATCGAAGCGGCGGGGGCCGGCTTCCGGTCGCTGACCGAAGCGATCGACACGACGACACCGGCAGGCCGCATGATGATGCAGATGGTCGGCTCATTCGCCGAGTTCGAGCGCGCCATGATCCGCGAGCGGACTAGCGCAGGGCTAGCGCAGGCGCGGTTGGAAGGGCGGCTCGGTGGTCGGCGGCGCAAACTTGACGATAAGAAACGGCGTGAGATCGCCGAATCCGTTGTTGCGGGGCGCAAGTCCGGCGCCGAGATGGCGCGGCTCTATGACGTGAGCGAGCCAACCGTCTCAAGAATCGTTGCCGAATATCGTCAGCGGGAAGCCCATGAGGCCTTGGCATGACTTGGATCCGATGACCTCCATGGGGTGGAAAGCGGAAAGGCCGCTTTCAGCAGCCAACCCTTCCAAGCGGAAGATGTCGAACGACCTACCAATTGCAGTCGATCAAGACATGGATCGTCGGCAAAGCTGCATGGACCTCCGATCATTTCGGCGACAGGGTTTCAATGATCCGGCAATCGTCGACGATGCCGCACTCGCACTGGTCGATCATTCTGTCGAGTTCGGCCTTGAGCGCCATGAGATCAGTGATCTTCTTTTCGACCTTTGCACGATGTTCGCTAGCGATGGCATCAACTGCTGCGCAGGATTGTCCGCGATTGTCGGATAGCGTGAGAAGCGCTCTGATCTGGTCGAGCGAGAAGCCCAGGTCACGTGCCCGGCGGATAAAGCTCAGCCGGTTCAGATGGTCTGGCTCGTACGCCCGATAATTGCCTTCGGTACGCGAGGGCTCGGGCAGTAGACCGTTCTTCTCGTAAAAGCGGATCGTTTCGACCTTGGTACCGGTTTGCCTTGCAAGATGACCGATCGTCAGAATTGAAGAGTTCATTTTATGACCCTATAGCGTATACAGGGTCATGTAGGTTCTATTTGGACGTTTGTCGATCTCGATGGCTCGCCTAGTGCGCCGCTCTGGCGCTCTCCACCTCTTCACGCACCAGGTCGTGGAGTTGCTGCGGTCCGAAGGATTCCAGCGGCCTGCCATTCACGAAAAAGGTCGGTGTCTGGCGCACATTATTGCTCTGAACATCGGCCATATCCTGCTCAAGAACGGCGTCAATCTCGGCCGAGGACATCTCACGCCGTGCCTGCTCAACATCCAACCCAGCCGCCGCCACGATTTCCCAGGCTTTCTCGAGATCGGGTGCACCATGCACGGCCCATTCCGGCTGTCGCGCCAGCAGGGCTTCCAGTATCGGTTCGTATCTGTCCTGAAGACGGGCTGTTTCCAGAATCCTGACGGCTTCGTCAGATCCGTCATGGAAGGGCGCGTATCGGATGACCAGGCGCGTCTCGGCAGGGAAATTCGCCATGATCTGCTTAACGGCTGGATAGAAAGCTCGGCACGCCTCGCAGGACGGATCAAAGAATTCCACGATCGTCACCGGCGCATCCGCTGGGCCGATTACGGGTGAATGCGCCCTGACCAACGCATCACCTTGCGCCGGTGCAACGGGCTGTGCCGAGAGGCCGCCGTACCGGTCGTAGATAAAGGCACCGCCTGCAAAGACAATCAGTGCGACAAGGCCAGTGAGAAGTACGATGGACCGTCTGGTCATGTTGAACGTCTCCGGTGCGCGAGAACGAGAAGAAGAGCGATGCTCCCAAAGGCGGCGAGCGATAGGTAAGGGAGCGGCAAAATGCCAAGGACCGTCATCTCGACGCCAGAACATGACGGGCCGTCTTGTGTACAAGGCTCGATGGCTGCTGGAAGGATCCTCGCATAAAGGAGGGAGTGGAATGCAGCGATGGCGGCACCTAGGGCAGCCAGTGGAAGTCCGTACCGGGAAACGCTGGCATCACCTCGAAAGCTAGCGACAGCCAGAATGACCGCCAGCGGAAACATGAAAGCGCGCTGATGCCAGCACAGATTGCACGGCGTCTGTCCCATGACCTCACCAATGAAGAGAGCGCTGAGCGAGGCGGCAAGCGCAATGAGCCATGCCGAGAAGACGAACGCCCAGGTATTTGCAGTCGTGCCCGCCCCGGTGGTCATAGCACTCCCTTTCGCCATCGTTTCGCTTCGCTCCATTTACCTTTGCATTCAACTATTTCTGCACCCTGTACCCACTACAGGGTCAAGGCTCCTTAATGAAGTTGTACCGCGAATTTGCACGTGGATCGCAGCGCGAAATCAAATAAACGAAGTCCACTCTTGACCCTATAGTTGCTACAGGGTCTATCTGCGGTGTCACATTAAACCATCGAGGTGACACCATGGCGGCAGCGAGCCCTTACAGACTGCGTATAGAAGGCATGGACTGCGCCTCGTGCGCATTGAAAATCGAGACGGCGATGCAACGCCTGCCGGGCGTTAGCGACATCAATGTCAGCTACGCCAACGAGACGCTAGCATTGCAACTCGATGAAGACCGGACGGCCCTCGGCACTATTGAGCAAAAGATCCGAGCGCTCGGGTACACGCCAGTGATCGAGCAGGCTGAGACGAAGGGGGGGCCGCCTCGGAAGCGCATCACAGAGGCGTGGTGGAAAGGCAGCAAGGGTCGGCTTGTACTGCTGACCGGCGCACTGTTCATGCTTGCCTTCGCCATTGCGCGTATCCTGCCGGATTGGGAGCAATGGCTCTATTCAGGTGCGGCCCTGATCAGCGTTATCCCGTTCGCGCGGCGGGCGGTCGCCGGTGCGATGTCCGGCTCACCCTTCACCATCGAGACGTTGATGACGGTCGCGGCACTCGGCGCGGTCGCCATCGGCGAGGCCGAAGAAGCTGCTGTCGTGATCTTCCTGTTCGCAGTGGGCGAGCTGCTTGAAACCGTGGCGGCAGGCCGTGCGCGGGCAGGCATTGAAGCGCTGATCGATCTCGTGCCCCGGGTCGCGTTCCGCGAGCGTGATGGTGTCATTGAGCAGGTCGCTGCCGAAGAGTTGGCTATTGGTGATGTCGTCGTTGTTCGGCCTGGGGACCGTGTGCCGTCTGACGGCACGGTGATTGATGGTGCATCTGAGGTCGATGAGGCGCCCGTGACAGGCGAATCCATGCCCGTGCTTAAAGAAGCCGGCGCAAACGTCTATGCCGGCAGCATCAATGCAAATGGCGAGTTGCGAGTGTCGATCAGTCATGTCGCGGCCGACAATACCATTGCCCGCATCATCCACATGGTCGAGGAAGCTCAGGAATCAAAGGCCCCGACGGCGCGTATGATCGACCGTTTCAGCCGCTGGTATACGCCTGGCGCTATGGTCGTCGCGGCTCTGATCGTCGTGGTGCCGCCGCTCGCCTTCGGCGGTGACTGGATGACATGGGTATATCGGGGTCTTGCGACGTTGCTGATTGCTTGCCCCTGCGCGCTCGTGATTTCCACGCCGGCGGCTATTGCCTCGGGTCTTGCCGCCGGCGCGCGTCAGGGATTGCTGATTAAGGGGGGCGCGGCACTGGAAATACTCGGTAAGGTCGTAACTGTTGCCTTCGACAAGACAGGAACGCTGACGCGTGGCCATCCCCAGGTGACGGACATTGTGCCGATCAATGGGGACGAGAACGCCGTCCTTGCCATTGCAGCGGCCGTCGAGCGCAGCACCAGCCATCCTCTCGGGGTTGCAATCGTGGAGGCGGCAAAAGTGCGGGGGCTCGAACTGCCCGTCACCTTCGGGGGCGGCGTTGCCACACCCGGCAAAGCGGTCACAGCGCGGTTGAAGGACGGCTTCGCTTCGGTCGGGTCTCCCCGTCATGCCGCCGAACAGGCTGCCCTCGAAGAGAACATTGCCGAGACGATCACCACACTGGAGAGCCAGGGCAAGACGGTCGTCGTGCTTATAAAGGGCAAGACCATCGAGGGATTGATCGCGTTGCGCGACGAACCGCGCGACGACGCTATCGAAGGTGTGAAGCGGCTGACAGATCGAGGTGTGCGGCCACTGATGCTGACCGGCGACAACAAGCGCACGGCCGACGCCATTGCGGCCCATCTTGGCCTTGAGGCAAGCGCCGAATTGTTGCCCGACGCCAAGCTCGCCGAGATCGGTCGCCTCAAAGCTAATGGCCCGATCGCCATGGTGGGAGACGGTATCAATGACGCGCCGGCGCTCGCAGCCGCTTCCGTTGGCGTTGCCATGGGTGCAGGCACCGACGTTGCTCTGGAGACCGCAGATGCCGCGCTGCTCAGAAACCGGGTGACGGGTGTTGCCGATCTCATCGGGTTGTCACAGGCGACACTCGGCAATATTTGGCAAAATATCGCCATAGCGCTTGGTCTGAAGGCCGTCTTCCTCGTGACGACTCTATTCGGCATTACCACGCTCTGGATGGCGATTCTCGCCGATACGGGCGCTACGGTCCTCGTTACAGCCAATGCGCTGCGCCTGCTGACCTGGCGCGGCACCCGCGACAAATGAGCCCAAGCAGTGCGCGAAGGCAGGTCGCGGCTTCCACTTCTCGCCAAGAAAGCCGAGGTGTAATTTATGAGTAATCAGTCCAAGGGCAGTGCCACTTCATCCGAGAAGAGCGAACAATGGGCGCTCGCATGGGTGCTTGCGATCAATACGGCCCAGGCAGCCATTGTGGGGGGATTAGGGTGGTGGGCTCAGTCAACAGGATTGATGGGCTCTGCACTCGATAATCTTGGCGATGCCGGTGTCTACGCTATTAGCCTTTTCGTCGTAGGTCGCGGTTTGGCGGCGAAGGTTCGAGTTGCCCGGCTGTCGGGTATCCTTCTGATGGTTTTCGCTGGTCTTCTTCTATTTGAAGTCGGTCGTCGCTTCTTCACTGGCTCCGATCCGATAGGGCCGGTCATGATTGCCGTGGCAATCGCGAGCGCGCTTACGAATATGATCTGCATGTGGTTCCTGAATTCTCATCGGGAAGGCGGCGTGCATCTGCAAGCCTCATGGATTTTCACGACAAACGACATGCTCGTGAACTCAGCCATCGCGCTTTCGGGTCTGGCCGTAATCCTTTTCAATTCGCCCTACCCGGATCTGATCATCGGCCTGGGCGTGGTTGTTGTCGTTGTCAGAAGCGGCTTGGAAATTCTTGAAAAGGCCGGGGAAGCTGGAGAGAAAGTTAATCAACATGATTAGTTCACGAGCCCTATCCGCCGCCTTCCTTACCCTTGCGGTATTGATCTCTCCTGCCGTTGGTCACGACTTCCAAGCCGGTTCGATCACCATCAATCATCCGTGGTCGCGCGCGACTCCGCCGGTCGCGCCGGTAGCCGGCGGCTATCTGACGCTAACGAACGATGGCGGTATGGCCGACCGTCTGGTTTCGATCTCATCACCTCTGTCAGAACGGGCGGAAATCCACGAGTCGACCGTGATCGACGGGGTTGCCAGCATGAGGCCGGTGCAAAATGGCATCGAAATTGGGGCTGGCAAGACGGTCGAACTTCAACCTGGCGGTATACACATCATGTTTTTGAAGCCATCGCGTCCTTTGAAGGAAGGGGAGCGGTTTGCCGCAACACTGGTGTTCGAGCAGGCCGGTACCATCGACGTTGAGTTCGCTGTGCAGAACATGGGTGCTCGTCCGGAATTTGCGAACGAACATGACGGGCACGGAGAGGCTGTCCAATGAGCGGCGTCAAACTTTTCCGTCTTGTTGCATAGGTTGCCGTCGCCGCTGTCGGTGGGCTTTTCATCGGCTTGTCAGTGTCCAAGCCTTGGCAGCAGCAAAATGCGGCGGTCGCGTCTTCGACAGGCATCGCAGCTATCGGCGGCCCGTTCCAGCTCACATCGCATCAAGGCGGGACGATCGACAATGCCGCGCTTGCTGGAAAGCCTTATCTCGCCTTCTTCGGCTTCACCCATTGTCCCGATGTGTGTCCGACGACGCTCTACGAACTCAGCGATCTCATGAACGAGCTCGGGCCGGTGGCCGACCAGTTCAACGTACTGTTCTTCACCGTCGATCCCGAACGAGACAGCCAAGAGCTGCTGGCTCAATACATGACAGCCTTTGATGATCGCATCCTCGCATTGCGGGGAAATCGACAGGAAACGGACGCCGTGGTGAAGGCCTTTGCGGCCTACGCGCGAAAAGTGCCTCTGGAGGGGGGCGAATACACGATGGATCACACCGCAGGCGTCTACATGATGGATGCCGAGAGCCAATTCGTCGGCACGCTCGACATGCACGAGCCGCGTGAGATTCGCTTGCAGAAGCTCCGCCGTCTAGTGGGCGAGATTGGCTGATGGAGTTCTCCAGTATCGGAATGGCGACGGCTTTCGCCGCTGGCGTTATATCCTTCCTGTCGCCCTGCGTTCTGCCGCTGGTGCCGGGCTATATTTCCTACGTTGCAGGCCGCACGATTAGCCCGGACGGAATTGCGGCCGATACAGAATTCAGGGCAGCGGGCCGAACTCTCGGCCTCAGCCTCTGCTTCGTGCTCGGCTTCACGACCGTGTTTGTCATCCTTGGGGCCAGCGCCACCGTGTTGAGCCGGCTCTTGCGCATGTATCTTTTCGAAGCGAACCTGATTGGCGGAGGGATCGTTATCGTCTTCGGCCTATTCACGACCGGCCTCGTACCAATGCCCTGGCTCAATCGTGAAGCCCGGTTCCATGCCAATCCGGGCAGCGGAAGCGCTGGGGCCGCTTATCTCCTGGGTCTCGCTTTTGCGTTCGGCTGGACTCCCTGCATCGGACCAGTGCTAGGTGCGATTCTGACCCTCTCCGCTGCCAACGCCACGGTTGCAAGCGGAACGACGCTGCTCGCCGTCTATTCCCTGGGCCTTGGCCTCCCTTTCATCTTGGCGGCTTTATTCATGCGCGGGTTCATGGCGCGGATGATGTCGATGCGCCGCACCGGCCGGGTGCTCAAAATCGTCGCTGGTGGGGTGATGGTGGTGATGGGCATCGCCATGATCACCGGCCATCTCTCTAGCTTTGCAATATGGCTGCTCCAGACGTTCCCGGCCCTCGGTCGGATCGGCTAAGCCGGAGTTTAAAGGACATTCGGACATGCTCAGGCTCGGCCTTCCACTCGCCCTTGGCGGGTTTTTCATTGATCAGGCGACGAAGTGGTGGGTCATGGACCATGTTATGAATCCACCTCAGGTCATTCCCGTCACCGGCTTCTTTAATCTCGTGCTCGGCTTTAACACCGGCGTGAGCTTCGGATTGTTCGGCCAGGCGCCGGTTTGGCTCCTGATGGCGTTCCCGCTCGCTATAGTCGCCGGCCTCCTTATCTGGATCCATCGAAGCGACAGCCGCCTGACGGCATCCGCCCTCGGGCTCGTGGTTGGGGGGGCGCTCGGCAATCTGCTCGACCGGCTCCGGCAGGGTGCCGTGACGGATTTCCTGGATTTTTACATCGGCAGCTATCATTGGCCCGCCTTCAATCTTGCCGACGTGGCGATTGTCTGTGGGGTAGGGCTTTTGCTGATGGAGAGCATTCTGGTAAAAGGCAAAGCAAAGGCTGCATGAACAGAAGCCCTCGCCAGCTATCCGTGAGCCATGGTTCGGAGGAAATAGACGTTCTAGTGATCGGCGCGGGTCAAGCGGGACTCGCAGCCGGCTATTATCTTGCCCGACCAGAGCTTTCATTCCAAATCGTCGATCGCCATGCCCGCGTCGGCGACAGTTGGCGCCATCGCTACGATTCCCTGACCCTGTTCACTCCGCGCGCATTTAGTTCGCTGCCTGGTCTTGCGCTCGATGGGGACCCAGAAGGCTATCCAACGCGAGACGAGTTTGCGAATTATCTCGAAACCTACGCCAGCCATTTCGACCTACCGGTGCATTCCGGAAATGGTGTGGCTCGGCTCGAACGCCGGGCCGATGAGCGGTTCGCCGCGCAACTCGACGATGGCAGGTACATAGTAGCGAAGGCAGTGATCGTCGCGACGGGTGCGTTTCAGAAACCGATAATCCCAACGATTGCTGCCGGCTTCGACAGCGCAGTCAAGCAACTAACACCGGAAAGTTATCACAATCCCAGTGATCTCCCGATTGGCATGGTCCTTATTGTCGGAGATGGAGCAAGCGGACGCGACATCGCAGCCGAGCTGGCTTTGACCCATGAAGTGGTGCTTGCGGCTGGACGCAGCCGCCGTCTGTTTCCCGAGCGCATTCTGGGCCAGAGTACATGGTGGTGGCTGCACACATTGGGCTTGATGAGAGCAAGGCCCGAATCGACGATAGGACGCGTGATGCGGCGCGCGGACCCCTTTCCTGACAGGGATCGGAGCCTTGACGACTTGGAACGAAGGGGCGTAGCCGTCGCGAAACGCTTAGTCTCTTCACAAGACCGCCTCGCATTCTTTGCCGATGGATCGAAACGGGTGATCGATTCCGTCATCTGGTGCATCGGATATCGAGACGATAGCGCATGGCTCCAGATTCCAGGCAGTACCCGTTCCAACGGAAGCATTCTGCAAGAAGGCAGCCTTTCTCCCGTACCGGGCCTTTTTCATCTAGGACGTCCGTGGCAGCGAAATCGTGCTTCAGCCTTCGTGATGGGCGCTGGTGAAGATGCTTCCGCAGTTGTCGCCGCATGCGCGAAATTCTGCTCCGGTCGCGACGTGCCGGTATGATAGGTCGCGGTGACGTCGGCCACCTGCAGCGTCTGGTTTCAGAAGCAATGACCTGCCTCAGGGACGTCCCGGATGGCGTCGCTTGTTGCCCGACCGCGTTGGTACCGTCCAGCAGGTTCCTACCGTGAATCTATGTCCCAATAATGCACAGGGGCCAAAAAGCAGCGACATATCAACACCCGTGCCGAAACATCAAAAGCATTGCGCCTGTTCCTCGACACGATCGTGGCCTTGCAGGCAGCTAACGATACAGGTGAAGATGCGATCGACACATTGAACCGGCAGGTCGGCTGGTACCGGCTACTGCAAATCAAGCCAGGTCTCGAAGCCATCGTCGAAAGCAACCGCACTTCCCCGTTAGCGCTGGCGGCCGAGCAATACGGTAACCTTCGCAAATATGCGGCAGTTTTCCTCCAAACATTTTCTTTCCAGTCACGCCGTCGGCACGATCCGTTGCTGGCCGCAATAGAAGCCCTCCGATCGCTTTATGCCGAAAGCAGGCGCGTTCTTCCGGACCGCGTCCCGGTTGCCCATCTTTCAAAGTCGGACAGGAAGCTGATCTTCGAGAAAGGTAAGCCGGATCGCCGACTCTATGAGATTGCGACGCTCGCTCATTTGCGTGATCGGCTCAGATCCCGCGATGTCTGGGTCGAAGGCAGCCGGGCCTTCCGGCCGATTGATGAACATCTTATGCCAAAGCCCGTTTTTGTCGCTCTCAAGGAGGAAAACAAACTCGGCCTCGGCGTGCAAAGCGACGGCGAGGCGTGGCTGGCCGAGGTCCAGCAAATGATGGACTTCAATCTCAAACGGCTGGCGTATCGTGCCCGTAATGGAAAGCTCGAAGGCGTCAGGCTTGAGGTGGGAACCTTGATCGTGACGCCGCATGCCAGGGATGTTCCCGCTGCGGCCGAAGACTTGAACGCCGAAATCTCCGAGATGTATCCGCTCGTGGAAATTCCCGACCTGCTCAGAGAAGTGCATGAATGGACCGGTTTTGGCGACCAGTTCACCCATGTCCGAACGGGAGGCCTGCCGCAGAACATGCCCGCAATGCTAGCTGGCGTGCTCGCGGACGGGACAAATCTCGGCCCGAAACGCATGGCCGGAGCTTCAAAAGGGATCAGCGCCCATCAGATCGGTTGGATGCGCACTTTCCATGCCCGCTCCGAAACCTATCGCGCTGCGCAGGCCTGCGTGACGGACGCACATACGCTTCATCCGCACTCGCGACTATGGGGTGATGGAACAACCGCGTCTTCCGATGGGCAATTCTTCCGGGCCAGCGACCGGGCCGCAAAGCGCGGCGACATCAATCTGCATTATGGCAGCGAACCGGGCACGAAATTCTACAGCGGCCTTTCCGATCAGTACGGCTACTTCAGCGTCCTGCCGATCAGCCCGACCGAAAGCGAGGCGGTTTATGTCCTGGACGGGCTGTTCGACCATGACACGATCCTCGAAATCGAGGAACTCTTCACCGATACCGGCGGCGCCAGCGATCAGGTGTTCGGATTGTTCTCTTTCGTCGGCAAGCGCTTCGCTCCGCGGTTGCGCAACATTAAGGACCGGAAATTCCATACCTTCGAGAAAGCCGATACCTACCCGGCCTTGGCCAATCATATCGGCACGCCAATCAACACCACGCTCATTCTGGAGAATTGGGACGATCTCTTGCGCCTGGGCGCGTCGGTCACCACACGAGCTGTCGCGCCGTCAACCATCCTCAAGATGTTTGCAACCTCGTCGAAAGCCAATGACCTGGCCAAGGCGCTCCGCGAGATCGGCCGCATCGAGCGGACACTGTTCATGATCGAATGGTATTCGAGCCTAACGCTGCGCCGGCGGTGTCAGGCTGGTCTCAACAAAGGTGAGGCCGCCCATAAGCTCAAGCGTGCCGTTTTCTTCCACGAACGCGGCGAAATCCGTGACCGCTCTTATGATAGCCAGGCTTTCCGCGCCTCCGGGCTCAACCTGGTCGTCAGCGCGATTGTGCACTGGAATACTGTTTATCTCAGCCGAGCAGTCGCTCATCTGCGCCAGCAGGGGCGGAATATTCCAGATGACGTGCTGAAACACATCTCGCCGCTCAGTTGGGAGCATATCAATCTGACCGGCATCTACTCCTGGGACACAGAGCAACAAATTCCTGAAGGATTCAGGTCGTTGCGAAGCCCAGGTCGGATCCTTCGGACAGCGTGATGTTCACAGTCCGTTCGAGCTTAGCGCAGGATTTTAAGCAAATCTTGTTCTGACCCCGCATAGGCTCGAAACGCTTCTGTTCCCGCGCAAACCGTTCGGGTTTCATCGCCTTGCGGACAAAACCGATAATGCGAGTCCGATCCTTTCGGCGGTTTTGATCATTGGCGAACGCATTGTATAGCCGGTGACGTTTTGTCATCTGCGGATCGGTATCTACAATGCCGACGGTCTGGAGAAGGTGTGCGATTTCCGAACCGATCAGTCCGTCTTCGGTGTCTCCCAATGCGTCGGCTATGGCTTGCAATTGCGATTGAGTGAACGTCGCCATTTCCGCTTAGCTCCATACCGCTAGCTTTGAACCAGGGTCCGACGCATCGAGGGCGCCAGTCGAGATGTCACACGACCCATGACGCTGCTGAACGTTCACAGAACTGACCGGTGAGCGTTTCTAATCCTTCGCGTTTTCTCGTTGTTAACGCCAGCGTCCTGCGCATATTTCGGCCAGTTCGAAACGACCTCGCTGACATTGGAAATGAGTGTCTTTGCCTTGGTTGGCTTTATGGATGCGGTTTCCGCAAAAGCCAACAGATCTGCCATTTCGAAGCCGTCGCGTTTGCCATTAAGGCTCATCTGATGTTGCCCAGTCCATTCGCCACTCGGATTGTACGAGTAGTTCACGTCGAAGGCTGGAGACAGCGTCCACTCGCCAGTCTGGTCCATCAAGAAGGCGATATTTTTGACGTGATCATCCTGGTTTCTGGCGATGATGTTGAATATCGCCCGGAGAAACTGCTGCTCCAATGCTGGAGCGCCGAGGCCGAGTTCGCGGATGGTCAGGATGGCCTGCTCGTAGGAATAGCCGCGCGGGTCGTTGAAGTCATAATGCTGTAGGGCGCAAAGCGACTGCATGTGGAGCTTGTGCGTCACCCCGTTTTCATCGACAGGTCGGTCAAACCGCCTTGTCATAAAATGACTACGTCCACCCTCATGGTGCAAACGGCACGGCATCATGTCGATGCCTGCAGCCGTTGCCATCAGGTAGTAGCCGTATTCGATCAAGCCGAACCCCTGCGGGTCGGGTTCTTCCTTGTCGCGGTTATTGTCGATGCCATCGAACTTCATCAACCAGTGTTCGAAGCCATCACCGGCGTCGATCTGACCATGGCGGAATTCGCCGGTTTTCTGGTTCCAGGCCAGAATCGCCTTCGCGCGCGCTCCACCTGCCGATGTGCCAACTCGGAGAATGTCATCGATTGCGGCAAGGTCGTTCTTGCCCTCAAGCACGCCTTCTAGACTCGCTTTCTCGTTCAGTACCAGATTGGCCAAGCGAACGAGGTTGGCGACCTCGACTTTGCGGGCCTTGCGTTTTGAGCTCATCAATGCCGGCTTGAACTCGAGAGCTCCCATGCCGCGAGTTCCGACATAGCAAAGGCGCTCCACCGGATTGAAGCTTTCAGGCGTGCGGCCTTGTTCTGCCAGCCAGGCGTTGATTAGTCGATCGCCATATTTGTCGGGAAGGGCGTCCGCCAGCATTCCCGGTAATCCCTTGAACGTTGTCCTGGGCAAGGCAGGGAAGGAGTAAGGATCCTGACTTAAAGGCATCACGAGCGGTGATAATTCGATTCCGGATTGGGAGAATTCAGGGTCGTACTGGAAGACGGCATACCCTTCGTCCGCCAACCACGAAACGGCTGCGATCTCGCGTCCCCAGAGATTGATGGATGCGTCGGTAGATGGCTCAGCCATGTGCTAGCTCTTTGTTCCCCATTCCCACGGTTTGGTCTTCTTGGTTGGCTTGGTTGAGCTTGAACGTTGCCGCTCAACCCCCTTCGTCCGCACCCGCTCGATTGGTCTGATGCGCGGATCGGGAACAAGGAGATCGACATTCTGCTGGATTTTCAGCGAAATCAGGACGCGGATGAGCGAGTCGAGTGTAGGATTATCCCCCGACTCGAGTCGCCTTAATGTACGCTCGGAAATGCCTGCATCCTGGGCGAGTTCAGCCTGCGTGATGTTTCGCGAGAGACGGAGTCGCTCGAGTTTCTGGCCAATGTCCCTCGTGATTGTTTCTGGAGTTCTCACGCGCACCTGTTTATTATCGGCCATATGTGACCTCATAATCCGTTTTTTAGCACTAGTAGGCCACATACGGCCGCTACTATGCATTTATAAAATTGAGACAATAGGACATATAAGGCCATTTATGGCAAAATTCAACCGCTGTAGGTCGCATATGGCCGCTTAAAATAGTTTGGTGGTTTCTAACCTGAAGACAATGAAGGATAGGACATCGTCTTGAGCAACAAAAAAGCAAGAGGTCCCGACATTGGATTGCGCCAGGCCAAACGGCTCAGTCAGTTGTACGAGCGGGAATGTGGTCTCTACCCGTGGTTGGCAACTCGATCTTAGGAACGGGAACACAATGGGACCGCGGCTCGTCATGGTCGCTATCCGCGCCCACTTAGGCATCATGTTGACAAGACGTTGGTGGTTCCAAATCATCACACGGACGTCAGGCAAACATCTCCGGCACCTTTCATGCTGTGTCCGCGTTCGGCGTAGTGCGGCGAGAGTTGGCCAGAGCGATGCCCGCGAGTGTTGCGGCTATTCCCAAAACCGCGAGCCAGTTCAGCGTTTCGCCAAAGAATGCGGAGCCCATGGCCAAACCGAACACGGGTACGAGAAAGGCAAAGCTATTGGCACGACCGAGCTCGGTGGTGCGCAGGATGTCGCTCCACAGCCAATAGGCGAGTGCCGATCCAAATAGGGCGAGACCAACGAGAATGGCCAGGAATTGCGGCGTGAAGGCTATGGCGAAAGGGTCTTCGAATACTGCGGCACCGCCGATTAGCGGGACCGCGCCGATCAGCATCTGCACACCCATCGCCATCAGCAGATCGACCCGTTCCACAATCGCACGTATCAACACGTTGCTCACCGTGATGCCCAGAGCTGCCAGCAGGATATAGCCTATCCCCAGGCCATAGGCGCCGGCGGCGGGCGTCTGCATTTCCGGCGCCGCTATCAGAATGATGCCGGCAAAGCCCATCGCCAGGCCCACCTTGCCGCGCCAACCGAGCTGCTCACCCAGAAAGACAGCTGCCAGGGCAGCGGCCATGAGTGGTTGGGCGTTCGCTATCACCGTGGCAATGCCGGGCGAGACGAATTCTGAGGCCATGAACATGCCGAGAAATCCGAGCGACGTAGCCCCAAGGCCAACTCCGGACAGTGCGAGCCAGACACGTCTCCCGCGCGGCCAGCGTCGACGCAGGACGATCCCCGCGCAGAGTAGTGCAGCTCCGGCGAGGAGAGCTCGCAGCGCCGCGAATGTCAGGTGCGGGGCATGGGCAGACCCCGCCACGATGAGCGGAAAGCAAATGGCCCAGAGGAACATCACCAACAAAATCTTCGCAAACTTTTCCAGGTTCATTCTGCGACCGCCGCCTTCATTATCGCGCCGGTCATCAGATTGCTGGCCCCAATCTGCGGCACGTCGGCTGGCGTATCGCGAAGCGTGCGCTCCTCCGCATCAACATAGCCGCGCGTCCATGGAAGGGAGTCGAACCTGCGTGTGAGCTGTATCTGGAAGACCACAAGCCCATTAAAGCGAAAGCCCGCCTCGCAGGCGGCCAGGTAAAATTCCCACATTCGGCAGAAGCGTTCGTCGTAAAGTGCTGTCGCCTCGGTCCGACGCGCCAGGAAACGCTCGCGCCAAGCTTTCAGGGTCTCGGCGTAGTGCAGACGCAGCACTTCCAGATCAGTAACGATCAGCCCCGCGTGCTCGATCGCAGGCGCGATTTCGGACAGCGAGGGGATGTAGCCGCCGGGGAAGATATACTTGCGGAGCCAAGGGTGCGGCGCGGCCGGTTCGGCCACGCTGCCGATGGTGTGCACCAATGCCACGCCGTCATTCGTCAGCAGGGAGGCGACCTTGGCGAAATATTCGCTGTAGTGGCTGGCGCCAACATGCTCGAACATTCCGACTGAGACGATCCGGTCGTAAGGCCCTGTCTCATGGCGGTAGTCGCGTAACTCGAACCGCGCCCATTTGTCCAATCCCTCGCGCCGGGCTCGAGCGGCTGAGTATTTCTGCTGCTCGACCGACAAGGTGACGCCGGTGACGTTCGCCCCTGTCGTGCGCGCAAGGTAAAGGCCAAGGCCGCCCCAGCCTGAACCTATGTCGAGTACCTGCTGCCCTGGCGCAAGCTGCAGCTTGGCCGCGATGCGGCGCATTTTTTGCTCTTGGGCCGTTTCGAGGCTGTCTGCTGGCGTTTTGAAGTATGCGCACGAATACTGACGTTCAGGGTCGAGGAAAAGCTCATAGAGATCGTCCCCCAGATCGTAGTGATGGGCCACATTTTTCTGCGCACGACCAACCGGATTGTGCATCAGAAACCGCCGGCCCATCATCCTTAGTCGCTTATGGACCCGGCGCGACCAAGGGCCCGGTCCGCGTCCGATATTCGATAGGCAGAGCGCGAGAAAGTCGTAGAGATCGCCTTGTTCCACCGTCAGCGTGCCGTCCATCCAGGCCTCACCCAGGGCGAGGTCGGGATTGAGCGCGATGCGCCGCAGCGTCGGCCAGTCGTGGAGGGCGATGGCGCATTCCAGCACGCCCGATCCGTAGCGGCGCGTCTCGCCGTCGGGCAGGCGCAGCCACACGGTGCCGGCGCGGGCGATCCTGCGCAGCGCGCGATCCAGGATCCACAGCGCCACGGGTGCACGGCGACCGGGCTTCTGGACCGTTGGCCCCGGAGCCGCGACGATCGGTTGGAGTTTCATGACTCTTCCTCCATATGTAGCCGCGTCGCGGGCTGGCGCGCCTCGCCGTGATCGCCGTGCCGACACCAGACGCAATCGCAATTCTCGTGGCTGCAACTCGGATCGGCGAGCGGCGCCCGGTAGCGCCTGAGCGCGATCGGCAACGCCAGCTGCTTGAGCGGCGTCAGGTCGTAGGCGCGGCGCAGGAGATCGCCGGTGTCGCGGCGGGCCAACCGACCGATAGCAAGCCGCATCCCCGGCTCTCGCGCCGTGTTGAAGATCCACCGGTTGGCGATTCCCGCCTTCAGCGTCCGGCCAAGCTCAGCCCGCCACCGCGCGGCGTAGTCGCCTCCGTCGAGAATGCTCTCGGCCGCCAACACGCCGGAACGAATGGCATAGCGCAAACCGAAAGCCGCGAGCGCGTCCTGAAAGCCTGCATGTTCGCCGACTACCGGATGTCCACCCTGCATAGCGCTTTTCGGCAGGCGTATGTTGCCATAGCCACCGAAAGGGCGAGGGTTTGTCATTTCCAGCCCGACATGGGCTCGGAAGAAATTCTCGGTCGCCTCCACGTACTTCGCCTGCTCGCGAAAGCGAGTGAACATGCAACTAGCCACGGTGCCGCGACCGCCCTGCACCAGCAGATAGGCGTAGCCTCCCGGCGCGACATCGTGCCCGAGCGCCAGCCAGGCGCCGTCGGCGATACCGGTCTTGAAGACGTGGCCGGCAGCAATCACGCCAGCCTCGCGCGGCCCGGCGGCGAGAACGCCCACGCCGGCGAAGCTGCCAACCCTGTCGCCGAAAACGACCTCCACACCGGCGGCCCGAGCCTGGGCCAATAGCGCGCTGTCGAGCGTACCCTCCGCTGAGCCCCGGCGCAAAAGGTAGAAGAGAGGTCTCCGCCCTTGGACCAGATGAGGTCTCCCGTGCGGATCGAAAATTGCACCCCGATCAAAGGCATGGCACTCGAAATCGGCAGCAATGCCGTCGGCCGCGAGTTCCGCTAGAACGTCTGATTCGCGCGTCCAGTTCTCAAGCCCCTGGAAATCGTCATGAAAGCGGTGACCAACGCAGTCCTTCCACTCGCGCACCACCACATTCGCTCCGCCACGGGCAAGCACGATCGCACAGGCAAGACCGGCAGGCCCCGCCCCCACGATCGTGATCGCCTCATTCGGGCTCGGCCGATCGGTCCCCGACCTCTGCTCGGATGGGGCGGCGATGCAATTCCGGGATTGCGTCATTCGTCGAGTTTCGTTCATGGGCCTCAACTCTCGGCAACGCAGCCTACAGAACGGCTGATAACCGACTGCGGATCTGTGGTTTACTCTGCGACGGGCAGCACGCCACTGCTGATGCTGGCGGCGCAGATTCTTGGTTGGCAATTCACCCGTTGAACCCAGCGCTGCTAACGGCGCCACATCCGCTTCACAGGCAGAAGAAGGGGTACGGGCACCTGTCGTCTCGAACGCACGACGATCCCAAGCAGAAGAACGGTCATGGCGAGTGTTGCAAAGGTCTGTGTCATCATTTTCGTTTGCTCCACTTAACGCCCCGGTAGAGTTACCTCGGCGCTCTTTAGGTAGACGCCGATTGGCGAGAAATATTACACTGCGCGCAGCAGTCTCTCGGTTGGGCGTCAGGTCGGAGTTCGACTACAATCACCCGGTAAAGCCCTCTCAACATATAGCTTTCTCGCCAAAGGAAGAGTTTCGGAGCGGGGGTGAAGGAGCGGATCGACTTTTCTATTTTGTGGCGACACAGGGCTCAAGTAGGAGGAACATCAGACGTACTCCCGGCCTGTGAGGGAGCAAGCGTTCCGGTCGGTTACAATCGACGAAGATCGCTTGCCCTACGAGTAACAAAGTTTAGGAAATTAACCCGCCCTGGGATTGCGCTCGGGGGAGTTTCTGACGGTGCCGGCACCGAGATTGAACCAGGCAGCTATCAGTAATCCAGCGAAAATAGCCGCGGAGGAGGACAGGTAAATCGTTTGTCTTGCCGTGACATTCCCTCTTGATTGCATGGGCGGATAGGTTCATCGAGAGACCGACAGAGACAAAGTCGCATCTCACCGAAATTCGTCAAGGTTTACGCTGTTCGTAAACAGTCCCCCGCCGAGACAGGCCAAGCGCCACTTGCATCGTGACATCACGCCGGATCTGGGCAACGAGGGCCCTCGCTTCGCGAATTTCCAGGTCAAGGGCCTCGGCGACTTCCGCCAGTGGCTGCCCCTCGATATCGCAGCGCAGGAACAACTCCTTGCGAAGTTTACAAGCACAGCTCCCCGAATCAGGCAAACAGGCGCAGAACATAGTGTCGAGTATCGCGCGAAACTCAGCGTCGATCTCCATTCCGGGGGGACCAGTTTTTGAATACTTGCGAAGCGTCATCGCCTTGCCCTTTCCATCCATATACGGCCCGGAAAATCCGCAATAGATAGACGCGCAATGGCGAAATTTATTACCGGATGAAGGCCCCGTCGGTTGACTGTTTGTCCGCGCAATGTGTGGCGTGTTCGGGGTTTTTACAGCCCCCGGGGGGACAAGAGCAATCGTCAAAGCCATGCTGACAACAGCCACCGCAATGAGCAAGCAACTGGTCACGCAGGGCCGCACGGGCACGGTGCAGGCGCACTGCCAGTGTACCAGACCTGATGCCCAGATCGGCTGCGACCATCGCGCGGTCTTCCTCGTCGACGTCGATCCGGTGAATCAATATGGCGTCCGTCGGGCGCAGTTTGGGTACTAAACCCTTGATGCAACCGCAGACCATCGCCATCGCCTCACTCGATTCAACATATTCTTCCGCCGATTGCATCTCGCGTGCAACGGCATCGTTCAGCCGCCGCCGCCGCCCAGCCTTGCGGAAATGGTCGTTGAGCGCCGAGCGCAGGATCGCATATAGCCAAGCATCCAGTCGCTCGGCATCTCGCAGTTGGTCCTGCCGGGCAAGGACGCGGATACAAAATTCCTGCAGCACGTCCTCGGCCTCTTCGCGATTGCGCAGCCGCTTCTCAAGGAAGCCCAGAAACGCGGCTCTACCTTGCGCCAGAGCCTGGTCCAGCCCGCCATCACCGGTCGCTCCAACAGCCTCTCTGTTCCCACACATGACCCGTGCTCCCAAGTGTCTGATCGCTAGCCTTTTTATGCGAACAAAACAGGACATTCTCGCGCACACTTGTTGCGCGCAATGATGTAGATCAAGTGAAGTGTTCCTAGCCCCGCAAGGAGGCAGAAAAACGAAATATAGGCGTAGCGAAGGAAGAGGATGTCCACGACGACTACGGCGACGATGGTCAGAGCAAACCAGCGCATGTGGTAGTAGGTCGAAATCAGCGGCGGAAGGATGATCAGGAACAGATATATGACGTAGGTCATCCACCGCGGCATCATATAGTCGAGGATCATCGTTCCTTCATAGGCAAGGCTATCCTGATTGACCGTGACCCGCACCCAGTCCGGATTGGCTAGGTGCGGCACGTAAAGCGACAGTCCGAATGCTAGTCCGGCCACCGACATCGCCGCCATCCAGGGCCGGCGTCGGCTGTTTGGTGGTTCCAGCACCCAAGAGGCAAGTGGGATCCAGAATGGCCACATAAACCAGGTGAAGAAGATGAACCCCAAAGCCCCGAGAAGCGTTGCAGCCGGATCGCCCGTGTTCACTCCCCACCAAACATTACCCTCCATGAATTGCTGCACACCGGCAAAGACCGGCATAAGCGCCACCGGCAAATAGCGGCGGTTGATTGCCCAAGCCCGAGTGACTGCATAGCTGCCGCCGACAACGAGAAATGCGCTGGCTGTGAAACTGACGGATTGGGAAAGGCACATGGCGCAGAGGGACCCTGAAGTTATAGATTGGAGAATAGATGTTGATCTGGCGGACAATTCCTCCCGGCATCATTTTATTGATACCATTGTGGACATAAGTAGCTTAGGCCACTTGTCGAATCCGGGGTTGCTACTGGAACCCGACTTAATCGGTACTATCCACACCGATTTTCTGTGGCAACGTCAACGAAACCGCACCTATCCGGAGGTCGCCCCCTTGCTCTATTCCAGTCTGCTCACGGTTTCGGTCTTTTTCATCACTGCTCTTATTCATCTCGGAGCCCTGCGATGGTGCTCCCGTGGTATGGCCGCTATCCCCCTAACGCCCTCGGCGCGCGTGCTGGCGGTTGCCGCGTTGCTCTTCACTGCCCATATTGCAGAAATCGCGCTTTACGCGATCACTTATTTTCTCGCAGAACATGTGTTCTTGGTCGGTGGCTTCGCTGGCTTACCGATCGCTGCGCCTCTCGACTATTTCTACTTCTCGGCGACTGCCTACACTTCGCTCGGCATCGGTGACATCTTCCCCACCGGTCATATACGTTTCCTGACCGGGATCGAAGCTCTGAACGGCCTACTGCTGGTCGCATGGTCAGCCTCGTTCCTGTTTGCACTAATGAACCGGATTTGGGAGTGGCAGCCCTGCGTGCGCCCCAAGCGATGAGAGAACACAGCCAAGAGCGCATCATTCCGTTTTTCTTGCACAAGTCATCAGGGCAATCAGCGCAATGACTGCGGAGAGCGCCGAACCGGCGAGCACCGCCAGTTTGGCAGTATCTGCGAGGAGCGGATCGTGAAACGCAGCCGTCACGATGAACAGGCTCATCGTAAAGCCGACACCGGCGAGCAGGGCAGCCAACGCGATGTCACGCGCAGTGACCATGGCTGGTAGGGATCCGATCCCCAAACGAACCGCGAGCAGCGTACCCAACAACACACCGAGGGGCTTGCCCAACACGAGTGCTGCTCCGATGCCAAGCGCTATCGGTTCAATGGCTAGCGCGGGTTGCGCAAGATCGAGCGGAACGCCTCCATTGAAAAATGCGAACATCGGTACTACGAAGAAGAGAGCGATCGGGGATATGCGGCGCATGGTACTCGTGACCGTATGGGGCTGGAAGGATGAAAGCGGGAGCGAGAGGCCGACCACCGCACCCGCCGCGGCACCTTCGAGGCCTGTCGCAATAAGCCCGGTCCACAAGACCGCCCCGGCCAGAAGATAGGGCGCGAGGTGCGCATATCGGCACCGGTTGAGGGCGAACAGCGTCAGCAGGCCGGCGATGATGACTGCAACTGGCCACACAGCCGCCACTTCGCCGTAGAAGAGCGCAATCACAATCACAGCTCCGAGATCATCGAAGATAGCGGTCGCTGTGATGAAGGCTATGACCCCAGGGGCGACCCGACCGCCAAAAAGCGACATAAGCCCCAAGACCAGCACGATATCGGTGGCAATCGGGATCGCCCAACCGTTAAGGGCTACAGGATCTGAGAAATTGAACAAGGTGTAGACTGCCGCCGGCAGGATCATACCGCCAAGTGCTGCGGCAGCAGGAACCGCAGCCGTACACGGCGACGCGAGAACACCTGTGGTGATCTCTTGGTTGGTATGGAGGCCGATCTGAAAAAAGAAGACTGTCAGCAGTCCTTGGTTGATCCAGTCGATCAAGGGTGCCTCAATCTGCAGCTCGGCTAGACCCAGCCGCAAAGGATTGTGGTGAAGGAAAGCATAGCCATCGGAAAGTGATGAATTTGCCGCGATCATTCCCAGCGCAAGTGCTAGGAGCATCGCAGCGCCAGCACGACGTCCGTCCCGGATCGCTCGCGGTATGGCCACCGTCATGGCTGGACATCTTCACGCTGTGACGCCAGCCAGCGCGACAAGTAGCTCCGTTCGTAGATAAACACTGCGGCGATGGCTGAAACAGCATAGGCAACAATTGCGGGGTCGCTTCTCAGCTTCATCGCTGTGAACGCAGCAAGGACAAGGGCGTCGAAAGTGATTGCTATCAGGAGCACAGGCGCGGCGGCTTTGATTTCCTGTCGCCGAAACCGCCAGACACCAAATTGCACCACCATGTCCATCACGAGATAGAAAAAGGCTCCGAGCGAGGCGATCCGGCCGAGATCAAAGAGAATGGCCAATGTAGACGCGATCACTACCGTATAAATTAGCGTGTGCCGCTGGATCGGTCCTGACATACCGAAATGGCGGTGCGGAATCATCTCCATCTCGGTGAGCATGGCGAGCATTCGAGACACTGCAAAGACGCTGGCGAGCACCGCTGAGGCCGTAGCCACGACCGCTAACAGCACCGTGAGCAGAAACCCAACTTGGCCCAGAGCCGGTTCCGCGGCTTCTGCCAGGGAATAGTCGCGGGCTGCGACGATCCGGTCAATGGTCAGGCTCGATCCCACTCCGAAGGCCACGAGCAAGTAGACCAATACGCACAGTGCTATGGATATCATTATAGCGCGCCCGACATTGCGATGGGGGTTTGTGATCTCGGCACCACTGTTGGTGATTGTGGTGAAGCCCTTGAACGCAAGGATGGCGAGCGCCACTGAGGCGATGAACCCGGTCGCGCTGAGTTCGCCCCCGTCTTGCGATGCGGCGGCGAAGCCAAACCCGCTCGACCACAGCGCCGCGATCCCGAACAGCGCGATACCGCCAATTTTGATCACCGCCATGACCATCGAAAACAGCCCGATCGACCGGTTGCCGGCGATATTCACCAAAAAAGCGAAGAGGATCACCGAGACGGCGAGGATTGGTACGAGCGGTCCGCCGTTAATGTCGAAAGGTCTCAACAGATAGGCGGCAAAGGTCCTGGCCACGAGACTTTCCGCAATAACCATGCTGAGCGCCATCAAGAGCGCGGCGCCCGCGGCGATCGCACCTGGGCCGTAGCACTTCTGCAGAATCATCGCGATGCCGCCTGCCGAAGGCCAGGCGTTCGACATCTTGATGTAGCTGTATGCGCTGAACCCTGTGACGATTGCACCGGCGATGAAAGCCAGTGGAAAGATTGGCCCGGCAAGCTCCGCAATCTGTCCGGTTAATGCAAAAATACCTGCGCCGATCATTACGCCGGTGCCCATGGCGATAGCACCGCCCAGTGTTATCGAACCGGCTTTATAGGTTTCATTGGAATGACTATGTTTCAATACTTTGCCTCGTCTCACACGTTTTCTCTGGCGACGTACGCTGCACACCATCGGAAATTGAAATGATCATGCCTGGCCGCGACAATCATCGGATGTTTGACCTGTCCGCGTCGTTGTCCAGCGAGAGTACACCATGTCGCAGTGCAAAGATCTCCGTTGCCCTCTTACACGAAGAATTTGGCAACCAGTACGATCGAAGGCTCCAACATCGTTCACCACCGGAACTGTCGATTTCGTAAACGGCAGCATCGTCGTTCGGATCAACACAGCGCGACACTCGCCCTGCGGAAAGCAGATGTACGACAAGGAGCCAGGCGAAATAGCGTACAACCGTCATCGGCGCGCTCCCGTAGCAGCGTAACGCCAGGCTTTAATCCGCATCGCGGGAAGCAAGGCGTGAAGCTCTGCCAATGCCGTGTCATAGTCAAGGTAATCTACGATGTTCGTCACTTTACCGGGCAGCCAACCATTGGTGGGCAGTGCGCGTAGCGCAATCAGGATCATGGCAGCGGTGAGTTCAGCCTGATCGCCACCGTCAAAATACCGCGCAGCAATCAACCTTCGGTCCGAAGTCTGAGCCTCAACAGCTATCCGTGTCCGTCTCGCTGCGAGCCTGGGTAGCAGCCGCGTTGTCCGGGCGATGGTATGGGCATGGCGCAGCAGTAGCGGGCCGAGTCCGATTCGCAAGAACAACACGATCGATCGGGTGACATATCCTGGATCGACGGCAAGATACGTCTCCACGCGGGTCTTGCTGCCCGCTGGCAGAATGCCATGATCAGGAAAACCGACCCCCAGAGCAAGGCGCGCCCTCGTGCATTGTCCGAATACAAAGCCGCGCCGCCGTTCGCCCGGTGATACAATCGCGCTGTTCTGCCCGTCTTTATACGGCGTCCCCAACGCGCGAATAAACCACTCTGTGGCAGCAAGGCCATAGTGTCGTCCCATGCCTAACTCGAGACCGATGTCGATGGAATCTACGTTCGGGCCTCGCGCGATTTCGGCGCCCATCAACGTGCTGAGCCCCGGCGCGGTACCGACACATAGGACAAGAAGCCCCGGCCCGTTCCGGGCTGCTCGCGAGAGATCGTAGATATAACCGGGCGTTGCCGATGTATCGAGTACGGTGCCTCCGCGTGCGATGATCGCCGCTACCGCCACGGGTGGCGTTGCCTCGGTAAGATTGACGACCGTAGCACCATCCGGGATGGCTGTAGCGGAGCCGGGAGTACGGATGTCGATGGGACGCCCTGAGAGCCGAGACGGTGAGAGCCCCTCCGGTACGCCGCCACCCCGCGACAGGAGCGTGATCCCCCAACGACCATCGCTCTGTAGAAGTGGGATCAGGTGTCGACCGACGTCACCCGATCCTCCGATCAGTACAAGGGTCTGGCTATCGAACTTTCTGCGCTCACTAAGATCCATGCGCCCGTGTCCGGACGTTGGGAATGAAAGCTGGCACTCTCGTCGTATATTGATCCCAGGCGTCTGCGAATCGAGCGCGGCTGTCGGCTTCTTCGCTGCGGGCGAGGCGAGCGTACATCCACACCAACACGGGGAACATTGCGAGGGTGAGCAGCGTTGGCCATTGCACCAGGAATCCGAGCATGATCAGCACGAAGCCGACATATTGCGGGTGCCGGATGCGGGCGTAAGGGCCGGTCGTGGCCAGCCGCCCGTGGCGCTGTGCCTGCCAGAGGTGGTGCCACGCTACCGAGATCAGCCAGAATCCACCGCCGATCAGCAAGAAGCTCAACAGGTGGAACGGTCCGAAATGCGGATTCGCTCGCCAACCGAGGATCATTTCTGGCAAATGGCCGCTGTCATGGGCGAGCCAGTCGACTCCCGGATAGGCTGTTTGCAGCCAACCCGAGAGCATATAGATCGTCAGCGGAAAACCGTACATCTCGGTGAACAGTGCGACGACGAAGGCGCTGAACGCCCCGAAGCTGCGCCAGTCGCGCGAGGTCTGCGGCTTGAAGAAACTGAAGGCAAATATTATGAAGACGGCTGAGTTGATAAAAACCATGAACCACAGGCCGTAGGAATATCCGGGCTCGGTCATGACTTGCTGCCTCCCGAGCCATGCCCACCATGCATGAAAAAATGCATGCCGACGCAGACGAGCAGCAGAAGCCAGAGGAACGAATAACCGCCGAAGATATGAATGCGGTGTTCGTAACCCAGAAGCAAACCGCCGATCACGAGGGCGCCGATGAGAACGGTGCCGGTACGAGATTTCCAGAACGACGGCGGGCGGTGGATGCCATTGCCTGTTTCTTGGTCTCCCTGAGCGTTGTGGTCGAGCATCTGCTTATGTTCCTTTCTCATATCTTTGCCCCCCGCAGGCGCAGTGCATTCAACACCACGGAGAGCGAGGAGGCACTCATCGCAAAAGCGGCGAAGATTGGGCCGATCAGGATGCCGAGGAACGGGTAGAGAATGCCCGCCGCGATCGGCACGCCGGCGCCATTGTAGATCAGGGCGAAAAACAGGTTCTGGCGGATGTTGCGCATCGTCGCACGGGCCAGCCGACGGGCGCGCACGATCCCGTCGAGGTTGCCCTTTACCAACGTGATACCGGCGCTTTCTATCGCCACATCGGCGCCTGTGCCCATAGCGATGCCGACATCAGCCTGCGCCAGGGCCGGAGCGTCGTTTACGCCGTCACCCGCCATGGCGACCTTGCGGCACTGCTGCTGCAACTCTTTGATGATCCGCGCCTTGTCCTCCGGCAGCACGTCGGCGCGGATCTCGTCGATGCCGAGCCGGCTGGCGATCGCACGGGCAGTGCGTTCGTTGTCGCCCGTTGCCATGATGATACGTAATCCCTGCTCGTGGAGTGCCACTATCGCCGCGGGCGTTGTCTCCTTGACCGGGTCTGCGACCGAGACCATTCCGGCGATCCGGCCGTCGAGCACGACGAACATCACCGTCTCGCCTTGGTCGCGGCGCACATTGGCCTTGGAGGCAAGTTCGCCCGCGTCGAGCCCAAGGTCCTGGACGAGCTTGAGGTTGCCAAGGGCCACCGCGCGGGAATCGACGCGACCCTTGACGCCTTTGCCGGTCACCGCCTCGAAATCGGTGGCCTCGGCGAGCTTCACGCCACGTTCCTCAGCGCCGGCGACGATCGCCTCAGCCAGCGGATGCTCCGAGCCCTTCTCCAGCGTTGCCGCGAGACGCAGCACCTCGGTCTCGTCGTGGCCCGTTTCGGGCAGGACGGCGACCAGTTTCGGCTTGCCCTCCGTCAGGGTGCCGGTCTTGTCCACGATCAGCGTATCGATCTTCTCAAACCGCTCCAGCGCTTCGGCGTTCTTGATCAGCACACCCGCTTGAGCGCCACGACCGGTCGCCGTCATGATTGACATCGGCGTGGCGAGACCTAGTGCACATGGGCATGCGATGATCAGGACAGCCACCGCCGATACCAGCGCATAGGCAAAGGCGGGCGCCGGACCCCAGATTGCCCAGGTGACAAACGAAAGCACCGCGACGGCGATCACTGCGGGCACGAACTTGCCAGCCACCATATCGGCCCATTTCTGGATCGGCGCACGGCTGCGCTGCGCGGCCGAAACCATCTCGACGATCTGAGCCAGCATGGTGTCGGACCCGACCCTAGTCGCCTGCATAATCAGGCTACCAGTGCCGTTGATTGTGGCGCCGGTCAACTTGTCCCCTGCAACTTTTTCCACCGGAATTGGTTCACCGGTGATCATGCTTTCATCGATCGAGGAACGGCCCTCGACCACTTCGCCGTCCACCGGTACCTTGTCGCCAGGGCGCACGCGAATACGGTCTCCAACCTGGACATGTTCCAGCGGTACTTCCTCCTCGGTGCCATCCTCGCGGACCACCCGCGCCGTCTTGGCCGCGAGGTCGAGAAGCGCGCGGATCGCCTTGCCGGTTCCCTCGCGAGCACGCAGTTCCATCACCTGGCCGAGAAGCACCAAGGTAACGATCACCGCTGCCGCCTCGAAATAGACACCGACGGCGCCGGTTTCGGGATCCCGGAAACCCAGGGGGAAGATGCCGGGCGCGATCACCGCGACAATGGAATAAGCGTAGGCCGCACTTACTCCCATACCGATTAGACTGAACATGTTAAGGTTCATGGTGCGGAATAATTTCCAGCCACGCACGAAGAATGGCCAGCCCGACCACAGGATCACCGGCGTGGCCAGCGCTACCTCGAGCCAAAGCGAGACTTTTTCGCCGAATAACTCGCGAATTGCCATAAGCCCCAGATATGGTGTCATCGTCAGGATAAGGAGTGGCACGGTTAGTGTCGCACCGATCCAGAAACGGCGAGTGAAGTCCGCCAGTTCGGGGTTCGGAGCGTTGACCGCCATCGTCGCCGAGGACAACTCCAGCCCCATGCCGCAGATAGGGCAATCGCCCGGTTCCCTCTGCCGCACCTCCGGGTGCATCGGGCAGGTATAAATCGCGCCGGTCCAGTCGGTGGGCACCTTGTCATATTTCCCGCCAGGTGCCGGCGCGGTGGCGTGTTGGCTACGGCCGGCATGGTCGTGCTTGCCATGGCCATGCGCCGCGTGGCCGTGTCCCCCGGCCTCCCCCTCGGGTACGAGAAACATGCCGCACTTAGGGCATTTGCCCGGCCCTTCTTGGCGCACTTCGGGATGCATAGGGCAGGTGTAGATAGCCTCGGCGCTGGTCTCGTGCGGGTGATGGTGTTGGCTCTTGTTCATGGCCTGTCCTACATGTTTTGAGGTCGATAGGTGACCCCGTTGACTTCCTGCAGTTCGCGGATATTAACAGCGATGCGCGCGACTTGAGCCGTAGCCTTTTCCAGCGACATGCCATCACAAAGCCTTTGGTGATGCCGCACACCATTTTGAGCTGCCATTTGGAATGCCTGATCACCATGGTGCCTGAGATTGTTAATGCCATATTTGAAGGACGGCCCATATTCGGTCCCTGGCACGCTCTGGTCATGACAAGCCGAACAGACGATGTTGAAATAGCGCTCAACCTCCTGTGAGGCGACCAGAAGTGTGGGTATAACGCAAGCCGCCTGCACCAGCTCACCGGCTGCTTCTTCCGTCCCCGTGGGGTGACGCGCGCATATGCTCTGGTCCCGTGGGAGTACAAGCTGGGCGATACGGGTACAGATAGCTTTTTTGGCCTTGTGCTGCACGAGTGGCATTAGTTGTTCGAACGTGCCTGCAGCCCGGCAATATCTGACGGATCGAGCATCGCGCCGACAGTCCCCAACTCAGCGACGGCCGCAGCAGCAACCGCCCTCGGCCGGCACTGTGGCGGGTTTCTCCACCGGAGTCTTTTCAACGTCCGCAGCAGGCGAACTCGCGGAGCCTGTTGCAGCATCGCCACAACATGCCATCGGCTGGCGGGTGTGTGTGTGTGGGCCTTCGGCCGGAATCAATGTCGTCTTGTCCATGTTCGGTCTCCTTCCGTTGAGGATCGACATGTAGACGCCGGCGAAGGTGCGGCATTACATAGAGTAATTCCGCTGATAGTCGGACCCGGTTTACTTGTCGGCTGTTCTCCGATGCCGACATAGGGATAGTCAGTGACAGTAACGAGTGTGACCATTTTTTCCCAGCCTCGTTGATGTCCCCCCCTTGAAGTCTACCTGATACGAATACTGTTCGCTCACCGGTAGGTTGGGTCTGGGCATGGACGTGTCCCAGGGCCCGTTGGTCGCTCGGATCACTGAAGCAGGCAGGGCGGTTCCACAGGCGGAAAATGGTCAAGTCCCGTGCCGCTTGCGCGCAACGGCCGGCAAGGGACGCTCGCGCCGCGTCTGGCGACGAAGATGTCGACCCTGCACAATTGCCAGCTCACCATCCGCGCCCTTGTCCTGCCTTGCTCTTCGCGGCCTTCGGGTCCCGCTCCGAAACTTGAGGGAGCGGAAACCGAAGAAAGGACCGCGCAAAGCGCGGAGAGCCAATGGAAAAAGCAGACCTTGAAGAGCTGAAGGAAAAAGTCACCTGCGCGGCCGTCCTGGAAACCGCCGGCTTTGCCGTCGACAGACGGGAAAGCACACGTAGGGCGGTCAAGTACCGCCGGAGCGGCGACATCATCATCGTCATTCATGACGGCAAGGGCTGGTTCGATCCCCTGTCGGACGCCAAAGGCGACGTGTTTCGCCTTGTCGAACATCTCGACGGGCTTGCCTTTGCCGCGGCCCTTCATGTCGTCGCAGACCTCGTCGGTTTCACGCCATCCGAACCCGCCTGGTTCTGTCAGGCCAAGGCGAGGGAGCCGCACCAGACGGTGGCGCAACGCTGGCAAACCCGCCGCAAGCCGTGTGGAGGCTCCGCAACCTGGCGGTATCTGCACGATGCGCGCGGCATTCCCGAACCGGTACTGCGACAAGCCATTGCCGCTGATGTGCTGCGCGAAGGTCCGCACGGCAGCATGTGGGCCGGCCATACCGACGAGACCGGTCAAGTCACCGGCTGGGAGCAACGGGGTAAAGAGTGGCGCGGGTTTGCGAGCGGCGGCGCCAAGGTCCTCTTCCGGCTCGGGGCGACTGACGCAACGCGTCTCTGCGTCACCGAGGCGGCGATCGACGCCATGAGCCTTGCCGCGATCGAACGTTCGCCGCCCGGATCGCTTTATCTGAGCACCGGCGGAGGCTGGTCGCCATCGACCGAAGCTGCCCTGCGCTGGCTTGCGGCTCGCCCGGACGTTCTCCTGGTCGCGGCCACGGACGCCAACGGCCAGGGAGAGATCTTTGCCGAACGTCTGCGGGCCCTTGCCGAAGAGGAAGGTTGCAACTGGCAGCGGCTCAGACCGCCAACAGACGACTGGAACGCCTGCCTGAAAGAGAAGGGGTGAGAAGAGAAGACGAGAGGAGAAAGACAAAAAACGACTGCCGCATACCCGCTGCCTGCGTCAAGGGTGAAGCTCCGCCCGGCTGACGCCGGCCCTTGACCCAGCCAGCCGGAGAGGCGGCGCCAAGAAGGGGTCCGGAAGGGCTGAAGAAGATGGTGATACCGACAGGGTACGCTGCGCTCCAGCCCGTGACAGGCCTCAAAGGAGCCCGCCATGACCTCTCCAATCCGCAAGATCTATTTCGGTGTCACAGATCGCCGCCAGATGTTTCGTCTGTTCGACCGTCACGCGCAGCGGCCCGACCGTTGGCAGAAGGATGACAGCGCGCTTTATGCCGGCGAATGGTTTGAAATCGCGCAAGACCAGCACGACTACATGCTCGACATCCTGCCGCCTCTCTGGATGCGCGGGGACATGTTCGCCATGCGCGAATTCCTGACCGGCAGCGTCACCAGCGTCTTTTATACATTGCGCATCAACGGCGCGATGCGGTTCTTCCACGCCTATTGCGATCTGTCCGATCCCCGCTCCCCATATGCCATGCGCGGGGCCATCGCCGAGCGCGAGCGCTGGCCGGTCAAGGCGATGACCCGCGACGAGCGGCTCGAGCATATCTGGAGTGCCACCCATGACGATTATCGCGGATATGCCGGCGAGGACTTCCATCTCAAGCATCGCGGCAAGCGCACGGTTTTCGTGCACAGTCGGCCGGGGACGCGGTTTCAACTGCTCGAAACCCTGAGCGACGCGCAGATCTCGGAAAAGCTGCCCGTTCAACTGCGCCACCTGCCGCACGTGCAAGCTGCGTGAGGTGCGCCATGTTCACATTTGTAATTTCTGCGGTCCGCAAGGTCATTGCGCGCGGTGAAGCAGATGCCGCCGCAAATGGCGGTTTCCGCAATCCCTATTTTGGCGAGGGGCAAGACGAGCGTGAGAAGCCTGGGTTCTGGCTGGTGGGCGACGAAGGAGTGTACGTGATGTCGAACGGCAAGCTTGCCGAGGGACAAAAACCGCTCGTCGTCTACGCAAACGAATGCGATCCGAAGGCCAATCCCGACTGGTGGGACTACAAGCGCCGGCACTTCGGAGGCGACGATGGCGTCGAGTTTATCGATGCCGATCTGCTCATTCCAAGCTTTGACCGGAAGCCGAAGGCCACCCATCTCGGCATCCAACTTACCGAGAATGACATCTCGTTCTCGCTGATCACACGCTAACCCCTTTTTTCAATCCCGCACGTTTCCAACGCCGCCGGTTCGCCAGGTGGTGCGGTCTCGTGCGCCCGCATTCCAGGAGAAACCCACCATGGCAGACCACGATCCCTTCAATCTCGACCCGTTCGGTAGTTCGCAAAACACGCTCTCTTCCGGTCTGGGCTTCGGTGTGACCGCCTTTGCCGAAATCCCACTGATTGAGCCAGACGACACTGCCCGACCGCCAGCGACCGAGACGGTCAGGCAGCCCAAAAGCCGGCAGCTGACTGAGCGGCAGTCCGCTGAAGTGTCTGAGCGCGGCAGCAACTTCCATCTTTCCGGAAGCCGCGCACTGGCGAAGGGCTGGAAGGCCCGCGCCCGCGACAATCTCGAGGCGATCCAGCTTGCGACGTCGATCGCGGCCGAGGACCGGCCTGCGAGTAGGGAAGAACAGGCGCGTCTCATCCGCTTTACCGGCTTCGGCGCCTCCGATCTCGCCAATGCCGTCTTCACCCGGCCGGGCGAAGACAGGTTCCGTGAAGGTTGGGAAGACCTTGGCGAGGGCTTGCAGGAGGCGGTGAGCGAAACCGATTACGCCTCGCTTGCCCGCTGCACGCAATATGCGCATTTCACGCCGGAATTCATCATCTGGGCGATGTGGAAGGGACTGGAACGCCTTGGCTGGCGTGGCGGACGCGTGCTTGAACCGGGGATCGGCACGGGACTGTTCCCGGCTTTGATGCCGGAGACTTTGCGTGAAACCTCTTTCGTCACCGGCGTTGAGCTCGATCCCGTGACCTCACGGATCGCCCGGCTGCTGCAGCCGGTTGCCCGGATCGTCGAGGGCGATTTCGCGCGCACCGATCTGCCGGCGCATTTCGATCTCGCTATTGGCAATCCGCCCTTTTCCGACCGGACCGTGCGCTCCGATCGCGCCCTTCGCTCAAAGGGACTGCGGCTGCATGATTATTTCATCGCCCGGTCGATCGATCTTCTGAAACCCGGCGCGCTCGCCGCCTTCGTCACCTCGTCCGGCACGATGGACAAGGCGGATCCAACCGCTCGCGAACACATCTCCAAATCCGCCGATCTGATCGCGGCGATCCGCCTGCCGGAAGGAAGTTTTCGGCAGGACGCGGGCACAGACGTCGTCGTCGACATCTTGTTCTTTCGCAAGCGCAAGCCGGGCGAGCCAAATAGGGGCACGGCCTGGCTGGATCTGGCCGAGGTCGTTCCCGCCAGCGAGGACATTGAGGCCATCCGCGTCAATCGCTGGTTCGCCGAGCATCCGGACAATGTACTCGGCCGCCACGCCACCACATCCGGTCCCTTCGGTGAAACCTATACCTGCCTTTCCAACGAAGGCGACCTCGAGGCTGATCTGGATACGGCCATCCTTTCTCTTCCGGAAGCTCTCTATGACGGCGAGCCCGACGCGATCGATTTCGATCTCGAGCTTTGCCCGGCAGGGTGCGAAGTCGCCAGGCCCGAGGAGCCCCATGTCCGCGAAGGCAGCTTTTTCTTCGACACCTCGAAAGGCCTCATGCAGGTGATCGACGGCAAGCCCAGCCCGGTTCTCGTCCGCGAGGGACGGTCCGGCGAGGGTCTCTCGGAAAAGCAGATCAACATCGTCAAAAAACTGATCCCGATCCGCGACGCCGTGCGTGCTGTGCTGAAAGCCCAGGAGACCGATCAGCCGTGGCGAGATCTTCAGGTGAAGCTCCGCATCGCCTGGTCGAGCTTCGTGCGCGACTTCGGTCCGATCAATCATACCAGGGTCTCGATCGCAGAGAACGTCGAGACCGGCGAAACCCGCGAGACGCATCGTCGACCGAACCTGCAGCCTTTCCTCGACGATCCGGATTGCTGGCTTGTCGCCTCCATCGAGACCTACGATCTCGACACGGATACGGCGAAGCCCGGTCCGATTTTCTCCGAACGGGTGATTGCTCCGCAGGTCGCCCCAGTCATTACCAATGCCGCCGATGCGCTCGCCGTCGTCCTCAACGAGCGTGGCCGTGTCGATCTCGACCATATTGCCGAGCTTCTGCATGAGGACCGCACAACTGTGATCGAGGAGCTTGGCAGCGCGATCTACCGCGATCCGGCGGATGGATCCTGGCAGGCCTCGGACGCCTATCTCTCAGGTCCGGTGCGCGACAAGCTGGCGATGGCGCAAGCAGCCGCCGAACTCGACCCGGCTTACAAACGCAATGTCGAAGCGCTTGAAGCGGTGCAGCCGGCCGATCTCAGCCCCTCGGACATCACCGCGCGTCTTGGGGCTCCCTGGATCCCCGCCAGTGACGTCGTCGATTTCGTGAAGGAGACGATGGGAGTGGATATCCGCATTCACCACCTAGCTGAACTGGCCTCCTGGACGGTCGACGCCCGAATGCTCGCATTCCGGGCTGAGGGCACTTCCGAATGGGGCACCAAACGCCGGCATGCCGGCGAGCTCATTGCCGATGCGCTCAACAGCCGGGTGCCGCAGATCTTCGACACGATCAGGGAAGGGGACAGCGAGCGCCGGGTTTTGAATGTCGTCGACACCGAGGCCGCGAAAGAAAAACTCGCCAGGATCAAGACCGCGTTCCAGAGCTGGGTCTGGTCCGATCCGGATCGGACCGACCGGCTGGCACGGGTCTACAACGACACTTTCAACAACATCGCCCCCCGATCCTTCAACGGGGACCATCTCCAGCTCCCGGGCGCCTCCGGCGCCTTTGGTCTTTACGGTCACCAGAAACGCGGTATCTGGCGCATCATATCGGCGGGTGCGACCTATCTCGCCCACGCCGTCGGCGCCGGCAAGACCATGACGATGGCGGCCGCCATCATGGAACAGCGCCGGCTCGGTCTGATCTCGAAAGCCATGCTGGTCGTGCCCGGTCATTGCCTGGCGCAGGCCGCCCGCGAATTCCTCGCGCTCTATCCGACAGCCCGTATCCTCGTCGCCGACGAGACGAATTTTTCCAAAGACAAGCGGCACCGCTTCCTGTCGCGCGCCGCAATGGCCTCCTGGGACGCGATCATCATCACTCATTCTGCCTTCAAATTCATCGCCGTTCCGGCCGCTTTCGAAAAGCAGATGATCGAGGATGAACTTGGCGTCTACGAAGATCTGCTCACCCGGGTCGAAAGCGACGACCGGGTGTCGCGCAAGCGCCTGGAACGGCTGAAAGAGGGATTGCGGGATCGGCTGGAATCCCTCGGCTCGGTCAAGGACGACCTCCTCACCATCTCCGAGATCGGGATTGATCAGATCATCGTCGACGAGGCCCAGGAGTTCCGGAAACTCTCCTTTGCGACCAACATGTCCACCCTGAAGGGCGTCGATCCGAACGGCTCGCAGCGCGCCTGGGATCTCTATGTGAAATCCCGACTCATCGAAACCAAGAACCCCGGCCGGGCACTGGTGCTGGCGTCCGGCACGCCGATCACCAATACGCTCGGAGAAATGTTCTCCGTGCAGCGGTTCCTTGGGTTTGATGCCTTGAAGGAGCGTGGCCTGCACGAATTTGACGCCTGGGCCTCGACCTTCGGCGATGTGGCGACCGAGCTTGAACTGCAACCGTCCGGCAAATACAAGCCCGTCTCGCGCTTTGCCACCTTCGTCAACGTACCGGAACTGATCGCGATGTTCCGCTCCTTTGCAGACGTCGTGCTCCCCGCCGACCTGAAGCAATATGTGAAAGTCCCCGCGCTCTCGACGGGCAAGCGCCAGATCATCACCGCCAAGCCGACCAAGGACTTCAAGCTCTACCAGCAGGTCCTTGAGGCGCGGATCCAGGCGATCGAAAAGCGCGAAGGACCTGCAAAGCCCGGCGACGATATTTTGCTCTCCGTCATCACTGATGGACGGCATGCTGCGATCGATCTCAGGCTGGTCGACTTCGGCGAGGAGAATGAACCGGATAACAAGCTCAACAAGCTTATCGAGAACAGCATCCGCATTTGGAAGGAAACTGGCGAAAACGAGTATCTGACCCGCGAGGGCGTGCCCTTCGACCTACCCGGCGCGGCGCAGATGATCTTCTCCGATCTCGGCACGATCAACGTCGAGAAGTCCCGCGGCTTTTCCGCCTATCGCTGGATCCGCGACGAACTCGTCCGACGCGGGGTCCCTGCCTCCGAAATCGCCTTCATGCAGGATTACAAGAAGACAGAGGCCAAGCAGCGGCTCTTTGCCGACGTCAATGCCGGCAAGGTCCGCTTCCTGATCGGCTCGTCCGAGACGATGGGGACCGGGGTGAATGCCCAGCTTCGCCTGAAGGCGCTCCACCATCTCGATGTGCCGTGGCTGCCCTCCCAGATCGAGCAGCGCGAAGGCCGTATCGAGCGGCAGGGAAATCAGCATGACGAGATCGATATCTTTGCCTATGCCACCGAAGGCTCGATGGACGCGCAGATGTGGCAGAACAACGAGCGCAAAGCCCGCTTCATTGCCGCGGCGCTCTCCGGCGATACATCCGTTCGCCGGCTCGAAGATTTGGGCGAAGGGCAGGCCAACCAGTTCGCCATGGCGAAGGCAATTGCTTCCGGCGATCAGCGCCTGATGCAAAAGGCGGGGCTGGAAGCCGACATCGCCCGGCTCGAGCGATTGCGCGCTGCGCACCGCGACGATCAATTCGCCGTTCGCCGCCAGATCCGCAATGCCGAACGCGACATCGAACTCTACACCCGGCGGATCGCCGAGATCGGCAAGGACATCGAACGCAGGATCCCGACCAGTGGCGATGCCTTCGCAATGACCGTCGGCGGACAGTCCTTCACCGAGCGCAAGCCCGCCGGCCGTGCTCTCATGAAGGAAATCATGACCCTCGTGCATCTGCGGGAGGAGGACGAGACAACCCTCGCGGCCATCGGCGGTTTCGACCTGATCTTCTCCGGCCAGCGTTTCGGCCAGGACGATTTCCGCTATGACGTCACGCTTGCGAGATGCGGCGCGGAGACCGGGATCGATCTTGCCCTGACCGTCACGCCGCTCGGCGCGGTGTCGCGCATCGAGCACGTGCTTTCCGATTTCGAGGAGGAGCGGGCGCAATACCGCTTCCGGCTCGACGATGCAAAGCGCCGGCTTGCCTCCTACCAGTCTCGCCAGGGCGGGGAATTCGGATTCGAAGAGGAACTTGCGGAGAAACGCCGGCAGCTCGCTGAAATCGAGAGAAACCTCGCCGATGACGTTGCAACGGTGGCAGTACCCTCTGAGCAGGCGGCGTGACGTGATGGTCCCTAACGCAATCGATCCTCGTCATCGATCAGTTCCAGGCAACAAGGTGCGGAGGGTCCCCATTTCCAGAGCACCAGGTTCATGTCACCGGGACCGGCCCCCTTGGCAAAGCTGCGAACGAGCAGCCCATTATGGCCGGCAGTGATCAGATCGCTCGCAAAGCGCTGGGTCCGTGCTTGTCCCTTGGTCTTCATTTGGTCGCGCCAGGCGGGATCGGCCAGGGCGACCTCATCGAGTCCTGCGGCTTCAAGGGCTGCCATGTCGGTTGTATCGAAGACCATCTCGATCTTCGCCCGGTAGCAGACAAGCGTGGTCGGCTGCAGATCGCCAACCTGGTTGGCTTCCCGCAAGGCTGTCAGCACCGATGTCGACGTGTAGAGCGCGGGTACACCTTTGGGGTTGAACCGGCCGCCATAAAGTGCGGCTCCCCGCCCGGACATCGGCTCGCGCGCATAGACCGGATTGAGCGCCCGGTAGAGTTTTCCGGAATAGCTGACCATCGCTCTCAGGCGTAAACGCCGGCGTCGACCGCGTCGATGAAGTCAAGAACCTCCTCGGCTCGGCCTTCCCGCACCAGCTGCATGGCCGTCCGCCCCGAAAATCCGGACAGCGGCTCTGAGCGAAACCAGGCATAAGCCATCAGGGCGGACCCGAAGCGCGGCTCTACCTTGTTGACGATCTCGACCATCTCGCGCAACCGGCGCTGGGTCTTGTCGGAACGCACCCGATCCTTGCGCTGTACCGCATCCTTGCCGAGACCGACGGTTCGCGCGATTTCCTCGCTGGTCGTACGAAATGCCTTGGCGATCTTGTTCGGCGCAAACAGCCCGTGATCCGAATAGGCTGCGAGATCCATGATGTTGCTCCACATATTTGCCGCTAATTTAGTCGCAATATAGCGTCATTATAAGCGGCATTCAATAGAAGCTCAGAATCCGCAGGGTCAAACAGATCCTCTATTGCCTGCCCCTTGCGCTCAATTTCGAACATTCCGCCTGCGAAGGAGGAATGGAGAAGGGGGAGGAAGGGAAGGGAACCGGTCACAGATCGGTCGAACCGGTGACGCTTTCGCTCAACCGCGCCTCTCGCCATCCCGGCCCGTCGTTCTTCGCAGGGCTGTCAGCCCCGCTCGTCCTGCCGGGCAGGGATGCTCGGCCGCAGTTGCACCGGCCCGCACGCTCCGCGGTCCGGGGGATGTCTTCAGGAAGAAGACCAGAAAGGGAGCCGGCGCCGTGCCGGGTCCACATTAATCCCGAAAAGGAGCTTCCCATGCATCTCATGAAGATCGATCCGCGTGCGCTGAAGGACAATCCCGACGATGCCCGCCGATCGAAATCGAGCCCGCAAGCCGATGCCCTGATGCTGGCCACCATCAAGGCCGTCGGCATCATCCAGCCACCGGTGGTCTCTCCCGAAACTGATGGCGGCAACAGCTTCATCATTCAGGCCGGTCACCGCCGTACCAGAGGCGCGATCGCCGCCGAATTCGACGAAATCGAGGTGCTTGTGGACAATGCGGCCGAGGACGGCGGCGCCATGCGCTCCATGGTCGAGAATATCGCCCGCGAACCGCTCAACCCGGTCGACCAGTGGCGAGCTATCGAGCGGCTGGTCGCGCTCGCCTGGAGTGAGGAAGGCATCGCGGCAGCGCTTTCGCTTCCCGTTCGCCAGATCAGGAAACTCCGGCTTCTCGCCAACGTTCTGCCCGCCATGCTCGACCAGATGGCCAGGGGCGACATGCCCGACGAGCGTCAGCTCCGGACGATCGCGGCAGCCTCGCTCGATGAGCAAAAGCAAGTCTGGAAAGCGCACAAGCCGAAGCGAGACGAGACAACCTCCTGGTGGTCGGTCGCCAACGGTCTCTCCAAGACCCGCATGTATGCCCGTGACGCCAGCTTCGATGATGAGCTTGCGCAGGCTTACGGCATCGCCTGGGTGGAGGACCTGTTCGCTCCGGCCGACGAAGACAGCCGCTACACGACTGATGTCGAGGCCTTTCTCGGCGCCCAGCAGGAATGGATGACCAACAATCTGCCGAAGGGCGGCATCATCACCGAAGTCAGCGGCTGGAACGGGCCGGACCTGCCGAAGAAGGCCGAGCGGGTTTATGGAAAGCCAAAAAAATCTGACCATACGGCGATGTATCTCGACCGCGACGGCAAGGTGCAGTCGGTGGTCTACCGGATGCCCGAGCCGAAGGCGGTCACCGGAAAACAGTCGAGTGACAAGACGGAGGAGGGTGGTGCCGCTGCCCTGCCGGCGCAGCGCCCGGACGTTACCCAGAAGGGCCAGGACATGATCGGCGACTTCCGCACCGACGCGCTTCACGAGGCGCTCGGCCGTGCACCGATCGAGGACGACACGCTGATGGCGCTGCTCGTCATCGCCTTTGCCGGCAACAATGTCCGCGTCGATACGGGGACCGGCAATTCCATCTCCTTCCGCAACAGAATAGCACCCCTTGCCGCCTCGCTCGTCGATGAAACCGGCAAGTTGTCTTTCGACATGGATGGGCTCAGGGTCGCGGTGCGATCGGTGTTGGTCGAGGTGCTGTCGTGCCGTCGCAACATGTCGAACAGCGGCATTGTCTCGCGCATCGCCGGCGACGTCGTCGGGGCCGACAGCTTCCTGCCCAATATGGGGACGGAAGATTTCCTCCTCTGCCTCTCCCGGCAGGCGCTTGAGGCGGCTTGCGCGGAAACGTCGGTGCAGCCGCGCAACAAGGTGCGCGAGACCCGTGCCGCCCTCGTCGAGCATTTCAGGGAAGCGAGCTTTGTCCATGCGTCCGCGCTGTTTGCGCCTGACGCGAATGAACTTGCCGACTGGAAGGCACGCAACGAGATCGTCGAAGATCAGGACGAGGACGCGGGCGACATGGAAGCTCCTGCCGATGAGACGGAGGCGGGAGATACCGGCCTCACCACCGTCCCTGAGGCTTTTCTCGAAGCCGCCGAATAACGGTCTTTTTCCTTACCGATGCAGTTCGCGCCGCCGGCATCGTCCGGTGGCGTTTTCGTTTCCAATCAATAGAACAGGAGGACATCGCCTATGTCCGCTCAGTCCATTTTCGATAATATCCCTCTTGGTGCGATCATCCGCTTCTCCGACTGTACGCCCCGTCCGCCCGAACGGCACCGCCGTAAACTTCAGGCGTGGGAGCGCAACAACAACACCGGCCGGCTGGTGAAGAAACAAGCCGGTGTCATTGTTGGCAATACGCCGATCCCGGCCAGCTTTACGCTTCATGTGGGGGATTTCGGCAGCAAGGCTGTCGTGGTGCTCAGGGTCTTTCGAACGTTCTCAGTCATGAGCGCGCTTGACTTCTCGGTCATCGAACGGCCTGCAGCCGGTTCGATCCTCGTGCTTGACCGCCCCGGCGACGCCTGCGAACTGGTTCATGTCGCGGGAGACCGGCAAGCGGCGGATGAATGGCTGTCGCGTCACGGCTATCCCAACGCCGTGCTGCACGAAGTGACCACCGACGAAGTTGCCGCCGATCGCGGCGAGGGGAGGGCAGCATGACCTTCGCTCAGTCAGAACCCGATACGATAGCGCTGCCGGACGTTCAATTTGCCACCAGCGCCGAAGGCATTCCCGTTGCGCGCGTCGGCGATACTGCTTTCGCCATGGTGCCCGGCCGCGTCGAAACTTGCTTTCTGGCCACGGCCTGGTGCGTGCGCCGGCCGCTCGCCGAGCTCGTTCGCAATGATTTTTACGGGCATGGCGGAGAGCTTGCCGGCGAAGAGGCGTTCCGCGCCAAGGTGCTCGAACAGGCCGGGCACGCCCGCGAAAAGCGTGCCCTCGGACGCCGGGAGGTTCGCTGCCACGCGAACACGCCATGGGGACCGTCGCAGGGGGCGACGGTCTTTGGCGAGAGAGTGGTCTGCCATTCGACCGCTGCTCATGGAGGTTTCCATCTCTCCGCCGACCGCAACGCGAAGGTCGACCGGGGTCTTCGCCGGCAAGGCGGCTGGTACGAGGAAGATGCCGAATGGGCGATTGTTGCGCTGACCCTTCCGCACCTCTTCACAAGCTTCGAGCGGCGGAGCGCCGAGCAGACCGTGAAAGACAGCTGGCCGGATGCCTGGGAAGTGATTTTTGGCACCGTGCTCGAACCCGGCCAGTCTCACGAAAAGGATCGGCGCGCGTTTCATGCACGTCATGCTGGCGACTGGATCGTCATCTCCGCCATAAGGGCGGAGCAGCACCACGGTTTTGTGGAGGTCATTGCAACGCCCGGCGGCGCGCGAGGGCCAAAGACTGAGGAACGCCGGTTCCTCGTTCCAGCTGCGGAATACGAGATCGGCCGTTTCGGTTTCGTCGTCGATCCGGCCCGGCACGATGCATACGACGGCCCTTCGAGCTTCATTGGGTGGAGGCCGAGTTCGCCATGACCCGTTTGCTTCTTCTCCGCCGAATGGAAACCGCGCGCCGCCAGACAAAGGCGCATCTGGATCTGATTGAACGCCAGATCGCGGCACGGGCCGAACGCATGACGATCAGCGCCCAGGCCAAGGCCAAGGCCAAGGCAAGATCGCATCCGCGTGGCCGCTCCCGCTGGACACGGTCCGACGACGTCTTGTTTCGGGAGTATCTCGATCAGCTCAGTTTCGAGCGCCGCGGCGAAATCGATGCACTCACCCGAAAGCTGTCCAGGCAGGAGCAGGCGATCGTAGCCGTCAGGGCGAAGGTCACGATTGAGGGGTCTGCTGCCGGACCGGATGCGCAACTCGTATTGTGAGGGAAGGGGCATTTGCGGGGGCACCGGTCATTCCCTTCATGATGGGCGCCGGTGGAATGCCACCCCTGCCGGCCTCCCTTCGGTTCTGGACGCGGCCGTAAACCGGCGGCCGGAGCCTTCAAGGCCGCTAACGCGCCGCGGGGCGGCCACACGCCCCATCCTCGTCAAACCTGTCCCGCGGGACTGCGCCAGGTCTTGAGAAGCCCTGCTGGCCCGCAGGACAGGTTCGCTTGTCTTGGTTCCGCGCGGACCTTGATGCCTCCGTCTTTCCGCCGGGTTCTTTTGCCCGCGCCCGAAGGGAGGGCCGGCAGGGGTCGGCTTAAGCCTTCGGTCCAACGTCGAAGGAAAGGAACTCCCATGTCCAGCAACGCCCGTCCCTCCCGTCAATCCGGCAAGGTCGTCCAGCTCCGCAAGGCTGCGACCCTCGAAATGGTCCGGCACACTTGCCCCGACAGTGCCCAGGCTTCCCTCATCTCTGAAAGCTTCGGTCTTCCCGTCATCGACAGCGACGGCATCCGCGATCTCCATCATCAGATGATCATCGATACATCCGACTCCCTCAATGAAGGCCTCGGCAACCGGGCAATGCAGATCCATCTCCAGCGCATTGTCGGATCCTATGTCGGCTCCGCCCACGGCGCCGGCCAGTTCTATTCAAAGGCAGTGACCGAGGCACGCGATGCGACAGCCAAAGGTGCCAATGACACGCGTGACGAGGACCTCGACGGTCCCGTCGGTTTCGACGGCGCTGCTCAGCGCAAACGCGAGTTCGCCGCTGACATGGGACTTCAGGCCCATGCGCTCCGCTGTGCGGCCGAGGGCGTCGTGGCCGCCTATGAAGACGTTGTCGGCGAGGCCTGGAAACCCTTCCAGCGCCAGGTCGAAAATCCCGGCCAGTCCGTCGACCGGAAAGCGGCTGAATTGCAGATGGCGGCGTTTGGGTGAGCCGTCGGGGCGGGGCTACGGCTCCGCCCGTTCAAGTTCATGCGCCGCGACGCGAATGAAGTCGAACATCACTAAATGTCATCGTTCTTTGGGTTCTCACCGAAAGATTCCGATTTCTACCAAGATTGTCTGTGCGTAAAATTGCAGCGCGCAACTTTGCTTAGCTCCTAAGTGTAGGGTCCTTCAAAGCAGAATTGAACGTTTGTTTCATCTGCAGATGCGCAGGTGTAAATCAAGCTCTAACAGCTGTGTATCTTTGTCCTCCGTCGTGACTTTCTGCCTCGCCCAGAGCACAACGCGCTTTCAGCAGTTCCTGAATATCATCGGCAACTTTTCGCGAATTTGAATATCTTGATGCGAGATCCATCACACTGACAGGCTCTTCGGCGTCCAGCATTAAGTTGCGTATTTCGGCGGCTTGATCCGCCGCTTTTTTGGGGAACGGCCGTTTCTTTCTTTTTTCGCTCGCGACCGCAAGTGTCTGAACTTTGTCCGCCCTGTGCGCCAACGGGCCGAACTTGTCAATTTGATAGTCTGGGCGCAACCACCGTATGAACCCTCGCCGTTCATCTGCCGCACGCGCTGTATTGAGTTCCACCAATCGTCCCAATATTTCCTGATCGCTCAAGGTTTTAGGCCATCCGTAAGCTTGAAACACAAGCTCATCAAGTTCCTCGTGAAGCTCCTTGAGGATCAGGCCTCGCCCCCTCTGGCAGACATCTTCGTCCTTGTTATTTAAACCGCTTGGTGGCAAGTAGAGTTTTTCCAATACATTATATAATCCTGTCAAAGTAAGGTCGGGATACTCTTCTAAAACCTGTTTGCGAGTAGTATCCAATTCTTCGGCAACGAGTCGGATTCTTCGTTTCAGAGCGTCTGGTGTTTCCGGAAATGGGAAGGGATCGAAGCAACGCGATTTCGTATATCGTGGTCGATCCTCAAGTGCGCCACCCTGTTTGGCGGTCCAGAGCCTATGAATACTCGACGAGAGTACGCCAAGATGAAAAGCGTCGCCGGAGCTTATCGCCACCAACATATTGTCAGGCAAGATATCGGCATCCAAAAACTGAAACACCCGATGCTTCGCAGTTTCAACAGTCGCAATGTAACGTGGTAAGTCTTCGAGCGCGGGCCGTAGTTCAGTTCTGGGTTTCCCGAATTCTAACCACTTTTCTAAATAGCTCGCAGCATCTTTCGTCGGAGATTTTAGAAATTGTATTTCTCGCTGGCTCCTTACGGTAATCAAAAGATGCTGGTACACCTCAGGAAACCTATGCCGAACCTCATCCTTGGACAGTCCGAATAGGTCAATTGCCTTTACTCTACGAGGTCGCGACGTCAGATCGCGCCCGTTCCGGTAATCCCGAATATGGTGCTCCAGACCCTCTCTCCGACCGAGGCCCAACTCAATGGCTTTGGTGTCCGAAATAATGAATCCATCTCCATGAAGCTTCACTCCGGGCGAACAAAGGGCAGCGTTAGAGAGAAGGCCCTTCACAGTTGTAACATCCACCCCAACGGTTAGATCCGCATTGATCCTGCCTCTCGTCATCATCATTCCAATCTTGGGGTCGTCCGTCTCTAATCCAGTTTCAGATGTGACTGTGCCAAGCACCCCTTCGTGTTCGCCTGCGGCAGCTACAGTCATGGCGATGCGCACTGCTGCGGCATCCTTACTGGCTTTTGTCCAAGGATGGTCCGGAATGGCCATCACCAGTGATACCGGCTTTTTCGAGTTCAAATGTTGATCGACGACGCGCCGCTGGAAGACTTGAGTGATAGAGTTCGTGGTCACAAGGCCGAAACGGCGAAGTCTCGTTTTCTTTGACGCGAGCAGGCGTGCGCAGGCGTCCCACCAATACATCACGAAGTCTGCGGAATTATTTATCGTGGGATGCGCCTTCCACAAGGCTTCGGCGTAGTCGCCGCCAAGTCGAGCGCGAAGATCTTTACCGCCAATAAACGGCGGATTTCCCACAATAAAGTCAGCATCAAGCCATACGGGAACGCGTGGATTGGCCAAAAGAAATACAGGATCAATAGCACCATCCGCCCCATATTTTTGAACCGGTTTACCGGTCGCGTCCCGTTTGAGCGGACGTTCTGGATAGCCGTCCCAAGTGAGCACGGCGTCTTTTTCTATCACATGATCACTGTCGTGGATGACAGGTTCGGGTGGCGGCCCTTTTCGTGTTTTAAGATGCCACTGAAGATATCCAATCCATAAAACCAGTTCAGCAATTCGCACAGCACGACTGTTTATCTCCATCCCGAGAAACTGTTCGGGCATAACCGAGATTTCTCGAAATCGTTTGACCGAATTCTCCCCGCCGAGATCTTCCAGCACCGTGAGAACATCGCCCTCAAGCTGCTTCATTTGCATGAGCGCGACATACAAGAAATTACCAGTACCACAGGCTGGATCAAGGATCCTGATACTTGCGAGTTTTCGCAAGAAGGCTAAGATTTCATTGATCGCATTGGCCTTTGAACCCGCTCGCAATTCCTTGGCGGCAACTGTCTTGACGTCAGACCAGTCTTCCTGAAGCGGTTCCAAAATAGTCGCGTTCACCAAGCGTTCGACGTGAGGGCGCGGCGTGTAGTGTGCCCCAAGCCGTTTTCGCTCCGCTGGGTCAAGTGCCTTTTCGAACAGCGAACCAAAAATCGCTGGCTCCAGATCCCGCCAATCTGCTTGCGCAGCCTGACGAAGCAGAGAGATTTCGTTCTCCTCTAGACGGAGTGCAGAAGCATTTTTGAAGAGCTTTCCATTGAACCGAAGGATTTGTTCGCCGATCACCGGCGAGTATTCACCCTTGTCCATGGTTTGCCACAGGTGCTCCATATCGGGCGCAAACCGTTTAGGATTTTCGACACACGCATCAAGGATTTTTGTGAAACCATCGTGCGGGATCAATCCGACATCTTCTACAAACATCGTGAACAGGCAGCGCATCAGGAAATGCGCCACTTCACTGGCTTCATGCCCCCTGTCCTCTAGCGCTTTGGACACATCAGCCAGCCTGGCGGCAATTTCTCGTGTCACCTTGGCGCTTTGCTTGGCAGGGTCCAATTTGTGTGGGTCGCACCAAATCATGGCCAACCGTTGTCGTATGGCAGGGATTCTCAGGTCTTCAAGATGAATGCGGAAGGCGTTTGAATCTGGAAAAGGACTATAATGCCGTCCTGTTTCGGAAAAGTCGGCGAACACTTCGATGAGCCGCCCTACATCACAAGTCAGAATGAATGGAGGATACGGATGATCATCAGGTAGCTTGCGCGCATATGCCTCCGCTTGCTTGCGTGCGCTGGTCATGACAACGTCCCAACCATGTGCGGTTTGAGAGCTCGCAGCATTCTCAATTTGAAACAGGTCACCCTGGCCCGGTGTGTTGGCGGCTACCTCTCGAATACGCGTCTGTTTGGCTTCCAGAATAAAACAACCACGTTTGTAAAGATCAATGCGACCCCGTTTGAATGACTCGTCAAACGATTGACTTTTAACTGTGCGTTCAAACACATAGTCGTTGTTTTCGTGCGCGGCTGACGCTGGCTCGGGCCTGGCGACCTCGAGTACATCACACAGCTCTGACAGAAACAGTGCGTAGTTCGCACGTTCCTGACCGCCTTCGCTACCTGACCATCTGTCAATGAACCTATCGACGTCTCCGGAATATTGATGCCCCGCCAAGTGCTTACTCCCAAAAACTCTCTCAGCGAAAGAAAATAGATTGCATTAAAATCCTTTACCTATCAATAAGAGTGGGGTCGCTTATTTAACAACAAAAAATTGCTCAATCGCCCAATGTCACGCACAATTCTTTACGTCAGGAATGAGACCTAAACGCGCTGCTTTAACTAGCAGAGGTAGGGAACGTCTGGTCTTGGATACCTGCAACTCAGTTCATCGTAGACGGTACTAATCAACGACAAAAGTGTCGGTTGATCAATCTTTCCGAACTCTGCGGCAATAGAGCGTACACACCCCTGGTGCTTCATATAAAGCAATCCAATCCCGCTCTTTGAGAGATGGCATTCCTGGTACGGCGCGGACTTCCACGATCAACCCGTAAAGGGTCCGCTAGCGAGCTGCGGCCGCTTGGCTTTGGCCTGCGCGGTGATCGCGTCCGCTAAGCCGCACACTGACGGAGCCATCAAGAGCGGGAATTGGCCCGCTCCAACGATGGAGCCCTCAAATGCAGCACGATCTTTCCCTCGCCCAGAAGCACGCCTGGAACCTCGCCCGCACCCTCATGACTCCGATCGTCCTCTTTAAATCCGGCGGTGAATACGGCGTCCTACCGGCAGACGAGATCGAAGACGCCGATGTCGAAGTGGTCTTCGAGTACGACCCCTACAGCGGTGGCTACTCCGTCCACTGACGACCCAACTTATTCTTGATGGCGGCGCCTGGCGCCGCTTTTTCCGCTGCGCGGCAGCACCGACCGCGGCCCGTCCCGGGAAAGTCCGGGCGGAGCCGGCAGCAGCTGCAACGGCGTTGCCGTCCTCCTCTGCGTTCCGGCCCTTCACCACCCCGCCGCGCTATGCGCAATGGGACCCCTGCTCGGGTGCAGCTCCTGCCTTCAGCTCCGCCATTTCGGACCCCGTGACGGACCGCGATCGGCGTGGTCCTGAATTCAGGAGGTTTGGAAATGAAAAGGAAAGAGAAAAGTCCGCGCGTCGACATCTACGGGCGGATCACGGACAAAATCGTTGCAGATCTTGAGAAGGGAGCCCGCCCCTGGATAAAACCCTGGAGCGCGGGAAGGCTCAATGGCCGGATCACACGGCCGCTCAGACACACAGGCGAGCCATACACGGGCATCAACGTTCTGCTGCTCTGGTCGGAGAGCCTGGCCCGCGGCTTTGAAGCACCGCTCTGGATGACTTACCGGCAGGCCAGCCAGATCGGCGCGCAGGTCCGTAAGGGCGAGACCGGCGCAACCGTCGTCTATGCCAGCCGCTTCACCAAGACCGAAACGGATTCCCGCGGCGATGAGGTCGAACGCGATATCCCGTTTCTGAAGACGTACACGGTCTTCAACTGCGACCAGATCGACGGGCTTCCGGACCACTATTACCACCGGCCCGACAAGGTCATCGATCCGGTCGAACGGATCGAGTACGCGGACCGGTTCTTCGCCAACACCGGTGCGATCATCCGCCACGGCGGATCGAAAGCCTTCTACGCGCCGGCAAGCGATCACATCCAGATGCCGCCCTTCGAGACGTTTCGGGACGCTGCATCCTACGTCGCTGTCCTCAGCCACGAGCATGTCCACTGGACTGCACCAGAAAGCAGGGTCGGACGCGACCTGTCACGTTACCACAAGGACCGCACCGAACGTGCACGCGAAGAGCTCGTGGCCGAACTCGGAAGCTGTTTTCTCTGCGCCGATCTCGGCATCGCGCCGGAGCTCGAGCCCCGGCCGGATCACGCCAGCTACCTTCAGTCCTGGCTCAATGTCCTCAAGGGTGACAAGCGGGCGATTTTTCAGGCGGCGGCCCATGCACAGCGCGCGGTGACCTATCTGCACGCTCTTCAGCCCACACAGGTCAGCGAAGACCGGCAGGCGGCCTGATACTTTCCCTAACTGATGCCACCGCGGAGGGCAATCAGCCCTCCGTCATGCACCTGCGCGTACTTTCGCCAGGTGCCGGCGTACAATCGACGACGCTTTCCATGATGATGGCGGCACAGCGCAGTCGGGCCAGTGTCCTCGACTTGGTCCAGGGCAGCAGGAGATCACTGCACCACCATTCGACTGAAACGGCACAGGAAAAGCGAGAGCCCGTGTCAGAAGCATTGATGCAATATGCACCGGTTCCCCTTTCCGTCGCCAGCTTTTGCCACCCCGACCTGCCGCTGGACGTACGCGGACAAAGCAGGGATTGCCGGTCTGTTCGGAGCTTAAAGATCGACAATTCCCCGGACTGGCATCAACGCCAATAACGCACGCTCATTCTCGTCTCGTGCGCCGCCGTGGATCGGTGGATCGGATACGACGTTTGCAGGTCTTCATTTCCTTAAAATGTCACATACGCGCCGCCCAAAGCGGTCTCGATTGAGGCATGTCTGACCGGGACCCGGCTTCGCCTCGCTCGGCTTGACGCAACGGCGGCTAGATACTTTCTTCCCCTTCGAACTGGCGTTCGAATTCCTCGCGGGTAGCCAAGAAAGTGTCTTTCCGCCGTCCTCCATTTCATTTCGGTTCCGCTGGAATGCGCGCCGATCGTTCCCGGTCTCTTCGACAGCCATCGAGGCCGCGATGGTCGTGGCCCGAAACATCGAAGGAATGAAGACAATGGCAAACATCGGCACATTCACCACCACGAAGAACGGCTTCACCGGTCAGATCAAGACGCTGGCCCTCAACGTCAAGGCCCGCCTCGAGCGCGTCGAAAACCCTTCCGAAAACGGCCCGCAGTTCCGCATCTACTCCGGTTCGGTCGAACTCGGAGCCGGATGGCAGAAGCAGGCGAAAGACACCGAGCGCGACTACATCTCGGTCAAGCTGGACGACCCGAGCTTCCCCGCTCCGATCTACGCCACCCTCATCGAGGTGGAAGGTCAGGAAGGCCTGCAGCTCATCTGGTCCCGCCCGAACGGCAACCGCGACTAAGCGACCAGCACGAGGGCCTCGCCACAAGCGGGCCCTCGATCGCCATTACCCGAGCACAGCGCATCTGTCACCTGATCGGTGCAGACGTTATTCGGCGCCGGCGATTGTCTCCCGATATCCCCGCCGCTTCTTGGTCCGCTCTATCCGCACCAGGGCATTGGTGGCATCGGCCGGGCAGTCAAATGTCTCCATCATCGTCTGTCCCCGGGTTCCGATACGCCCCCAATCGCGAATGAGCGAAGCGCCGCCAAACAGCGTGGGCTGCACGGTGAGACAATAGAACCGCCGCATGTTCCGGGCCGGGTCGATGCGGCGAAGATGGATGGGCGCGAGCTTTTGTGAGGGCATGGGAAGAGTCTCTCTGACGATGCTGGCTCCGTCCAATGAGTTATATGAATCGATGACCCTCAATCGATTCATACCATTCATGCGTGTTTCCCTTTTCGAATGCTGACAAGGCTGTCGCGCTTCGAACGCGGCAGCCTTCTTTTCTAGCCGAAACCGGGTGAGGCCTGGTCTGCTCAGATCGCCCGAGTGTAGTGCGGCGGCAAGTCTGCCCCAAGGACGCACGGTCCCCCCAATTTTCCGGCTACGCCAGAAAATCGGCACCCCCGCGCGCCGCCGCCGGCGGTCGCTTGCGCGATCCCTGACCCAGCCTCACCGCCACACCTTCGGGCGTCATCTTTCAAAGACAATCAAGAGGAGATGACGATGCACCTTGAAATCCAGATTGAAGAACTTCGCGCAGAGCTTCGCAACGCTGTCGATGCCGGCGAGCGCTGCCAGATAACGGCAGAGCTGGAGATGCTGAGAGCAGAGCTTGCGGTCATTGCGTCGGATCAGGACAAAACAATCGAAAGCGTGCCGCCCTTATAAGGCGGCCGTTTCTCGTCTTCGCGATGGAAAGCCTTGGCCCGGATCGACCGGACCAAGGCTTGTTTGACGACCGGCAGATTGCCTCCTCGGTTTTAGAATTGTCATTCCCGGTGAAAACGGTTCTCACGGACGTCCGCATTCGAGCGACTAATTGCCGGTGTCAACTCCAAGCTCGTTCTTGTCTGTTTGCCTTTCGTGTAATACATATTGGTACTAAAGAATGCCTCAGAAATAGGAGAGCACCAATGGCCCGGAACACGTCCGTAACGCTTGGGGATCATTTCACCGGGTTTATCAGCGATCAGGTGCAGACAGGCCGCTACGGCTCCGCCAGCGACGTCGTGCGGGCGGGGTTGCGGCTACTGGAGGAACATGAGGCGAAGGTAAAGGCGCTGCAGGATGCGTTGATTGCCGGGGAACGCTCGGGCGAACCCCAGCCTTTTGATTTCGATGAATTCAAGGCACGCAAACGTGCAGAGTATGAGAGCCGATGAAGGTTCTTGTCTTCTCTCCCGCAGCAAAAATGGACCTTGAGCACATTTGGGATCACAGCGTTGAGATTTGGGGTCTGGATCAAGCAGATCGCTACCTTGACGAGATAAGGGACGCCTGCTTTGGTCTGGCTTCCGGTGACCGGCGAGGCAGGCCGGTAGATGTGCGTGCCGGGTATCTGAAGTATGCTACGGGAGTGCACATGGTCTATTTCCGTGATCACGTTGACCGGTTGGAGGTCATCCGCATATTGCACCAGAGGCAGGACGTGAGCCGGAATCTACCGACATAGCAATTGGCGTGGACCAGGAGGGTTCCCGCATCCTTACCGTCGCTCTGTTCCGAACCGCGACGCCGTCACTTTTTCAGTCATCTCCTTCCTTCGAAAGAACATCGCCCGGCCACACCGCAGCGGCTCATTCCCGCTGGTGAAAACAATCTGCTCATCGGACCGCATCTGCAGAACTTCATGCGGCTGAATGAGAGGACGCTGAGAGAGCTGCCGGGAGCGGTTTCGCGAAACTTGCCCGCCGCGTGAGGAGCGGCTGACCTGTTCGACCTCGATTGTCGTCATGCCACAGCGCTCAGAAATATACCGCGCGGTGTCCGGATCGTTGACCGCGGCGAAGGAGACCCAGGAAGCGGATTCAAACCACTTGGATGTGGCGTCGCGGCCGCCGAAGGCCTCCCGCATCTGGCCGAGCGACTGGAACAGCATCAGAAGCGAGATCCCATATTTGCGGCCGGCATCACGAGCTGTTTCGATGATGCGCATGTAGCCGAGCCGCGCGGCCTCATCGAGAAGAAACAAGACCCGGCCGTTGATGTCTCCGTCGCGGTTGTAAACGGCTTTGAGAAACGCACCGATGATCACCCGGGCCATGCCGGGATGATTTTCCAGGGTGGAAAGATCGATGTTGAGGAAGATTGTTGTCCGGCCGTTGGCGATGATGTCGGTTTTGAAGGTATTGCCGGAGACGAGCGCGGCATAGGTCTCATAGGAGAGCCAGTGGGTTTCCTTGGCGGCGGTCGCATAGACGCCGGAGAAGGTTTGCGGCGTCATGTTGATGAAGGGGCCGACGAGTTCTTTCACGAACTCGTTCGGCGCCGTATCGTGAATGTCCGCCAGGAACTCCTTCAGGTTCTCTTCCGGTTTGGTGAGAATGCTGCGCACCGTGCGCAGCGACCGTTTGCCGGAGGTATTCTCCAGGTCGGAAAAGACGACATGGGCGATCACGCTGGTGATCAGCTGTTCCGCATTGGTGCGGAAGAAGTCGTCCGCTCCGGAGGCGATGCTCGGCTTCTCCGACATGAGCCAGGCCGCAACCGTTGCCATGTCCTCTTCCATCGAGGAGCCGAATTGACCGATCCAGTCGAGGACATTGAACCCGACTTGTCGGTTTTTCGGATCGAGACATATGACCTTCTGGCCCATCGCGTTGCGGCTGCCTGCCACCATCGGTGCAATTTCGGTCGACGGATCAAGAACAATCATTGAACCCGGATATTGGAGGCAGGTGGGAATGACCACGGATGTCGTTTTGTATCCTCCAGAGCCGGCGAAGACGATGCCATGTGTGGATCCAAAGCCCTGGTCGAAAGCGACGAGGGGCGCCTTGCCGCCCTTGCCCCAGGTGTTGTTGTGGCGCGGATCGAAATTGATTTCCGATACGCTGTCCTGATCGACGCGATAGCGTTCTCCGATGACGATACCTCCGTTCTCTGCAAACATCTTCGCGGCGGTCTTACCGTCCATCCAATCGCTTTCGCCGTGGATGCTTCTGCGGCCGGAAACCCGTTTCGGCCGGTTGTCGCCGAAGGCACTGTTGCCCTTCAAGCCTACTTTCAAACCGAACAGACCGACAAAGAGCGCTCCGACCGCACCACCGATCGAATAGAGATCGGCGTACTGCAGAACCGACCCAGGCTGTACTTGCGCCGCGAAAGCATTGAGCCGTAGCGCCTCCCGTAGCGCAGCAATAGCAAAAACCATCAGGCCGCCGGTCAGCACACCGAAGCCAGCCCATTTGATGTCGAGACTGCCGCGCGCTGAGAAGAGAACGATGAGGCCCAGCCCGGCAGAGACAAGAAAGGGAAGGGTAAGCCCGGTCCGGCCGAGCAACAGATAGGCTTTCTGCGTCGTGGCGAAAGAAGCCAGCCTGGTTTCAATTCCGGTGAGGCCCCATTGCGCTATCAGCATCAAGGCTATCGGGATCAGGAACAGCAGCGCCCTTTTGAGTGTCATTCTTGAATGCAGCCTTTCCGATCGCGCGCCATCTGTCGCGCTCATTCATGTCGCCAAGGCGCTTCGATGCATCCATGAGAATGCCGAGAAGGATGGCCTTGTCTGTCTCGCGAAGCCCGGCTTTGACGATGAGACCGCCGAGCTGGATTTTTTCGCGTGCGTCTTTCTTGCGGTCCAGCAATCGTGTTCGCCTTATCCGGTTTTCTAGACTTCTGAATTGCCCTTCAATTCTGCGGAGCTGCAGCGTGAGCTTGTGAAGCGGCCGGCTTTTGAAATCGGGCGGCGAGGTCGTTCAAGGCTTTGGCGAGTTCAGACTCATCAATGTCGAGTTCGGCGAGGCCGCTCTCCATGACGAGCTTGGCGACGCGCTCGGACTGCTTTTTGAGCACCTGCCTTTTCTTCTGCTGGAGCTTGGCAATCTGAGCTTCGATGTCGTCGATCTGCTCGGATGCGGTTTTGGAAGTGCGCGGAGCCATCAGATTTTCCTTGATTTTAAATGGGTTGTTTAAAGGGAGAGGGCTCGCTCATAGCGTGTCATATTCCTCAAGTCGAGCTTGGTTGCAAAACTTGTCGTGGATACAACCAAGAAGGAGTCCGCTTCGAAAAAAGCGGAGCGGCCTCGCGGCAAGCTGAAGCGCTCCCTGAAGATCCGGTTTTCCAGCCCGTGAGGGCCGCAGTCCGGTTTTGAAGAAAACCGGACGGAGCAGGCGAAGGCTTGAACGCGCTCCCCATAAAGCGCTGAAGAGAAAGCCGAAGCCTGTGGTAAATCGGATCTGGGCGGTGGCGGACTTGCCACATCACCCGCACGGCAGACCGGCAGAGAACGGAGTTTTTCTGAAGCCAGGGCGGCGCTTCCAGCGTCCTATCGCCGCAAACGGCGATAGCTCTCAAGCGGAAACGATTTTCAATCGTTGAGTGCAAGAGCGCACTTATAGGATTGCATCTGCAATCCCGTGATGGTATGAGAGTTGAATTGCAACCAATGGGCTGCAATCCCCGCCTTCGCCGTTCTGGCGCTTTGTCTCTCCGCTGTCCTCTTCGATCGTCCCCGCCAGCCTCTTCACATCCGGAATCCCTGCCCTCGATGGCCATCTACCATTTCCATGTCCAGGTGATTTCCAGGAGCGCGGGCCGGTCGAGTGTTGCGGCGGCCGCTTACCGGCATCGCGCCCAAATGACGGTGTCGAACGACTCCGATCACATGACATTCGACTATGCGCACAAGGACGGCGATCTGGTGCATGAAGAACTGGCGCTGCCTGATCAGACGCCGGAATGGTTCCGGACGCTGATCGACGGTCGGAGTGTAGCGGGTGCCAGTGAAGCGCTCTGGAATGCGGTTGAGGCGCATGAGACGCGCGTCAACGCACAGCTTGCCCGTGAGATTGTCTTGGCGCTGCCGTCTGAACTCAGCCGCCCGGAGAACGTTGCCCTGGTGCAGGGCTATGTTGGGCAAGCCTTCACATCGCGGGGCATGATCGCGGACTGGGTCTATCACGACAAGGAAAACAATCCTCATGTCCATGTCATGTTGACGATGGCGCCGCTCACCGAGAAGGGCTTCGGGTCGAAGTGGGAAACGCTTCTCGACGAGAATGGCGAGCCGGTTCGGAAAGGCAGCCAGAAGAATGGAAAGATCCAATATCGAGCCTGGGCGGGCGACAAGGAAACGCTGAAACAGTGGCGTGAGCTTTGGGCCGTTCATGCGAACAAGAGCCTGGAACAAGCCGGGCACGATGCGCGGATTGATCATCGCAGTTTTGAGGCCCAGGGGATCGAACTGCTGCCGACATCGAAGATCGGTGTGCAGGCGCGTAACATTGTTAGCCAGGCAAAAGCGCAAGGGCGTGATGCCGGTCTGGAACGCTCGTCATGGCATGCGGAAAGCCGGCTTGAGAATGTCAGGCGGATCACGCGCCGGCCGGAAATCGTCATTGACGCAATCACGCGCGAGAAGAGCGTTTTCGATGAACGAGACATTGCCAAATACCTTCACCGCTACGTGGACGATGAGGCTAAATTCCATGACCTGCTTGCACGCGTTCTGAATTCTCCAAACCTTGTGAAGCTTGCGGTCGAAGCGGTTGATCCGGAAACCGGCGAAATGGAACCGGCGAAGTTTACCAGCCGGGAGATGATGCGGCTTGAGGCAGAGATGGCGCGGCGGGCGGATCATCTTGTGTCCGTTTCCTCGCATGGCGTGGATGCGCGTTTGCGTGATGGTGTGCTTGTCAGTGTCAAAAAACTTTCCGATGAGCAGCGTGTTGCGATCGAGCGCATCACGGGTGACGAGCGCATGGCGTCGGTCGTCGGCCGGGCTGGGGCGGGCAAGACCACGATGATGAAAGCCGCGCGTCAGGTATGGGAGGCAAACGGCTATCAGGTTTTTGGTGCCGCGCTTGCAGGCAAGGCTGCCGAGGGACTGGAGAAGGAAGCCGGGATCGCATCGCGCACTTTGGCATCCTGGCAATTGTCCTGGGGACGTGGCGAGCGGCTCCCTGACAAAAGGTCCGTGTTCGTGATCGATGAAGCCGGCATGGTCGATAGCCGACAGATGAGCGTCTTTGTCGAAACGATCGCGAAGGCGGGAGCCAAACTCGTTCTGATCGGAGACGCGGAACAGCTGCAGCCGATTGAAGCGGGCGCTGCCTTCCGGTCGTTGACCGATCGAACCGGATACGCGGAACTCGGCACGATCTACCGGCAACGTGAACAATGGATGCGCGATGCGTCGATGGATCTAGCACGCGGCAATGTCGCGAACGCGATCCATGCCTATCGGGCAAACGGTCATGTCGTCAGCATGCCGCTCAAGGATCAGGTTTTTGGGAAGCTGATCGACGACTGGTCGCGCGACTACGATCCGTCGAAGTCGATGCTGATGCTGGCGCATTTGCGGGAAGATGTGCACCGGCTCAACCGGATGGCGCGGCAAGTGCTGATTGACCGCGGCGTGATCGAGACTGGCAGAAGGTTCCGCACGGAGGAGGGTGAGCGGTTCTTTGCCGCCGGCGACCAGATTGTCTTCCTGAAGAACGACCGGGAGCTGAACGTCAAGAACGGGATGATCGGCCGCGTGGTCGAAGCAGGCGAGGGGCGCATCCTCGCTGAGATTGGGGATATCGGTTCGAACCAGACCCGGCGTGTAGAGGTCAGTCAGAAGACCTATCGCAATGTCGATCATGGCTACGCGACAACGATCCACAAATCGCAAGGCGCCACCGTCGACAAGGTGAAGGTGCTGGCAACGCTCTCCCTCGACCGGCATCTGACCTATGTGGCGATGACCAGGCACCGGGAGGACGTGAAGCTCTATCACGGCGCGTTGTCCTTCGCGAAGAATGGCGGATTGATAGAAGTGCTTTCCAGGAAGGGCGCGAAAGATACGACGCTCGATTATGCCGGCTCGGAACTCTATGCCCAGGCACTCAGCTACGCCAATAGCCGGGGGCTCTATGGGCTTCGGGTTGCCAAGGCCATGGTCCAGAACCAGCGCCGCTGGTTTGCCGAGCAGAAGGCCAAACTCTCGGAGCTCGGTGAGCGGCTATTGTCCCTCGGTGAAAAGCTGGGGATTGGCTTGAACGGTTTTGAGCGAAGTCTTGCAGGGGAGACGAATACCGTCCAAATACAATCGCGCGAACATCCTGCCACAACACAACCCTGGATCGCGGGTGTGACGATGTGGGCCATGTCCATCTCTGACACTGTGGAGGCCAAGTTGCAGTCGGATGCCACGTTGACAACTCATTGGATCGAAGTCCAGAACCGCGCCCGGCTTGTATTCGAGCGGCCGGAAGAGGCCGTCAAGGCGATGCGGATCGAGGACATCGTGACGTTGAGTGGCGAAGCGCAAACCACGGCTCGCGACAGGCTCGCGGAAGCGCTGGCCAATGCGCCCGAGCAGTTCGGTGCGCTGCGCGGCAAGGCGGGCATGCTGGCGGGCAAGACTACCCGCGAAATCCGCGAGCAGGCGCTGACCAACGTTCCGCAGCTCAGCGATGATGTGAAAACCTATATCCGTCTGAGGGCCGAGATCGTAACTTCAAGTACCGTGGAACTGGAGCGCGAACGCGATCTGTCGCGTGTCGATATTCCAGCGCTGTCACCCGCGGCCGAGACGGTCTTGTCGCGGATCCGTGATGCCATCGACCGGAACGATCTAAGTAGCGGCCTGTCTTTCCTTCTGGCGGACAAAATGGTTGAAGCGGAACTCGGTGAAGTTGCCGCAAAGTTGGACCGGCGGTTCGGAGAGCGCGCATTCGTGGCAGGAATGAAACCCGAAGGACCTGCCTTTGAGAAGGCGGCTGCCCGGGTTGCCGATGAAAACCGGGCCAGGTTTGCGGAGGCATGGCCGAAGTTCAATGCCATCCAGAAAATCAACGCCAAAAGGCTTTCTCACGAGCAAGCTCAGGCACAAGCCCTGAAACAGAATGTTTCCAAAGATCAGGGCATGACCCGGTGATAAACGAGGTGAGGCGGAAGGACAGGCGAGGGGCTCTGCTGATCCTGTCGTTTGCCGGAATGGTAGTTGGCGGCATTGCCGCGGCCGGAACCTTCGGCGGATACCGGATCAACACAACACCGAGCTTTCCGCTCGGACTTTGGCGGATCGAGGCGCTCTCCCGCGAAGTTAACGTGGGCGACACCCTGTTCATCTGTCCGCCCGCAGATGCGCCGGCGATCAAACTGGCTCGGGAACGCCTCTATCTTCCCGCGGGTCTCTGTGAAGGCGGGATAGCACCGCTTATCAAAACTGTCGTCGCCCTGCCCGGGCAAACCATCGCCATCGAGGGCGACCAGGTGGCCATCGATGGTGCTCGCCTGGCGCATTCTTCCATTCAAGAGGCGGACGGGCAGGGGCGCGCCTTGACCGCCTTTACCGAGGGCGTCGTTCCTGTCGGCGCGCTCTTTGTTCATTCCGACTATGTGGCTTCCTTTGACTCAAGATATTTTGGACCCATTCCGGCGGGTGGCGTTCTCGGCCTGGCGCGAGAAGTGTTCACCTTCCAGCCTTAAGTTTGCGCGCAGTCTGTTTTGTATTCTGGGAGGCATGGCGACCGCCACAATCGGCTGGTCCGGGAACGTGCTCCTGTTGCCGGCCGGAATGCTGTTTCCGGCTTTCTGGGCTTACGCCCCGTCGCGATCCGTGTCGGCACTGGTGGCCGCCGCGCATTTCCTTGGAGCGTCACGGGGCTTGCCGCAGGGCGCCAGCATCTTCTTCGGCTCCCAATATGCAATCGGCCTGGGGCTGTGGTTCGCGGCATCGCTCGTCTTTGTCGCCGTTCATTCGGTACTTTGGACGCGCAGATCCGGATGGCCACGAATGCTGCGCTACCTGATCGCAAGTGTTCTGATGAGCCTGCCACCCTTCGGGATCGTGGGTTGGGCCAGTCCGATCACAGCGGCCGGAGTGCTCTTTCCGGGGTGGAGCTGGTTTGGGCTGGCAGCGACCGCGATCCTGTTGCTCATGATGACCACAAACCTTTGGCGGATCGCGGTTCCGGTGGTGGCCGGTTGTGCTGCCTGGTCCGCCGCATTCTGGACAGAGCCAAAGGTAATCGAGGGTTGGACCGGCATCAACACCACTTTCGGTTACGAAGGGGCTGGACAGCTTGCCGGTTATGAGCAGCAGCGGGAAACCATTCTCATGGTTCGAAGGGCGGCCGGGCAGGGGGCGAAAGTCGCCGTCCTTCCCGAAAGCGCTCTTGGACTATGGACGCCGACGACGGAAAAGCTTTGGACGGACGCTTTGTCCGAACTGCCGGTGACTGTGATCGGAGGAGCCGCTGTTGTTCAAAGGACTGGCTACGACACAGTCATGGTGGAGATTTCGGGAAGCGGATCGCGGATCTTCTATCGCGAGCGCATTCCGGTTCCGGTCTCGATGTGGCAGCCCTGGCGGCGGCTCACGGGCGATGGAGACGGCGCCAACGCCTACTTCTTCGATAATCCCGTCACACAGGTTGCAGGCACCCGTGCCGCGCCTCTGATCTGCTACGAACAGCTCCTCGTTTGGCCCGTTCTGCAATCCATGGCCATGGGCTCAGACGCAATCGTTGCGATCGGCAACGGCTGGTGGACGGGTGAAAGCAACATTACCGACATTCAACGCGCCAGCGTCACGGCATGGGCAAAGCTGTTCGATGTGCCGCTGGTGATCGCATTCAACGAGTGAACCCATGATAGATGTTGCCCTGATTGAGCAATGTGCCGACCCCTCCTTGACTCCTGCGATCGTTGAAGAGTTCATAGCGGCCGTAGGTTCCAAGGATCCGCTAAATGTGACCGTGCGTGCCGGGTCGAAGACGTTTCTGGTTCGACAAGCGAATTCTCCGCAAGAGGCGATGAAGCTGGTTCAGGATCACCTCGGGAAAGCTGTCGTGCGCGTCGGGATCACGCAATATCCGGTTGGTATTGGCATCTCGGACAAGTCCCAGGTCGCAGCCGATGTCTTTGACACGTGCAACAACATCAAGATCGGGACGGCGCTGTTTGCCCGTGTCTACCGGGTCGTTACGAAGTGGTACGGCACGCCTGTTCCAGAGGGGTTTGAAGATGCCATTGAGGCGTACCAGACGGGGTATTTCGATGGGGAGTATGTGTTCACGGCGGAAGACCCAGGTGAGGCCATTGAGTTGGCAACTCCGGACCCGGCCGCCTCAGAGGAAGGCGCACCGGTATCGGAAACCGAAGGTGCGGCGCCGGACCCAAAAAACGAACTGCGTCAACAACTATGGGCGCAGGATCCGAACAAGGCGGATATAGGTGTCGATCTGTCAGAGATAGAAGACTACAATAGGAAATGATTGAAGGGAAAAATATTTGAAACAACTAAACTATGCAGTCTTATTTTTTGTAATGCTAAGGAAAGGCCCCGCATCAGCTTCGGAAAATGAAATATCTATTTAATTTCTGGCCGATGTAGAAAAGTGATGTCCAAAGATGGCGAAGTGTTAGCTTGGTGCCGGATAGATCAGTAAGCTACAAAATTGAAGTTCTCCCTGTCTTTGGGTCGCTCCAGGATGGAAATTTTTAGGCGGTGTCAGCCTAGCAGGCTTCTCTGAGTGGGGTCGGTGAGGTCAAGCTTCTCCTGTCCCTTTTTCCGGAGTATATCGCTCCGTGGGTCACTCGCTTTTCTTCGCGGTCGGCGCGGAGCCGCCGCATGATGGGGTCAGGAAAGCGAGGCGACTCAATCTGTTGAACGACCTTGGAGAACTTGCCCAGGATCGTGCCTGCTAACGAGATCGCCTTGCCCATCGTCCCCGCAGGAACGCTCCGGATCACCCTCTCGGGCGAACCACTGTCTGTGTTCGTTTTTGTTCCTTGCCCTAACTCATGCCAATGCGGGGACGGCGGCTTCCTTTCCAAAGCAGAATTCGGCTGCAACGGCCCACATGCGATGCAGGATAACGGCCAGCTTGCGAGCTACCGCCACGCGGGCCCGTGCCATGCCGAGACGTTTGGCGATGTTCATGCCCAAGGCGCGCAAGCTCGACCATTTCTTCGGGCGCACAAGTAGCGAATGTGCTGACTTGTAGAGGGCGGTGCGGGCGAGTTCGTCGCCGCAACGGCTGACCTTGCCCTGAATGTAGGTTTCACCCGATTGGTATTGCGCTGGCGTCTTCGAAAAGATCGAATGGTTCCATGCGGGATCGTCAACGCCAATACCGATAAACCAGCGAAACAGAAGGTCGTATTCCAGCCGCTCCATCAGAAGCCGTTCCGACTGGATCGAGTAAAACGCCTGCAACAGCAATGCTCGTAGCAGCTTCACCGGTGCGATCGAAGGACGTCCCATCGAAGAATAAAGCACTGCAAAGTCGGCGCTCAGACCAAACAACACCGTGGTCACAATTTTCCGGATCTTGCGCAACGGATGGTTCTTTCGCACCCGTGCATCTCAAATCCCGCAGGACCAAAGGAATCATCATCGAAACCAAAGCGCCAGTGACTTTTTCAACGTTCTGCTAGAAACGAAAGTTGAATCTAAGTTCCAATGTGTTGGCGTTAAAGTTGAATATGTCTCCGTTGCGCAAGATATGAGTTGTTCGGATTGGATACTAAAGTATCGGGCCCAATGCGGGTAATTCGGCAATTCAAATTTGTCAAAAACAAGTAGCTCTCAAGTGTTGGTCATGACTGAAAAAAATCTATTCAGCTCTCGGTGAGCGTGAAACTGTCTTGCAAGCAGACAAGAGTGCGAAAACATCGTTTCAAACGGGCGGCGCCGAACAAACGAGAAATGATCTAATCCGCATTTGGTGTACTTAGGAATCAATTAACTGACCTGGATGAAAATGGATATAGACCTTCATCTTGATTGCGGACTGATCGTAAACACTATGTATAATTCCGCGGAGTATTAAATAATGTCGAGAAGAAAAGGGAAAGGGACGGACGGAGGCGCGCCTCTTTGGATCGTGACATTTGCCGACTTAATGTCACTACTTGTAGTATTTTTTGTTTTGATTATCTCTTTTTCAATTCAAGATAAAGAGAAACTACAGGTCGTTGCTGGGTCTATGCGCGAAGCATTTGGCGTGAAAGAAACATCTCGAAAAACTGGCATTATTGAAGTAGAGGGAATTCCAATCCGTGATTACATGAAGGACATAAGCCAAATTCCACAAGAATTAGATTCTGACTTTGCTCAGGAGAGACACGAAAAACGTCGAAAGCAAGGCCCGGAAGCAAATACGAACGATACGTTAGAGGCGGAAATAGAGAAGCCGCGGCAATTTGCCTCCGCCGCCGCATCGCTACGCCAAGCTTGGCAAGAAATGCCCGAAATAACAGAAATCTCTACAAACATCATATTGGAGGAAACGGAAGAAGGTTTGAATATTATGCTTGTCGATCAAGATGGGCGCTCAATGTTTAAAGAAGGATCTAAATATCCGTACGAAAGCACTAGAAGACTTCTTTCAAAAATGGCGCCAGTTATTTCACGGATGCCAAATAGAATCCATATCACGGGACATACCACTGCTGGTCAACAAGGGTTTGATCCAACTTACACTGCGTGGGAGCTCTCGAGTGACCGTGCAAATGTCGCAAGGCAAATTCTTGTCGAATATGGTGTACCAAGCGACCAAATCTTTGGCGTAACAGGAAAGGCAGACTCTGAACCACTCTTCCCTAATGACCCCTACCTTGCGGCGAACAGAAGAATTGGTCTGCTATTGATGTCAGAAGCGCCGCCCCTGCCAGTTTCTCACAAACCATAGCTGGTTATCCGATTTTTCCTGGTTTTCCATGACCGCAAGACGTTCCGCAAATATCTAGAGATGAGCTGGAAGCTCCCGTTTATAGCCCGCGTCCGCCGTGCGGGAGCAAATTGGATGGATATCGTGATTATCTGAGGGACCGGGTTACTGAGTTCCCCGATCTATCTGGCTGGCGTTTGCTGCGGGAAATCACTGAACTGGGCTACGAAGGCAGCTACACGACCGTGAAGAAGTATCTTCGCGAGATCCGGCCGCCGGCGCGGGCTCAATTTGAGCGGCGTTTTGAAACGCCAGCAGGCAAACAGGCTCAAGTAGATTTTGCTGAGTTTATCGTCAACTTCACTGACGAGCCTGGTGTCACGTGGAAAGTCTGGCTCTTCTCGCTGGTCCTGGGGCACAGCCGTTGGCTCTGGGGTCGGTTCGTCTCCAGCCAGAACCTCCAATCAGTGATGCGCTGTCACATAGCGGCCTTTGATGCCAAGGGCGGTGCGCCGGAAGAAATTCTCTATGACCGCAGGGAGACTGCGGTGATCGGCGAAGACGAGGCCGGCATTGTCACGTACAACACCTCGCTGGTGGCGCTTCTCAATCATTATGGGACGGCCCCGAAAGCCTGCCGGCCCTATCGGGCGAAAACCAAGGGAAAAGTCGAGCGGCCGTTCCGGTACATTCGTCAGGACTTCTTCCTGGCCCGCAGCTTCCGGAACCTCGACGATCTCAATGCCCAGTTCACGCAATGGCGGGAAACAGTGGCCAATCCGCGAGTGCACGCGACGACCGACCGTGTTGTCGACGTAGCTTTTGCGGAAGAACAGCCAGCCCTGAAAGAACTGTCGGCATTGCCGTACAGCGCGGTTCTCACCATTGAGCGGCGGGTCAGTCATGAGGGCATGATCTCGGTAGACGGAAATTACTACAGCGTGCCGGACACGACCCGCAGGCGGACACTGGAAGTGCAGAACCACACCCAGGACATCCGGATCTTCGAAGACGGGATCGAGATCGCACGTCACCCGATCCTGGAGGGCAAGAACAAACGGCGCGTCGATCCCCTTCATCGCAAGGCACCGCCGAAACGGACAGCACCTTCCCGCAACTCTGATCGATTGCACCGATCACTCGACTTTTATGATGCGGTCGGACGGCGCCTGGCAAGTGAACGGGTGCCGGCATAAGTGAGCTTCTGGAAAGAGTCCGGGGGCGCTTGTCGGGCTGAAGATGCCGCGTGCATTGGAAGCACTCGATCACACGCTTCATCGTCTGGAGCAGGGTGAGATCACGGCGGTGGAAGCGATCGATGCCTTGCTCAGTGAAGAGTATTCCACGCGCGAGACCAGGCGGATCGACGTGGCCCTCAAGACGGCGAGGCTGGTTCCGATCAAGACGCTGGAAGGCTTCGAATTCTCCTTCCAACCTTCGCTTGACCGCGAACGTATTGCAGCCCTTGCCCAGCTCGACTTTGTCCGACGGTCGGAAGTGGTCCACTTCCTGGGCCCACCGGGTACCGGCAAATCCCACCTTGCCACTGGTCTTGGCGTCGCTGCGGTCAAAGCCGGTAGAAGCGTCTACCGGGCGACATTGGCCGATCTGATCGAGGCCCTGTCCAAAGCTGAACGGGAGGGGCGCCTGGTCGACAAGATCCGCTTCTACGCCCGGGCCTCGCTACTGATCGTCGACGAGATCGGTTATCTGCCGATTACACAAGGCGGAGCCAACCTGTTCTTCCAGCTTGTCAACGCTCGCTATGAAAAAGGGGCGATGATCCTCACCTCAAACCGCGGCTTCGCGGAATGGGGAGAAGTCTTCGGGGATCCTGTTGTTGCGACCGCACTCTTGGACAGACTTCTTCACCATGCTGTCGTCGTGCAGATCGAAGGCGCCAGCTATCGGCTTCGCGGGCACCCGGATCTAATCCCGGGACATATGCGTGCAAACGCGCCGATCTCGCCACCACCCCCGCCGAGGCGCAGGGGACGGGCACCAAAAGCTATACACGGAGCCGCCGGTCTGTAAATCCGGCTGACTACCGGGACACCAAACTGGGGAATTTTAGAGGGCCCATTATGGTGAAATTTGAGGTGCCTTGACACACACCACGGTGTGGCTCCACCAGATGCTCGCACCAACGCAGTTAGCGGCGAAACCAACCGGCCCTTAGGGTGACCGGAACCAGCCTTTCGGTGGTGTTCAGCCGCATGCCCAACGTCCGTATCACGCTGTGCAGCGCGCTTCGCGTTGTGATTTGACTCCGTCGTCAAATGACCCAAAATTTAATGGAAACGCTCAAGGGTTTGTGGGGATTCACAAATCAGTATGAATGTGATTCACACTTTGGATGGATCGTTTTGTACTGACAGACGCCCAATGGGCGAAGATAGAGCCGCACTGCCTTGGTAAACCGACGGACCCCGGGCGGAGCGGCGGGAATAACCGCTTGTTCATCGAAGCCGTGTTTTGGGGTGTGCGCACTGGCAGCCCCTGGCGTGATCTTCCTGCCATGTTCGGTAACTGGAGCACGGCCTTCCGGCGGTTCCGGGATTGGCGCGAGGCCGATATTTTCAAACGCATCTTTGATGCTCTGTCGGACGAACCGGACATGGAATACGCCATGGTGGATGCCACCATCGTCAAGGTTCACCGCCATGGTCAGGGCGCAAAAGGGGGACTCAGAGCCAGGCCATTGGCCGATCCAAAGGCGGTATGACCACCAAGATACTGGCCCTGACCGATGCCTTGGGTAATCTCGTTCGATTCCGCCTACTGCCTGGTCACCGTTTTGACAGCGTCGGAGTCGCACCGCTGATTGACGGTGTCGAGTTTGGGGCTTTGCTCGCCGACAAAGCCTTCGACAGCAATGCCATTGTCGCTGACCTCGATGAACGCGGCGCCAAGGTCGTGATCTCTCAGCATTCCCGCAGAGCCCTGCCGCGAAAGATCGATGCAGAGATCTACAAATGGCGACACCTCATCGAGAACTTCTTCTGCAAACTCAAAGAGTTCAAACGCATCGCCATGCGCGCCTCCAAAACCGACCGCAGCTACGAGGCATTTATTTACCTCGCTGCTGCCGTGATAAACTCGAGATGAATCCCCACAAGCCCTAGGTGACCGACTCATAAGTTCGCAGCCAGATGCGGATTGAAGCGAGTTGGACTGACGCGAGAAAATTGTCGTCGCGCTTGTCGTATCGTGTGGCAATGGCCCTGAAGTGTTTGAGTTTGTTGAAGAAGCGCTCGACGGCGTTGCGCTGTCGATAGACCCAGGCACTGAACGGGAAGGATTTGACGCGGTTTGGCATGGCGCGGATGTTGGCCCATACGCCTCGCCCGGCCATTTCCGCGCGCAACGCATCGCTGTCATAGGCGCGGTCGGCGAGCAGGATGTGACCGGCCTTAAGCGTTTCGAACATGTCGGCGGCCGAGCGTCCGTAGTGAGCCTGGCCCTCAGTCAACTTGAGGCGGATCGGCCGTCCCTCGGTATCGACAAGCGCATGGATCTTGGTGGTAAGGACGCCGCGCGAGCGACCCATGCAACGGGATCGCCCGTCTTTTTTGGCCGTTGGCGGCATGCTGATGAACACGGATCGATGACGAGTCGATCATCTGCACGTCACCGTCGTAAGCATCTGATACCGCTTCAAGAATACGCGCCCAATGGCCAGCCTTGCGCTAGTAGTTGAAGCGGTTGTCACAGGTCGTGTACGGGCGCGTAGCGCACTGGTATCTCGGCCCAGGGTGCCCCCGTGCGCAGACCCAGAAGATGCCGTTCAGGACCTTGCAATCGTCAGCGCGCGGTACACCACGCACCTTTGTCGGTAGTAGGGGCTGTATTACAGACCACTCGAAATCCGTCAGATCGAAGCGTGCCATACTGACCTCCATTCACGGCGGTCAGTGAATCAGAACTCTCCCTACAAGAGAATTCTGTTTATGAGTATGTGACCTAGATGGAAAGGTTTCTTTCGTCTGGATTTGAGGCGTAATGTTTCCGGGACGTATGCTTCAGCGAACTTATTGGAAACATTTATTTCAATTTTGTCGTTGTCCGTTGGCTTGAAACGCTTTCTTGTTGGAAGTTGTGTGGTTTTCGGTTGGGAGATCGATCTCTTGATATCTTAAATAAAATTTAATTCCGGAGTGTGAAATGACGGGATCTTGGAATAGTAGTTCCAATTTAACAAATCATCGAATTCTTCTAGTTGACGCAGTACGAGGGATTGCGATTGCTGGAGTTGTTCTTTTCCATGTTGTTTGGGATTTGGAATTATCAGGACTCGTACGGGGTCTTGCGTTTAATTCAGTTTGGCTTTTATTCGGACGTCTTCTTGCCGGAACGTTTATGTTTCTTGTCGGTGTAAGCCTCGTACTCGCACACAACGAAGAGCTCAAGCTAAAAAAATTCGCAAAACGAGTACTGGTGATAGTTACGGCAGCATTCACAATTTCTATTGTTACTAGTTTCGCTTTTCCGGAAACTTACATTTATTTTGGGATACTACATGCGATTGCTGTTTCTTCTTTGCTTGGCGTTTTGTTCCTTAGATTGCCACCGCTAGGGGCATTATCCACCGGCTTAGTGTTTCTAATTGTTCCTCAATTTGTAGCGTTGGATTTATTAAACACGCGATGGTTTGCTTGGACCGGCCTTTCGGCCTTCCCTCCGCCAAGCAACGATTTCGTCCCAATTTTACCTTGGGCTGGATTGACTATGATAGGAATTTTCCTCACGAAGGTTTCGCTCTCAAAAAACTTCAATTCAAGGTCGGCCGCAGACCTGCCTGACACTCAATTGACACGAAGCTTAGTGTGGATGGGGCGCAATAGCCTTTTGATATACCTAGTTCACCAGCCATTGCTTTTTGGAATTATCTTTCCAATTTCCTATCTACTTGATTATTGATAGTGGAAATGACAATTGGATAAATTGGAAAAGCAATCATGGCTGGCCAAGCATGCGATTGAACGGGTCAGACAAAGCTGCTTTAGGCCTGCTTATTGGTACACCATTATTAGACGTTTGTTTTGATAAAAATTCTGCTCCTTTGTTTAGAAGAACGGTTCTAAATCTGGTATGCATTCCACCGTCGACGTATGATAATTCAACACTACGTTCCTCTTCTAGGAGTTGTTCTGCTGATCTTAAATCAGCATCCAACTTTTCAGTTACATTGGCAGGTGGAGCTTCGAGTTGAGGACATTTTCCGAGTGGCCCATATTGAGGCGCAGATGTTTTCGAAATACCAAAACGGTATCTCCCTTCGCAGAACCCAAAATCAGGCGGCTCTTGCAATACATCGAATCTTGTAGAGGCTTCTTTCAAATCTAACCAAAAATTGAAGTTTGCATTGCTTTTGTGTAATGCAAGGTTCCTGGGTGTCATACGGAAGGGAAGTGACTGGACCTGGATTGCAGGCTGCCCTGCGCGTAATGCTTCTCGAGCCAGAGCGTACACCTCACCTATTTGATCGTCAGTTATTGCAAAGCAACCGGAGGAGGAACAGGCACCGTGAACCATTAAGGCAGTTCCGGTGTAGCCTCTCGCTCGTTCAAGTTTGTTGGGATAACCTAAATCAAACGACAGATAATACTGAGAATTTGGATTTAATCTTGGGAGCGTTACTTCGTAAATACCTTCCGGCGATTGCCGGTCACCTTCAGCTTTTTTGGGCCCCAAGTCGCCAGACCAGCGACACATCGCATAAGTTTTTAGTAGAACATACTTGCCAACTCGATTTTGTTTCCAGACCTCAAGTTCACTTTCTTGTTTGAAAATTCTAATAAACAAGGGGTCCGTTGATTTGGTACCTTTGCTCCTCATCAACGTTTCAATGCTGGCGGGAATCGCGATTTCGCCGCGAGAATCCATTTCGAAAGCGGTGCCAACACATCCAACAGGCAATAGCGCCGATGCTGCCAATGCAATAGCGTGGAATATCTTCATGAAAGATTTCCGTTAAGGCAATTAATGGCAACCTTGACCATCAGCCTGTACCTCAACCTGTTTTTCAAATCTATTCCATGCTCGATCATTCATTTGCCTTGTGAATGTCAAAACCTATTTGCATTTTGCAAATTTTATTTTGCCATTTTCCGAAACGTAAAGGATCAAGCTAAGATGAGTGTCAAAAGCAACCATATCGCTTCTTTTTCTCTCCCTCAAATCACAAATACGTTTCAGTTAAGAGCAAAAAATATCTATTCAAATGGCCTTCACGCAAGGATCTTCGCGCGTTGAATTTCGCTAAACTTCGAAAGGCTATACGGTTGTGCAGCGCATTGCTCGTCAACGGTGGCAAGGCGCAACTCCCTGGTATCGCATCCAATCTTCAGTGTCCTAATTATGGCCGCGGTGGTCGCGCCAGCTCTTTGGTCTTAAACGTCTACGAAGAGTTAACCAAAGCAATGGAAGGGCGGTAAATATTCCCAAACCTAGCGTCAACAATTCTGCGGGTTCAATCGGGCCATTCATTGCTTCTGCGCCAAAGTGTGCAAGAACAAAACTTGCAGGTATTATTCCGGCGATAGTTGCGATGATAAACCGCCATAAATAAAGCCCACTTAGGCCTGCTGCGTAACTCACAGCGTCGAAAGAAATGAAAGGTATGACTCGGGTTGTAAAGACCGTGATGGTCAGAGCATTTTGAGAACCCAAAAAACCATAGTTTGCGTATTCACCCAAAAGACGAACAATCGCATTTCGTCCGAGCTTTCGCGCAATTAAAAACGCAATCGTTGCACCGAGGCAAGAACCGGTTGCAACGTAAATCGTGCCCAGAGTATGCCCGTATGCAGCTCCAGCAGCGAGTGCGATTGGGGCACTTGGAAGAGGACTGACGACAATAGCTAGCGTCATTAGAGCTATAATGAAAAGTGGTCCCCAGATACCTGAATGTTCGACAAGCGTCTTTACAGTTTCTGAGTTAAAATTCTCGAAAAAATTCGGGCGCCACCCAAGAGCAAATAACAGAAAAATGGAACTTAGTGCAATAGAGGCAACTATTTTTACTATGTTTGATGAACCAGTTTTCATTGTTTTCGCTCCCTTAGATGGTGATATATTAAAAATTGTTTTAACGTTGCCGTGCCCAAATGGCCGTACTTTCGATCATCACGTCAAACACGGGTCTCTACAATTTGGAACTTCAATTCGAAGCTCTCTCGTTCAGACACACTTTTCGGACCAACGCGCGAAGCGATTGTAAAGGGTTTTCCTGGCGCCATAGACATTCGGCGCATCGATCCAGCGACCGCCCGACTTCAAGACATGAATAATGCCGTTTATTACGCTCATCATTGAGCCAGAAGAACCCATCAGACATCGTCAACTCCTATTCAGGAGCTTGATGATGTGGGGCGTCCGCACATGAAACAACCTCCAGCTGATTTGCATATAAATCTTATGGGCCCGAAGCCTAGGTGACCGACTCACAAGTTGGCAACCAGATGCGAATTGAAGCGAGTTGGACTGAGGCAAGAAAATTTTCGTCGCGCTTGCCGTATCGTGTGGCAACGGCCCTGAAGTGTTTGAGTTTGTTGAAGAACCTCTCGACAGCGTTGCGCTGCCGATAGACCCAGGCGCTGAGTGGAAATGTTTTGACGCGGTTCGGCATGGCGCGGATGTTGGCCCATGTGCCCCGCGACGCCATTTCGGTGCGCAAGGCATCGCCGTCATAAGCGCGGTCGGCGAGCAGGATGTGTCCGGCACTGAGGGTTTCGAACATATCGGCGGCCGAGCGTCCGTCGTGGGTCTGGCCCTCGGTCAACTTGAGGCGGATCGGTCGTCCCTCGGCGTCAACGAGTGCATGGATCTTGGTGGTCAGGCCGCCGCGCGAGCGACCCATGCAACGGGATCGTTCGTCTTTTTTTGGTCGTTGGCAACATGCTGGTGAACGCGGATCGATGAGGAGTCGATCATCTGCACGTCGCCGTCGTAAGCATTTGATATGGCTTCAAGAATGCGCGCCCAATGCCCAGCCTTGCGCCATCGGTTGAAGCGGTTGACACAGGTCGTGTACGGGCCATAGCGCACCGGTATATCCGCCCAGGGAGCTCCTGTGCGCAACCGCCAGAAGATGCCGTTCAGAACCTTGCGGTCATCGGCGCGGGGTACTCCTCGCACCTTTGTCGGCAGAAGCGGCTCTATCACAGACCACTCGAAATCCGTCAGATCGAAGCGTGCCATCCTGACCTCCACTCATTGAGCTCAGTGAATCAGAACTCACGCTCAAAGGGAATCCTGTTTATGAGTATGTGACCGAAAGCATTACGGCTGGCCCTCGTTCGGATGATAGACTGCAATCGCAATACGAATTAACCCATTAATAAAGATTACAGAATTGTTAGTTCTGGAATTGTGAGTTTTTGGAAAAGATTGATGAAATTTCTTTGACTGCCGAGGGGGGAACTCTCCGGATTAGGGAGGAAAACTGATGGGCGGAAGTTTGGGCGATAGTACGTTGACTGAGGGGGCGCGTATTGAAACGTCTCAGCGCATGCCATGGGTCGATGCAGCCAAAGGGATCTGCATCATCCTGGTTGTCATGATGTATGCAACGTATAACACAGGCGAACACACCGGGAAGGTTGGGTTTCTTCACTACGCGATCGGTTTCGCCACACCCTTCCGAATGCCGGAATTCTTTCTCATTTCTGGCCTGTTCCTCTCCAACGTCATTGCCAGACCCTGGCGGCGTTACGCGGACCGGCGCATCATTCATTACCTTTATTTTTACGGGCTCTGGGCCTTGATCTCTATCTGCCTGAAAATCGGCATTTTCAGCGGGCGGCCAGATCAGATGTTGCTCGATCTTGCGTGGGCTGTTGTACAACCTTACGGAGTTCTCTGGTTCATCTATATGCTCGCAGTGTTCTCGCTAGCGGCAAAACTATTGTGGCGGGTGAATATGCCACATTGGGTGGTCATTTTGGTTGCGGCGGTGCTGCAGATGACAGGTTACGTTTCACCCAGCTATCTCGTTACGCAGTTCTTCGCCTATTTTGTCTTTTTTTATCTTGGCTACGCCGCAGCTCCGCTGGTCTTCAGGATTGTTGCTTTTTCGGAACGACATTGGCGACTTTCTTTGGTCGGACTGGGCATTTGGGCCATTGCGAACTACCTGCTCGTGTTTTCGCCCGGCTATGCCCTTCACCCGGCCGAAATGCAGATGGGTCTTGCAGCTATTCCTCCGGTCCATTTGTTCCTCGCAGTTGCCGGTACCTTCGCCTTGTGCGTCATGGGCGCGTTGTTTGTGAGGAGCCCGAGGTTCGAATGGCTCAGGTGGATCGGCGAGCATTCACTGGTCGTCTATGTAGCCTTCACAATTCCCATGTCGATCATTCGCGGGATCTTGCAGTGGAGCGGGCTGATTTCCGATGTCGGCATATTGAGTGTTGTTGTGTTCGCCGGATCGCTCGTCAGTCCCCTGATCCTTTATTCCCTCGTAAGGTGGACGGGATACGGCACCTTCTTGTTCGAAAGGCCAGGCTGGGCAAGGATCCCTATAGAAAAGTCGGTCGCGTACAATTAATTGGCGCCGGAGTACGGCAACAGCGTCTGGAATGCAGCAGTATTTATCGCAAGTTGATAACGGAGGGTACGCGGATTTCTCTTGGCGCGCGAAACTCCCGGACCAGTTGTTATTCCCGCTCGGAGTTCTTGGTAGAGCGTTGACCGCCATTACCAGCTTGCCTGTCGGAAGTTAAACGGGATGGAACAAAAGCGGGTACGCGGCCTGCATAGGAGTCCCATTCGGATCCGAAACGCGCCCGGCTATCGGCTTCTTCATGGCGAGCAAGGCGCACGTACATCCAAACCAATATTGGAAACATCACCAGAGTCAGGATGGTCGGCCACTGCACCAGGAAGCCGAACATGATCAGCACAAAACCTGCATATTGCGGATGGCGCATTCGGGCGTAGGGACCGGCCACGGCCAACCGATCTTTCCTCTGCGCCGCCCAGAGGTGGCGCCAGGCCACAGCGAGGAGCCAGAAGCCGCACCCAATGAAAATGAAACTGGCGATGTGAAACAGGCCTGCATGCGGATTCGCCTGCCATCCTAAAAGCACTTCCGGGAGATGCCCGCTGACATGGGAATTCCAGTCGACGTCAGGTTCGAAAGTCTGAAGCCAACCTGAAAGCAGATAGATCGTCAGGGGAAAGCCGTACATCTCCGTAAAGAGCGCCAGGACGAAAGCACTGAACGCGCCAAGGCTGCGCCAGTCCTGCGCAGTCTTCGGCTTGAAGAAACTGAAGGCAAAGACGATGAAAATCGCCGAGTTGACGAAAACCAGCGACCAGAGCCCATAAGATCCGCTGGACGAGATCAACAGGCTCTCCAGTGCCGGGGTTCTTCGACGACGAGAGGCTGCCGGCTATTCGCTTTCCGTATCAGATTTTTGCTCCTCTCAGGCGCAGCGCATTGAGCACCACGGAAATGGATGATGCGCTCATGGCAAAAGCGGCGAACATCGGGCTGATAAGGATACCGAAAACAGGATAAAGCACGCCTGCCGCGACCGGCACGCCCAACGCATTATAGATCAGGGCGAAGAACAGGTTCTGCCGGATGTTGCGCATGGTGGCGCGTGAGAGTCTGCGGGCGCGCACGATGCCGTCGAGATTGCCTTTGACCAGCGTGAAACCGGCCGATTCAATGGCCACGTCCGCGCCGGTGCCCATGGCAATGCCCACATCGGCCTGCGCCAGGGCAGGGGCGTCATTCACCCCGTCACCGGCCATGGCGACCTTGCGTCCCGCCGTTTGCAGTTCCTTGATGATGCGTGCCTTGTCCTCGGGCAGGACGTCCGCGCGGATTTCATCGATGCCGAGCCGCGCGGCGACCGCTTTCGCCGTCCGTTCGTTGTCGCCGGTCGCCATGATGATGCGGAAACCAAGCTCATGCAGCGCCTTCAGCGCAGCGGGAGTGGTCTCCTTGACCGGATCGGCGACACTGACGAGACCGGCGACCGTGCCCTCGAGCACGACGAACATCACGGTTTCGCCTTCGTCGCGCCGGGCGTTCGCCTTGTCTGCCAGTGCGGTGACCTGGAGCCCGAGTTCCTCCATCAGCTTCAGATTGCCGAGAGCGACGCTCTTGCCGTCGACCGTACCCTTGACGCCCTTGCCGGTGACGGCCTCGAAGTCTTCGGCCTCGCCCAACTGTACGCCGCGGTCTTCCGCGCCGGCGACGATTGCTTCAGCCAGCGGATGTTCCGATCCCCTTTCAAGGGTAGCGGCAAGACGCAATACCTCCTGCTCGTCATGGCCATCCTCCGGGAGCACGGCCACCAGCCGGGGCTTGCCCTCGGTCAGCGTCCCGGTCTTGTCGACGATCAAGGTGTCGACCTTCTCGAAGCGTTCCAGTGCTTCCGCGTTCTTGATCAGCACGCCTGTCTGCGCGCCGCGTCCGGTTGCTGTCATGATCGACATGGGCGTGGCAAGGCCGAGGGCGCAAGGACAGGCGATGATGAGGACGGCCACGGCGGCGATCAGGGCGTAGGACAGGGCAGGGGCCGGTCCCCACAGCGCCCAGCCGATGAACGCGAGAACCGCGATGCCGATGACCGTCGGGACGAACCAGCCGGCAACCTTGTCGGCGTATTTCTGGATCGGCGCGCGGCTGCGCTGCGCGTTTGCGACCATTTCGACGATCTGGCTGAGCATGGTGTCGGCGCCGACGCGCGTTGCCTCCATGATCAGGCTGCCCGTGCCGTTGATGGTCGCTCCGGTCACCGGATCGCCGGGTGTCTTTTCGACCGGCACCGGTTCGCCCGAGATCATGCTTTCGTCGACCGATGAACGGCCGTCGGTCACCACGCCGTCGACCGGCACCTTGTCGCCGGGGCGCACACGCAGACGGTCGCCGATCTGGACATCCTCCAGCGGGACCTCTTCCTCGCTGCCATCGGAGCGGATTACCCGCGCGGTCTTCGCGGCCATGTCCAGAAGCGCCTTGATGGCCTTGCCGGTGCCCTCTCTCGCGCGCAGTTCCATGACCTGGCCGAGAAGCACCAGGACCACGATGACGGCGGCCGCCTCGAAATAGACGCCGACATGACCCTCGGCGTCCCGGAACCCGTCGGGAAAGATCCCCGGAGCCAGAACCGCAACGACGCTGAAGGTCCAGGCGGCCATGACACCCATGCCGATGAGCGAGAACATGTTGAGATTGAGCGAACGGAACGAATTCCAGCCGCGGGTGAGGAAAGGCCAGCCGCACCACAATACGACGGGTGTTCCCAGGACCAATTCGATCCAGAGCGTTATCCGCTCGCCGAAGATATCGCGCACGCCCGACAGGCCCACATAGGGTCCCATGGTGAAGACGAGCAGGGGAACGGTCAGGACAGCGCCGACCCATAGCCGGTGTGTGAAATCCACGAGTTCCGGGTTCGGCCCCTCGTCGGCCATCGCCGCGTTTTCAAGTTCCAGTCCCATGCCGCAGATCGGGCAGGATCCCGGTTCGGTGCGGCGGACTTCCGGGTGCATCGGGCAGGTATAGACAGATCCCGAATATCCCGCCGGCACAGTATCGTATTGGCCGCCTTTTCCGGACGGCGCGTCACCGGTCGCGTGGGCATGATGGTGACCGTGACCATGACCGTGATGGTGCTGGCCGGCTTCGCCCTCTGGAACCAGATGCATCCCGCATTTCGGACAGTCGCCGGGTTCCGGTTGCCTTATCTCCGGATGCATGGGGCAGGTGTAAACCATCTCGGCCCCATGCCCGGACGTCGTGGTCGGGGCATGGGAGTCACGGGTCTCATAGGACGACATTTCGGGTTCTCTCCGATTTTCGATGCGCCGGCCGAGGCGTTCGGGACAAGCAGGGCGTTCCGCTTTAGCTCGATATGACGGGCTTTGCTGCCAGGGCCACAAACGTTCCGAACGGGTAGCGGGCCGAAATCACTGTAACGGATAATAGCGCCCTTGCCGGGCTGGAAAAGGCCGCATGGTGATACCATACGGCCAAAGACAGGCCCTGCCGACAGGTCTTACCGTTCGATCCTGCGGTGCAGGTGGAATCACAACGCCGACTGGGCCGGTGAGGCTTCATACCCGGCCGTCTTCAGAGCGGCCATGACCTGATCGGCAGAGAGCTGGCTTTCGACCGAAACGATCCTGTTTTCCATATCGAAGTCCAGTTGCGCCGATCCGTCGGCGCCCTTGACGGACGTGTCGATAGCCGCCTTACAGTGGCCGCAGCTCATATCGGGTACGTGAAATCTCATGGCAGTGCTCCTTTGCTGGAATTTTTCGAATATGGAGTTTCCAGTTGGTGGAAGGTCAAGATCCGGGACCCGTTCAAAATTTTATTTCTGCCAGCCTTGACCTTCCAGTAACTGGAAACCCTATTTTCGTGGAAATTCGAAAATCGGAGACGACATGTCCAGCGAAACCCATGCAACACTTTCCATCGAAGGAATGTCCTGTGCATCTTGCGTCGGGCGCGTGGATCGCGCTTTGGCCGTTCTGGAAGGCGTGAGCGATGTATCGGTCAACCTGGCCAGCGAAACCGCCCAGTTGACGGCTGACGGGCCGGAGCGGCTGATGACCGCGGCAAAGCGCCTTGATGAACTCGGGTATCCCGCACGCCGCGCCAGTGTGACGCTGAACGTTGGCTCCATGTCCTGCGCGTCCTGTGTCGGACGGGTGGACCGGGCGCTGTCCGCGGTCCCCGGCGTAACCGAGGTGAACGTCAACCTCGCCTCCGAGACGGCAAGTGTCACCTACCTGGAAGGCATGACCGGTCCCGCTGCATTGGCGGCTGCTGCGACGGCTGCCGGATATCCAGCGGAGGTTGCCGAAGCGAGTGCCACCCAGGACCGTACAGCCCGCAAGGAGGAGGAGGCCCGGGCGCTTGCCCGCCGGGTGGTCCTGGCCGCTATGCTGGCGCTGCCTGTCTTCCTGATGGAAATGGGCAGTCACGTGATCCCGGGGATGCACGACCTGATCGGGCACACCATCGGACATCGGACAAGCTGGCTGATCCAGTTCGCCCTGACGACCGCGGTCCTTGCCGGGCCGGGCCGTGCTTTCTATCTCAAGGGTATTCCGGCGCTTCTCAAGGGCGCCCCGGACATGAACAGCCTCGTCGCCGTCGGCACGGCGGCGGCCTATGCCTATTCCGTGATTGCCACCTTCTTTCCGGTACTGCTGCCGGATGCGGTCAGGTCGGTCTATTACGAGGCCGCTGCTGTGATCGTCGTGCTGATCCTGTTCGGACGGTTTCTGGAGGCGCGCGCCAAGGGCCGCACCGGAGCGGCAATCCAGAAGCTGCTCGGTCTTCAGGTTCGAACCGCGCGGGTTCTGCGCGATGGCGAACCGGTTGAACTGTCAATTGAAGACCTGCATGCGGGCGACATCGTCGTCGTCCGGCCGGGAGAACGCATCGCCGTCGACGGCGAGGTGACGGAAGGCGAAAGCCACGTCGATGAAAGCATGATCACCGGTGAACCGGTGCCAGTTGCCAAGACGCTGGGGGCCGGCGTCACTGGCGGAACTGTGAACGGGGCGGGGGCCTTTCAGTTCCGCGCCACCCGGGTCGGGGCCGACACCACACTTGCGCAGATCATCCGGATGGTCGAAGAGGCGCAAGGGGCCAAGCTGCCGATCCAGGGGCTCGTGGATCGCATCACCCTCTGGTTTGTCCCGGTGGTCATGTCCGTTGCGGCGCTGACGGTGCTGGTGTGGCTAATCCTCGGTCCCAGTCCCGCGTTGACGCTGGCGCTGGTCGCGGGCGTGTCCGTGCTGATCATTGCCTGTCCCTGCGCCATGGGCCTGGCCACGCCGACGTCGATCATGGTCGGCACTGGCCGCGCGGCCGAGATGGGCGTGTTGTTCAGAAAGGGCGATGCCCTGCAGCAACTGACCGCGGTCGAGGTCGTCGCGCTCGACAAGACCGGCACAGTGACCGAAGGCCGGCCGGAGCTGACCGATCTTGTCCTCGCCCAAGGATTTGACCGCGATGACGTTTTGGCGCGGGTCGCGGCGGTCGAGGACCGGTCGGAACACCCGATTGCCGCCGCCATCGTGCGGGCGGCGCGCGGCGAAGGCGTCGCGCAGGTCGGCGTCGCGGACTTCACCTCGATCACCGGTTACGGCGTTCAGGCGACCGCCGGTGGAGCGCAGGTGATCGTTGGCGCGGACCGCCTGATGAGCCGCGAGGGTATCGACCTGGGGCCGTTGGCGGAGATTGAAACCGACCTGGCCAGGCGCGGCCGGACCGCGCTCTTTGCCGCTATCGATGGCCGGATTGCCGCGGTTATGGGCGTTGCGGACCCGGTGAAGCCTGCAAGCCGCGCCGCGATTGCGGCCCTTCATGCACAAGGGCTTCAGGTCGCCATGATCACCGGCGACAAGCGAGAAACGGCCGAGGCCATTGCCGTGGAGACGGGCATCGACCATGTCGTCGCCGGCGTCCTGCCCGAAGGCAAGGTTGCCGCCCTTCAGAAGCTGCGCGGGGTTGGCCGGAAGATCGCCTTTGTCGGCGACGGCATCAACGATGCGCCCGCGCTCGCCCATGCGGACGTGGGCATCGCCATCGGCACCGGCACGGATGTGGCCATCGAATCCGCCGATGTCGTGCTGATGTCGGGCGACTTGCGCGGCGTGGTCAATGCGTTCGAAGTGTCGAAGCGGACCATGACCAATATCCGGGAAAACCTGTTCTGGGCATTCGGTTACAATACCGCGTTGATCCCGGTCGCCGCCGGCGTGCTTTACCCGGCCTTCGGGCTCCTACTGTCACCGGTTCTCGCCGCCGCCGCCATGGCCCTATCCTCGGTCTTCGTACTGACGAACGCACTGCGCCTTCGCCGGATCAAGCCTCCGATGGACGAAAAGGAAACGCCGGCACCGCAAGTAGCAGCTTTATTGGCGGAAGCGGCCGAATAAGGGAGAGCATTATGAATATCGGCGACGTATCACAACTGTCCGGTGTTCCGGCAAAGACGATCCGTTATTACGAGGATATCGGGTTGATCAAACCCTTGCGAGGGGACAATGGCTATCGCAGCTTCCAGGACAGAGATCTTTATAAATTGGCCTTTCTTGGCCGGGCAAGGTCTCTCGGTTTTTCGATCGAAGATTGCAGAAGCCTCCTGGAGCTTTACGAAAACGATGGTCGGGCGAGCGCCGACGTGAAACAGATCGCGGAGAAGCATCTGGCTCGGATCGAAGAGAAGATTTCCCAACTCCATTCCATGCAAAGGACATTGGCACATTTGATCGATGCTTGCGCGGGAGATCATCGCCCCGACTGTCCGATCCTTAATGACCTTGGCCAGGCTTCCGGACTTTCGGCGACTCGCAAGCGGCAGTGATACCCGGGCTATGCCCATTGGCAATGCGGTAACTGGATAGCTGTATCCTTGCCGATATTGACCCAGCGGCGTCCGGAGGCGCTTCTGCGGATCCAATGCCGAAAAGACTTGCTGAGAGATGCTGCCAGATGCCGGGAATTGAAAACACAGCCCAAACGGCGCACCGCTATACACGATTGCAGATCGTGCTTCACTGGTCCGTCGTTATCCTGATCGCCGAGCAGTGGTATACGTCAAAGGCGATCCCGCGAACACACAACCCGTTCCTGCCACCATCGAAAGCCGATCTGTTGATGCACATGGTGCACAATTATGCCGGCATGTTGATCGGGCTGCTCATGGTGATCCGTCTCGGATTGATTTTCCTGAACCCCCGTCAGGGCAAAACCGGAAGCCGGGACTGGCAAACGAAGGGGGCCCATGCGGTGCACTGGGCACTGTATCTGGCTGTTCTCGGTCAGGCGTTGACCGGCTTTGTCGCGTCCTATCTCTGGAAGGGCGCTGTTCCCTTCCATCTGATGTTCTGGAATCTGATCCTGACCCTGGTGAGCGTGCACGTCCTCGCGGCGGCCTATCACCTTGTCTGCGGAGATGGTGTCGTCCGGAACATGGTTGTCTGGCGCCCGAAACGGTAGGAGCCGAACCGTTCCAGATCGGCCGGGCTGAAGTTGGCACTACCGACGAGGTAAGTTTGGCATGTACCATCCGGCCGTTCACGGGATGATCATTCCATTGCGGACATAGTCTTCGTGATACGGGAACACGATTTCCGGATCCGACCGCAGGACGTTGCTATCCTTGTCGCAATAGTGCAGGCGTAGGAGCAGGTCGCGGATCAGGTTGAGCCGGGCACGCCGCTTGTTGTCACCATGCACAATTGTCCAGGGCGTGATTGCATTGTGCGTCCGCGACAGCATTTCGTTCCGCGCGGAACTGTAGTCGTCCCAGAGCTTGACGGCCTTTGCATCGATAGGGCTGATCTTCCACTGCTTGAGCGGATTGGTGCGCCGGTCTTCAAGGCGGCGTTTCTGTTCGTCCCGGGAAATGTCGAGATAGTATTTCAGCAGCTTGATACCCGAACGCACCAGCATGTGCTCGAAGTCGAGGACCGTCTCCATGAATTCCTCGTACTCTGCTTCCGTGCAGAATTTCATGACCCGCTCCACCCCCGCGCGGTTATACCAGCTGCGGTTGAACAGCACGAACTCCCGGGCTTTGGGAAGGTGTGCGGTGTAGCGCTGGAAGTACCAGCCGGTGCGGTCGAGATCCGATGGCTTTCCGAGTGCCACGACGCGCGTTTCCCGCGGGCTCAGATGCTCAACGATCCTTTTTATGACACCGTCCTTGCCGGCCGTGTCACGGCCTTCGATCAGGACCAGAATCCGATCGTCGCATTGAATGAAATGCTTCTGAAGTTTCACCAGTTCGATTTGCAGGGCATGCAATTGGGCACGGTATTCCTTCTTGTCCAATTGCATGCCCCTTTGAGACTGGTTCTTGTTTCGGCTTTGGCGTTTCATGGCCTTTTAACCGTACCTCCCAAATTCTGTCCTGGACGGCTTTGGGCGATGGTCTCGCTGACGAAGCTTTCTTAGACAGGACAGGGCGGCATGCGGCGCTCCTGATTAGTCGGCCCACATGGCGGCGCGTACCATCGGCGGAAAGACATTGATTTTGTTGTCGACCTCCCTGACACCGGCCACGTTCTCCGTTGCCACGCGTATAGCCTGCCTTTCCGGATCTGAATCGACGGCTCCCCAAAGATGGGCGATGCCGCCGGATACGGTAACGGTCACAAATTGCCGGTCTATTCCGGTTTCCTTCAAAGCCTGTTCCACTTTGCCACGGATCGTTTTGTCATCCTTCGCAGCCTGTTCCGTGGCCGGCTTTGGCGTCGCCAGTCCACGCAGCAGATCGGCACGGCTCACGACCCCCACGAGTTGTCCGTTTGTGACGACCGGGACCCGTTTTATGTGGTTGCGTTCCAGCAAGTCGGCGACTTCCTCGAGAGACGCGTCCTCACCCACGGTTTTTACGTCCCGTGTCATCACGTCCTTCGCCGTGCCGCCGTGCGACTTGATATAGTCGAGTGCCTTGTCCTCCGGGGCGGCCAGAAGCGCCATCCACCATGAAGGATGGCGCTCCGTTTGGGTTTCGGTGCGCCGGATCAGGTCACCCTCGCTGACGATGCCGACCATGTTGCCTTTGGCATTCACAACTGGTACTGCGCTGATCCGCTTGTCGGCTAGGGCTTTTGCGACGTCGCGCACGCTTGTGTCCGGGCCGACCGTTATTACGGACGTCGTCATCACGTCTTTCGCAAACATGATATTTCCCTCCATTAGATAATATCCTTATCCAACAACCTATTATGGGAAGCCATTCAGGGGGTATGTCAATCACCCAGCCCGACCTCCCGCCATTTGGCCTTCTACATGGTGTGCGGCCGGTAGGTGATGCCGTTGGCTGCCTGCAGTTCGCGCACATATTTGATGATCGTTGCCACCTCTTCCTGACTCATTTGTGGCTGTGCAGGCATGTTTCCATAGGGCCAGTGGTGCTGGCGCACGCCGAACCTCGCCGCGACTAGGAATGACTCGTCGGTATGGTGTCCGGGATTGTAGATGTCGTGGACCAGCGGCGGGCCCTTGTCGGTTCCCGCCGCGTTGGCGCCGTGGCAATCCGCGCATACTGAATCAAACGCTTGTTTGCCTTTCAGGGCGATTTCGGAGAGTTGCGGCACTGAGACTGCTACGCTGACGGCAGATGTTCTTTTTTCCGATCCGAATGTTTTCCAGAGCCACAGACCTCCGCCAATTACGAAAAAGCCCAGCACCAGATATCTCGGCAGATTGTCGCGCAGGTTCATTTGGCGGATTTCCCTTTCTGTGTAAGTGGTCGAACCATTGTTTTCGACGCAGTGGACATCCGGCCATGCGCACGTTCGGATTGGTTCGCATTGTTGATGCGGACGACGACGTCAAACGGCGCAAACGCACCGGTTCTGGCTCCCTGCGGGTCGTCGTAGGTGGCACCTCCCATTCTCCGGGACATGGTCTGGAGCACTTTCATTTTCTATTGCCCGTAAAGCGCGGTGAAGATGCGTTCGTACGCTGCATCGCGGAATTCCCTACAGACTTCGAAGCTCTTGCCGACATCCTCAAAAATTTCGCGCTCATGCACGATCGCCGAATTATCGGCCTCAAGAGGTTTACGGTCTTTCCGGATCGTTTCAGCCGCTGCCGCCACACCGGGCATCCACGGATTGAACGCCTCGGAATAAAGATACCGGCTGGCCCTCATCGGATGCAGCCATTTGAGAATTTCCGCCGACCATGGATTGGAAAACGCCCGAACCCAGGGGCTGAAGAATGTCGCATATACATTCTCGCTGAATTCGGATGTCCGGCGGACACGCTCAAAGGCGTCACGCGGATAGTCGGTTTGAAGGTCCTCAACCCGGCGCGGCTCGAAACGAACCTCATAAGCAGGCTTGTGACAGTCGGGATCTCTGGACGGATTGTCGATCTTCATTTCATAGAGACCGGGGGGGAGGGCCTCGATCTCTTCAAGGCTTTCCAGGATGGCCCTGTGTTCCAGTCGGGCGATGCTGGCCGAGACGAAAATTCCCAAGTGCCCCACATGGGGATTGGTCAGGTAGACGATCCGCTGACCGGCCTGTTTCAGGTCGTCCGTGTCCTTGTATACCGCAGGTATCCAGCCCAGGGCCTGATGCGGTGGGGTGATATTGTCGCCGTAAGACGCGAAGATAACGATCGGGTTGGCGATGCGGCGCAAGTTCGCAAGGCAGCCTTCGCAGATACGCACCAGGCCTTGTTCGAGCTTGTTGCCGACAAACAGATTTTCGACGATTGCCAGCATTTCCTCGCGGCTGAGGAAATAGAAGCCGTTCCACCAGCGCTCAAAATCAAGGAAACGCTCGCGTTCGGTATCGATATGGCTGAAGAGGTTCGCATATTTTTCCCAAATCGCCTTTTCCGGCTTCAGGTTCTCGAAGTTCTGAGCCAGCCATGCACCATCGAAACGACCATCCGCGAGATCTGCGGTTAGATGGGTGAGCCATGCACCGCCGAGCAAACCTCCGGCGACCCGCATCGGGTTTACACCCGATTCACCCGCCCAGTAGGACAGCGGCGAACCGTTCAACACGATTGGCCCCGCCAGGCCTTCACAATCGGTCGCAAGCAGCGTCACCACCCAGCCGGCCTGACAGTTTCCGTAAAGCACCGGAGGGCTATCCAGATGTCGGCGTGCCACCTCTTCGACGAAGAGCCTGAGGGCATGGAGAACATCCATCAGGGTCTGTTCAGGTTCAGGCTCCGGATAGAAAATGACGAAGTAGACCGGATGCCCCTCGCGCATCGCCATTCCGACCTCTGAATCGCGTTTGAAACCGCCTATACCCGGGCCATGGCCTGCACGGGGATCGACGACGATGACCGGTTGTTTGTCGACATCGATACAGTTCTCGAGGCAGTCTTCTCCGACCGATGTGATCCGCAGCAGCGCATAGTTCGCCGGGCGTTCGAAACGCCGCGCGTCGAGCACCGTCTCGTATTTGAAGTCGAGCAGAGGCGGCATCCCAGAGCGCTCATGCGCCAGCATGTTGTCGGCACGTTGACGCAGCGTGTCCCAGAATAGGATGCAACGTTCCAGAAAATCGCGCTGATAGGCGGCTATTTCCTGGACGGAGTGAAAAGGATCGCCGACGGCAGGCCGGGGTGCTGCTTTGGCAACATCGCCGCCATTGTTGCTCGCGGGACGATCCAAACGCTGTTTCCGGCGGCTTTCCCGGGATGCCAGAGATTTCAATGTTGTGGTGATCGTTTCCATTACTGCCACCTCCTCGCAAAGAAGTTGAACAAGGGCGCGAAAATCAGCGCGACATACCAGCCGTAGGCGAAGCTTTCGACGAGGCCGAGCAGGAAGCTGGGCAAGCTCAGCCATTTGAAGCCGGGCAGCAGGCGCAACCAGGTTTCGTACATGGCCTGTTGCGGAAAGATGAGGTCGAAGATCACGCACAACACGTACGTGACTGCGAGAAACAGGCCGAGGCTCATCCCGAGGGTCAAAACGGGTATGCGGATCGCAGACGGGGCGGGAAGCGGTGTGCCGGAAGGGCTTTGCCGCCCTGGAGAAACTCGGTCAACCATGAGCGCTCTCCGTGGTTTCTTCGACAACGGTAGCCTTCGAACCCGCATACAGATGCGGAGCGGCCTCGAATTGCTCACGGCAGTCGCGTGAGCAGAAATAATAGACCGATCCGTTGTATACGGAGGGTTTGGAGTCCTTTGTCTGAACGGTCTTTCCACATACAGGATCGACGTCATTCACGGGGGGGATCCAGCGAAGTTCGCCTTCGCTGTTTGAGTTTTCTTTTCCGGCTTTCTTGTGCGAATGATGTCCAGTTATGTGAGAACCGCAGCCGAACCTCATCATTAAGAAGAAGAGACCCGCCCAGAATAGAAAATAGACCAATGTTTCCATTTTAATCTGTCCATTTGTTATTTTACGTGCATCTGCTCAGGTGTTTATGTCTTTGCCGTAGTATAGCAGTGGCACCTTTGGTTCGTGGCAATTGCCTCTGTAAAGTACGTGTTTCTGTTTCCACGAATTTGGATTAGAAATTCATGTGTCTAGACACGTTTCACTTTAACGACGGGGCATTGCCGAGCTAATTACCTAAATCAGCGACATTCGTATCGATTTGGGAGGATGAGGTCGTGGGATAATGTATCTTGTCCAGTCGACAATTGCCTGAACAGAGAGCCCAGAAAATGTTGTTTCAGGAAAAAATGAAGTGAAGATTCCAGCCAGTGCGAAATGACTACACTGCTCATTTTCGCTGCAATCCCATTTGTTTTCCGGTGCAAAGTACGATGCAGAAAGATCTGTATCTGTTGACAGCGTAGAAACGCAAACAACTGTCTCGGGAAGATCGCCCAAAGATTCGTTTGATACCAGGAAGGCAAATATTGTTACCGCAACAGCAATCAGAAGCCCGGCAGTAAGCCGAAGTAATGAGACCAATTGTCCATCAGCAAGATTATGCGCTAAATTGAGCATTTCTGGCTAACTTTCTCTCACTGAGCTTGCAGTATTTCAAGCACGCGAAATGGCTGAGCTCGTCTCGACGATAGTTAGGCATTCGATCAGTAGGGGCATGATGAATAAACTCTAGTATATCCTCACGCGTCAGTTTTTGTTTGATCAAAATCAATATGGAGACTTGGTTCTCTACCGTGCAATTATTTCCTCTGGCTGGTGGGTTGAAAACAAGTCAGCCCCTATTTAATAAAGTCATGAACTCGGTGCGGCTTTGTGGTCGGTTGAAAAGCGATTGCGTTAAACGGAATTTTTTATATGAGGCGCGGTTCCTGTAAGCTTTTGATATTGGTTTTCGCTCTTGCTGTAAGCCTAGTGGTAGCGGGAGGTGCGTTCACCCACTCGGTAGGCTCAACTGTTGAGGCTCACGTAAACCAATCGGTCACATCAGTTGATATTTTGCACGGTGAAATGTCCAATGATCAGGGGGGAACATTTTCAGGGAACGAAACAGTTCACTGTGGTGCCTACCTGCTTGCCTTGACCTCGGACGTGCCTCTGTCGGGGCCCGATCTCCTGCAGGTCATTGGCACAGTTCCGCCGAGTTTGGCACTGTCCAGACAGGCGAACCTGGACCCGCCACCACCACGACCTGTTCCTCTGCCCGCTTGAACTCTTACTCGGCGAACGCCGCCGATCAACCGGTTACAGGAACAGATTGATGAAATTCAAAGTAATGACCATCGCCGGCACGCTGGTGCTGGCGGGTGCCGCCGCGGCCCTGGCGCATGGTGGCGCTACGGGAGTCGTCAAGGAACGCATGGATGCCATGGGCGAGATGGGGGATGTGATGAAGTCCCTCTCTTCGATCATGCGCGGCGACAAGGGCTATGACGCGGCCGCGGTGCGCAGCGGCGCCGAGGCGATCCAGTCCCATTCGGGCGAGGCCCTGACGAAGCTCTTTCCCGAACACAGCATCGAGGGATCCTCGGAAGCAAAGCCCGAGATCTGGTCGAACTGGCAGGAATTCAAGAGCCTTGCCGATCAGCTGGACCTCTTCGCCGCGGCGCTTGGTCAGGGCGCGGACAATGGGCTGGCCCATGGTGGCGACGGTGCCGGTATGATGGGTGGCAGCTCCATGATGTCCCAGGACGGGATGATGGGGACCGCACCCATGATGGGCGACGCATCGCAGATGGCGAACCCGGAGATGCTTGCGCAGATGCCGGCGGACGGGCTTTTCAACATGGTGGCCCAAACCTGTTCGGCCTGCCACTCCAAGTTCCGGGTTGAGAAGAAATAGCCGATGCGCCGCTGGTTCATTGTTGCGATGGCTGCTCCCGCGGTAGCGGGAATGGCTTTTGCCGTGTTGCACTATTGGCCGATCAGCAAGACTGAGGAAATTCAGAACCTTGTTGGGGATCCTGGGCGAGGTGCCTATCTCGCGAGAATGTCCGGATGCATTGCTTGCCATACCAACTCTGCTCAAGGTGGCAAGCCACTCGCGGGCGGTGTCCGCTTGCCGACAGACTTTGGGACATTCTATTCGCCCAACCTAACAACCGATCCCGAACACGGGATCGGCGACTGGAACCTGGAAGACTTCGCGCGTGCACTGCGCCAGGGAGTGGCTCCCGACGGAAGCCCGTATTTTCCGTCGTTCCCCTATCCGTTCTACAGCAGCTTGAGCGACCAAGATGTCGCCGATCTCTGGGCGGCGTTCAAAACCGTCCCACCCGTCGCCGAAGCGTCAAAAGAACATGACATGCTGCCACCGTTCAATCTCAGGGCCGGGCTCAAGGTCTGGCGTGCGCGCTACTATGATCCGGCACCTTTTTCACCGGACCCCGGGAAGAGCGATCTCTGGAACCGGGGCAAGTTCATCGTGGAAGGGCCCGCTCATTGCGGCGCTTGCCACACACCGCGCAACCTGCTTGGCGCCCGGGAGGTGGAAATGGCGCTGCATGGTGCCGAAGAGCTGCCGGATGGCGGCAAATCGCCTCCCATTACCAGCGAGGCCTTGAAGGAGGGCGGCTGGGACATAAACTCCTTGTCTTACGCGCTCAAGACCGGAATTTTGCCGGATGGCGACGTCTTTGGCGGCTCGATGGGCGAAGTGGTTCGGGACGGCACCGCTTTCCTGACCAACGAAGACCGGAAGGCGATCGCGACCTATCTTCTTGAAAGAGAGAACTGAGACCATGCTGACAAGGCGCAGAATGCTTCAACTGGCCGGGATGGGGACGGCGGCTTTTTCAGTGCCGCCGATCCTGACCGCTGCACGGGCGTCCGACAGATTTCTGGAACTGACCGCCGGTCCTTCTCGCAAGAAGCTTTATCGAAACGACGCCGCGGAGTCCGAACTGTGGACCTATAACGGTAGCTCGCCTGGCCCTGAGATCCGGGTACGGGTTGGCGAGACTGTGAAGGTTCGGCTGTTCAACAATCTTGAGGAGCCGACCTCCATTCACTGGCACGGGATCAGGATCGACAACGCCATGGACGGCGTTTCCGGGCTCACGCAACCCGCGGTGCCGCCTGGCGAGAGTTTTGACTACGAGTTTGTCGTGCCGGATGCCGGAACCTACTGGTATCATGCGCATAACAAGAGCTGGAACCAGGTGGCACGCGGTCTCTATGGCCCCCTGATCGTGGAAGAGGCCAAGCCGGCCTTCAGCAGGGACAATGATCTGACCCTGGTGATCGACGACTGGCGTCTCAACCGGGACGGAAGCCTCGACGTTGCCAGTCTCGGCCATCTGATGGACTGGAGCCATGGTGGTCGGTTCGGCAATTGGCTGACGGTGAACGGCGAAAGCAATCCGGAAATTCAGGTGGTGCGCGGACAGGCCACCCGTCTCAGGCTGATCAACGCGGCCAACGCCCGGATCTTCGAGATCAACCCCGGCCGGTTCGGTGCGAAAATCCTGGCTTATGACGGCCAGGCGCTCTCAAAGCCCCAAATACCGGCCTATGCCCCATTGCTGCTTGGCCCGGCGCAACGCATGGATCTTCTGGTGACACCTGACGATGACTTCTTGCTGGAGGAGCTTTCGGGAGACGATCCCTATCCCTTTGCCCGGTTCCGGACCGTTGAGGGGGATGGGACGCAGCACAGTGCGGGCTCCTTGCCAGTGAACGCCATCCCCGAACCTGACCTGGACAACGCGCGGGTGGTGCGTGTCGACATGACCGGCGGCGCCATGGGCCGGATGGTCCAGACGGTCTACCAGGGCAAGATCCTTTCAGGGGAGGATTATCCGCGCACCGGACAGCTCTGGGCCTTCAACGGGGTCGCGAACCTGGCGGAGGAACCGCTTTTGGCGGCCCAAAGAGGGGAAACAATCATTCTGGAGGTGTTCAACGATACCGCCTTCATGCATGCCATGCATGTGCACGGACACCATTTCCGGGTGATCGAGCGAAGTGGGGCGACCATCGATGACGGTGATCCCTGGCGGGATACGTTTCTGGTCGGTCCCGAACAGACGGTCCGGATTGCCTTCGTGGCGGACAATCCCGGCAAGTGGCTGTTTCATTGCCACATGCTGGAACACGCGGCCGCCGGCATGAATACCTGGTTTGATGTTGCCTAGTGCGCTAACTCAATTGTGTAATTTTCGGTATAGAATTATTTAATCTTATCGGGTATTCAAAATCTATGAGCTCTTGGATTTCGGTCTTTCTTGTTGCTGTTTTTGCAGTGGTTCACACGGCTGCTGCGTTTAGTGCTGACGAAGTCGAAATCCAGACGCTTTCTCAGAAGCCCTCGGTTCTTCAGACAAGCTTGACAGTTCTGGCGATTGCAGGCGCACACCAAATGAAGTGCTGCGAGCAATCAGGAAATCAGTACAAATCCCCGAAAGTATCGAATTGCAGCGTGGATTGCGTTACCTTTATCGGCACGCGCTCGGTGGTTCTGCCAAAACTAATGATCGCCCATGAACAGTTGCAGCCACCCCCATTCAACGCCTCCAACCCATCTCCGGATAAACGGCCTCCAAGACACGTCTGACCAGGCACACATGCGTGAGTCCGCAAGGACCGCGCGCGACAGGTCAATCATGATTGGAGTGAAACGATGCTATCCAGGCGAAGCCTGCTCGCATGTTCCGCCGCAATTTGCGGGACCATAGTTGTCCCTGCGTCGGCGCATCCGACCGGAAAAAAACCATTTAAGGTCGACCCGAAGTTTGAACCGCAATCCGTCCGGTATTTTTCCCATCCCCCCGGCACAATCGTGGTGGATACGGGAAAACACTTCCTGTACCTCGTCGAGAGTTATGGGAGCGCAAGACGCTACGGTATTGGAGTTGGAAAAGCCGGGCGCTCTCTGAAAGGTGAAGCGGTTGTGGAGCGCAAAGCAAAATGGCCTAGCTGGCGTCCGACTGCCAATATGATCCGACGAGAACCCGGCAAGTACGCCAAATACGCAGCCGGTGTGCCAGGTGGCCCAGGAAATCCACTCGGGTCCAGAGCCCTGTATCTTTACCGCAATGGCCGGGACACGATGTACCGGATTCATGGCACAACTGAACCATCCTCAATCGGACGATCCGTCTCGAACGGCTGTGTACGCATGATCAACGTACACGTCGAAGATCTTTTTGAACGCGTCCCGTTGGGAACAAGGGTAATCATCTTATGACTATGCAATACACGAACAACCAAATCAAAACGTCCGTTCCTCAGGTCAAGGCGGCTCCCAAAACAGGAAACTCTATCGGCAGTCTTTTCGCAGGACATAACATTTTCATGATGGCTTGTTGTGCGGCGATGGTGATCGGAACTGGATTCCTGATCGCAACTGCGCCAGCGGGACAGACGATCGGCCAAACACTTCTTCTGGCTGCTCCAATGCTCGGATGCGTTGGCATGCATCTCGTAATGCATCGCTTCATGGGAAAGTCTTGTCACGGTGACTCTAAGTCAGAGTCAAAAAATGACTAGACTAAGCTTGCTTCAGAGGGTTTTGCAGCAGCTCGTGATTTGGAGCATGCGAGCTCCCGGATTGCCTAAGGACACATTGGGCATGGGCTTTGCCCCATTCGCGAATTCCACGAACTCCGCGCAGGAAGACCCGTGGAAGCGTAACCCGAAATGCAATATGACGATGGGTGAATGATCTTCAAATGAGAAAACTGACAAGAAGATCTTTTCTTGCCGGGGCGGCGAGCCTTTCAGGGCTCGCCGTAACCGGCTGTATTTCGAGCAATGCACCTCAGGAGCCTCTTCCGCTCGCGGAGGACCCGGCCTACCTGAGCATGTATGGTGCAAAGCCTGCCGAACAATTTCCGCTTCCTGCGATCAACCTCAAGAAAGTGCCGGAGCGCTTCTATCGTCAACAGGTCGACTATCGAACGAGCGAAAAGGTAGGAACGCTGGTGGTCGATACACCAAACTATTACCTCTACCTCGTCCAGGAAAACGGGAAGGCGATGCGCTACGGAGTCGGCCTCGGGCGCGCCGGGTTCGAGTGGTCGGGGAGGGCACGTATTGCGCGCAAGTCGGAATGGCCTACATGGACGCCGCCCGATGAGATGATCGAGCGCCAGCCCGAGCTCGAGAAATGGAGTTGGCGCAATGGTGGCATGCCGCCTGGACTGGAAAACCCGCTTGGGGCTCGCGCGCTCTACATTTTTCAGGGCAACAAGGACACGCTCTACCGTCTCCACGGAACCGCCGAATACTGGACGATCGGAACCGCTGTTTCGAGCGGCTGCGTCAGGCTCATGAATCAGGACATCATTGACCTGTATGGTCGGGTTCCCGTCGGTTCCCCGATTGTGGTGCTGTCATGAACCGTGCAATCAAGATCTGGTCGGTCCCCATCATTCTGCTCATTTCGATCGGTGTTGCTGTCGGCGTTTTTCTAAGGGGTAGCAGCCGCTCTGCCTCCTTGGAATTGAGGCCGGGTGAAGCGGAACTCGTACGCAGAGGCGCCGAAGTTTATGCGCAAAATTGCGCCTCCTGCCATGGCGTGGATCTTAAAGGGGAGGAGGATTGGCAATCGGGCAATACCGACGGCACGCTCAAAGCCCCACCCCATGATGAAACCGGTCACACCTGGCATCACGACGACGAACTGCTTTTCCGGGTCACCAAATTCGGAACGGCAAAGGCCGTGGATCTCAAGGACTTCAAATCGAACATGCCTGCCTTTGAAGGCACGCTGACCGATACGGATATTGTCGCCGCGCTGTCCTGGATCAAAGCCCAGTGGCCCGAGGAAATCCAGGAGCGGCATGACATGATGAATGAGCGAAAGAGGAGCAACAACCAATGAATTTCCGATTGCCAAGCCTTGGGACCGTACTGATTGCCCTGTTGTTCACCGCGTCAACCGCTTCTGCAGACCAGGAAGAAGGACTGACGGAAGCCAGGATCAAGGAGTTGGCACTCGAGGCAATTCTTGAAAACCCAGAGATCATCGAACAGGCGATCGGCTTGCTTCAACAAAAGCAACTCGCGCGTCAACAAGCAGATGTGGCTTCCATTTTGGCCGAAAGGCGCAACGAACTTGAAGAAGATCCTAACGCACCGGTTCTCGGCAATCCGGCTGGGGATGTCACCCTTGTCGAATTTTTCGACTACAATTGTCCCTACTGCAAACGCGCGATGCAGGAAGTCAAAACTCTGCTCCAAGCAGATCCGAATATCAGGCTTGTCTATCGGGAGTGGCCCATTTTGAGCCCTGGTTCCATATTTGCTGCAAGGGCTGCACTCGCGGCTCGAAAGCAAGGCAAATATGAGGAGTTCCACTGGGCGCTGATGGGCTTCAAAGGGAAGGTAGAGGAAGGTTCAACGATCAAGATCGCAAAAGAGGTCGGTCTGGATGTCGAGAAGCTTAAGGTTGACATGTTGGCACCCGAAATCGAGGAACATATCAGGTTGTCTATGAACCTGGCCGAAGCGCTTAACATCAACGGCACGCCGGCGTTTATCGCAGGGGAAAAAGTTTATCCGGGTCTTCTCACGTCCGAACAATTGTCTCAGGCAATCGAGGATGCCCGGAGCGCCCAATGAAGGTAACACAGGATCTTGGTTCCGACGCACTTGGCGAAGTTGGTAGATATGTTCATCGCCATTGCAGTCTCCAATGATGCGATGGAAGCGGCTCCTTTACCTAGGTCGCAAGATCTGACCGACCCATCGTCAGTCACTTATTGGTTGTGCTGATTTGCCGGTTCTTCATTGAAATTCGACAAGATCTCCCAAGCCACTGCCGTTGCCATTTCGGTGACCGGTAATCCGTATCTTTGCCGTAGGTCTTTGCATGGATGTAAGGATCCCTTCCTGCCGCCGTCGAAGACAGACTTGCTGACAAATATGGCTCATAAATATGCCGTCATAGTCATAGGGTTGCTCATAACAGTCCGTCTCGGACTAAGGTTTCTGAACCCTCAACAGGGTGACGCCGGGCACCGATCCTGGCAAACGAAGGCAGCGTCAACGGTGCATCGGGCTCTCTATCTTTCCGTTCTCGGTCAGGCGGCGACCGGCTTTGTCTCGTCCTATCTCTGGAAAGGGGTGGTCCCGTTCCACCAAATGCTCTGGAACCTGACACTGACCCTGGTGAACCTGCATGTCCTCGCCGTTGCAATTCATCTTGTCCGCCGCGACGGGGTTGTCGGGAAAATGGTCCCGAGGCGAGCAGAACGGTAGGAAAATATCTCAAGTTAACTGTCCAAGTTTGATTTATTTTCGATGCTACCTGGTTGGCATCCGTTTCGAAAAGTCACGCTTCAAACGTGGTTTCTTATTTGCAGTGTCGGCTAGGCAGCATTCCCATCGTATGATGACTTAATATGTCGGCAAAGCACTGACGCCTACAATCACGAAGAAGGGTGTCGAGATACCAGGCTCGCCATGGCAATTCGGAGAATACGCTGCAGTTCTACTTCAACATCCGGTCAATACTTGCGTCGGAAAAAGACCCGCTAAAGAACCTGCGCTTGGTTGGACCGAACACCGGGCACCCGACTTTATCAGTTCTATTTTTTCAATTTGGGTCGGCTAAGATTTGAAAAAACTGGCTGAGGTTCGTGCTCTGAGGCACACCCTCAACTAATGAAAATGACCGGGCCAACTGTCAGAATTCGGGTCATCTTGAGCTTCCAGCAGGTAGAAGCTGTATAAACGGCAATGAACCTGATTGGAAACCGCGTTGGACCTGACCTTTCAAACATTCAGTCTGGCATTTGGTCTTGGACTGCTGGGTTTTATCGAACCCTGCACGATCGGTGCGCACCTCATATTCGTAAACCGGCAATTACAAAATCCGTCTGAATATCGACTGGCGGCAGTAAGTACCTTCATTCTTGCACGCGTTATCGTCATGGCCGGATTTGGCGGGGCTATTGTCATGTTGGGCCAAATGTTGATCGGGGTTCAGACCGGCTTCTGGCTGGTGTTTGGGATCCTTTACCTGGCCCTGGGTCTGTTCATGATTGCAGGCTTTGGCCGGATTTTGCGCCGAAAGTTCGAGGTCGCTCCGGAGCGCTGGCGAATTGCCGGAAATCCACTCCTGCAGGGGCTCGCCTTTGGTTTGAACATTCCTGCATGTGCGGCGCCGATCCTATTCGCTCTTATTGGAACAGTGGCACTCACCGGTTCCCCTGTCTCTGGCGTAGTGCTGATGGGTACTTTTGCTCTGGCCCTGTCTTTGCCGCTTCTGCCGCTGACCGTTTGGCCACGATCTGCGGGTTTTCTTTCCCGGATGGCGGACTGGTTGAGGGCACGGCGCTGGTTTCTCGGCCTAGTATTCGTCCTGCTTGGCATTTGGTCGATATGGTTCGGCCTTTTTGTCGATCCTGTGGACTGGAGCGGAAGGTGACGCCGCGCCGAAGATTTTGGCATGTGGCCGGTGCCGGAGCCGCTTTCCAGGCGGGATCGTCCGCGGTTGACAGCTCCACAGTGATGTCAGCCCTGGTCTTTCAACTGACGGGGAGCGCTGTCGCGGTCGGTGCTGTCCCGGCCATCCTTCGCTGCGGCTGGCTATTGCCGCAGCTCTTCGTTGGATACCTTGCGGGAAAAGGCGGGGCCTTGATGCCCTTTTATGTCGTCGGTGCCTTCGGCCGCACCGCTGCCATCGCTGCGCTCTCGGTGGTGCTCTGGACCGGTGCCGTTGCCGAATGGGGGTTCGAAGTCCTCGGCATCGCAACGATGACGCTTTGGACAATTTATGCCGTCCTCAGCGGCATCGTCGGTGTTCCATACAACGATATTGTCGCCCGGTCGGTTCCTTCCGGACTACGCAGCCGACTGTTGGCTTTGCGGTTTTTCGGCGGCGGGATCGCCGCAATTGGTGTCGCCGCAGTAGCCGATCAGCTCATACGCACGCTACCGGTGCCAGTCTCCTACGCGGCTGTGCTCGGCGTCGCCGCTTGCCTGATGCTCGTGTCGTCCATCGTCTTCGTCAGTATGGGAGAGCCTCCGCGGTCCACACCCGTCAATACCGGTACGAGTTTCGGTTCTTATCTGCGGGAAGGACTGACGGTCTTTCGCGATGATCCGGTATTCCGCCGCTTCGTGTTCGCCCAGTGGGCGGGAGCTGCAGTCCTGATGGCGGCACCGTTCTATATCGTTGCAGCCGGAAAGACAGGCGCAGGACTGCAGAATGTTGCAATGCTCCTGGCAGCGCAAACCGCCGGCGGAATTGCTGCCAATCCGCTGTGGGGCTGGTGGGGAGACCGCTTTGGCAAGATCAGCCTAATGCGCGGGATCGCCATCGCCAGATTACTACCGCCATTTGCGATGGTGGGGCTCTTGACTATCGCCGCAGCGACCGAAAGCGCGCTTGCGCTCCTATCAGCGATGTTCTTTTGCCTCGGCGCCCTCGCCAACGGATTGACGATCGCAGTGATCGGTCTCTTGATGGAGATTTCACCCGATCAACGTCGCCCCGCCTATAGCGGATATTTCAATGCGCTGACGGCGCCTGCGTTCATTCTGCCTATGATTGGCGGCGTGATCGTGGCCGTTTCAGGGCTTGAAACAGTGTTCGTGATTTCTGCCGCGTCGGCATTGCTCCAGGCGGCGTTGTTATTCAGATTGAATGCAGGAATTCGATCTCGATAAAGCAGCCCGATCAAACGCGTGAGTGAGGCGCGGCAATTATAATCGCAGCCCCGACGATACAGATGGTTGCACCTAAGAGATCCCAGCGGTCAGGATAGACGCCCTCGACCAGCCAGAGCCATATGAGTGAACTCGCAATGTAGATACCTCCATAGGCCGCATAGGCACGACCTGCGGCCGCGCTATTTACCAACGTGAGCAAATATGCAAATAGACTCAGCGCGGCGAGACCCGGAACGATCCACCAGATTGATTTGTCGAGCCGCAGCCAAGCCCAAAATGCAAAACATCCTGCTATTTCAAAAACGGCTGCGCCGACATATGCCGTGAAAGTTTGCATTCTTGATAGCCCTCGTTTCGAAGAATGAAGATCGGACCCTGGCTCTTGATTAAGTGTCTTTGTCACACACTTGCATGATTTTCAGCCTACTGGTGCGTGATGTTTGGTAAGGGGTGTGCCGCTCACACGTTGACCGAACTCGTATATAGTCGATTTTGTTCTTTGCAGCGTCGTGGACGCGGCAGCCATGCGCCAGCATCGGAGATAAACGTTTTCCAGTGAAGATTTCTGCCCTCACACGCCGCTAAGTATTTCACCAAGGGAAAGGGCTATGATCAAAGGCTTTGATATCCAGCGCCTCGCAGAGCGCGCGCCAGTTTTGATAGCAACCTCCATTCTTCTAGGAATGGTTCCTCAAGTTTTGAGAATGTCGGGCATCAATGGATTTTATATCGGCCTGACAATTTTCCTTCTTAACCTAGCACTCTGCACTGTGGGGCTGGCGTCGGGGAAATTCCGTTTGTTTTGGCTGCTTTGGGCTGCTGCATCCATAGCGTCATTCATCCTTTTCGGTATGGCAACGCCTGTTGGAGTGGTCTTGACTTTACCCATTATCGTATAGCCTTGGCTTTGATGCTCGGCCAATGGCGTGTCCGCAGCTTACCAACTCGATCACGGGTAAGGAGTGCTATGTAGGGCTGGAAAATTCCATGGCAGGAGTTCGTCGATCCGGCTTTTCGGATGGCCGCCAGCAATAGCTTCGAGGGTCGCCTTGAGATAGGCGAAGGGCTCGACGTTGTTGATCTTCGCGGTCTCGATGAGGGATGCGATGCGGCCCCAGGTGCGGCCGCCCTCGTCATGGCCGGCGAACAATGCATTTTTCCTGTTCAGGGCAATTGGCCGGATCAAATTCTCGACACTGTTGCTATCGATCTCGACACGGCCGTCGTGGAGGAAGGTCTGCAAACCGTCCCAGTGACGATGGATGTAGGCAAGCTTCTCGCCGAGGCGGGACTTGGCGGAGACCCGGCGGCGTTGCTCTTGCAGCCATTGTCCGAAGGCGGCGACCAGAGGCGCGGTGCGGGCCTGCCTTGCCGAGAGCCGCTGCCCGGGCGCCGTTCCGCGGATATCGGCCTCGACCCTGTAGAAGTCGGCGATCCGGCGCAAGCCTTCGGCGGCGATCTCGGAGCCGTCTCTATCGAACACCTCCTTCAGTTTCCGCCGTGCGTGCGCCCAGCAATGGGCCACGCGGATCGGATCGCCACCCTTGCGGGACGGGCGCGTCAGGCAGTTGTAGCCCTGGTAGCCGTCGAGTTGCAGGACCCCGTCGAAGCCACGAAGGATTTTCTCCGCGTTTTCTCCGCGGCGGTCAGGCGCATAGAAGAAGACCACGCCGGGTGGATCGTCCCCGCCCCAGGCCCGGTCGTCTCGGGCCAATGCCCAGAGGTATCCGGTTTTCGTCTTGCCGCGGCCCGGATCCAGCACCGGCGCCGTGGTCTCGTCCATGAACAGCTTGGTCGACACCTTCAGATGCTCTGCCAGCCGGTTGATCACCGGGGCGAGGTGGAACGCGGCGGTGCCGACCCAATCCGCCAGCGTGCTGCGATGGATATCGATGCCCGACCGGGCAAGGATCTGGCTTTGCCGGTGCAAGGGCAAATGGTCCGCGTACTTGGCAACCAGAACATGCGCAATGGCGCCTTCCGTCGGCAGACCGCCTTCGATGAGATGCGCCGGCGCCAGCATCTGAGTGACGCCGTCGGTACAGGCGCGGCAGGCGTATTTGGGGCGGACGGTGACGATCACGCGCAGCTGTGCGGGCACGATGTCGAGCCGCTCCGTGCGATCCTCGCCAATCTTGTGCATCACCCCGCAACCGCAGGGACACTCAAGACTGTCAGGCTCGATCAAACGCTCGATGCGGGGAAGGTCCTTCGGCAGGTAGCCCCTATTGCGACGGGCCGGACGGCGGGTTTTGCCTTTAGAGGAGAGCTGCGTGTCCTGGCTTTCCTCAACCTCGGCGATGGCTGTCTCGAGGTCTTCGAAAGCCAGCTGCCGTTCGTCTTCGCTGAGCTTCTCCGACCTTTTGCCGTGAACCGCGTGGTTCAACTCCGCGACCAGATGCTCCAGGCGCCTGTTGATCTCCTTGAGCGCATCCCTTTCGCGCAGGAGCGCGGCGACAGCATCACGCTGGTCGGCGGGGATCGCGGAAAGATCGATGGCGACAGTGGAAGGCATGGGCCGAGAATAGCCCGGGACCGCTCCGGATGCCCGCCATTTCCGGCACCTGATTCATTCAGCCGCAGCCGGAGACCGAGCCTCCAATGCCTTCACCTTGCGCCAGTCCAGACCCGAGAACAGCGCCTCGAACTGAGCATGGTTCAGCGACATGGTGCCATCCCTGATGACGGGCCAGGTGAAGGTCGTATCTTCCAGCCGCTTGTAGGCCATCACAAGACCGGACCCGTCCCAATAAAGCAATTTGAGCCGGTCGGCTCGCCTGGACCGGAACACAAAAACCGTGCCGGTGAACGGGTCCTTGCGCAACACGGTCTGGACCAGAGCGCTTAGACCATCATGTCCTTTTCTGAAATCGACCGGCTTTGTTGCCACCAGGATACGCACCCGGTTCGAGGGGAAAATCATGATCCACGCTCAAGGGCGCGCACAATTCCGGCAATCCTGTCCGGGCTCGCGGAAGCATCCAAGCGGATTGTGGTTCCGCCGTGAATGATCTCCACCGCCGCCAGCGGCTTCGCATCCTCTTCAACGGACGTCGGGGTCGGCTCCAGAACGGCCGGTACAAACTTGGCTCCCGGAAGATCCGGCACCACAAGTTTGCCCTCCCGCGCCAAACGTCGCCACGACGAAAGATGGTTGGGCTTCATGCCCACACGCCGGGCGACCTCGTTCACGGTCACACCGGGCACATAGGTCTCCGCGACAAGCTGACCCTTCACTTCATCCGGCCAGTGCCGCTTCCCTGCGGGGCCGACCAAAATCTCATATCCGCAAATGGACTCCATATGGAGCGATCTATGGACTCCCAACCCTTCCTCCATTCCCAAATCAACAATGGGTATGGATTCCAGCATCACGACGGAAGCGAATAGGTGGGGTCCAGCCGCCGCTTACGATGTTTGTGAAATTGCGGAAACCGTTTCCCTAACAATTAAGCTTGCCCATCCGCTGTTAGCAATCAGTCTTGCTGGTCTCAATAAAGAGGTCAGTTCTGGCGGGGGCGGGCGAATTCACATCCCCAAGCAGCTTGGCTTCGCATTTGGTCGCTGGAAAAGTTCGAATCGATCATTGGGATGTGACTGGAGCTGCGATCTGCCTCGCGGGTCCCTCGATCATAATCAGGGCCCTTGTCAGTCGGATAGTTGTTCCGACAGTGTGCAGAAAAGTTGCAATCAATTTGCTTCGACCGGCAGACCCGCCGCCCGCCACTCGGGCAAACCATCCTCCAGACGCCGTATATTGAAGCCACGGGCGCGCAATGCCGCCACTGCTTCAAAAGAGAGTACGCACCATGGACCGCGGCAATACGCAACGATCTCGGTATCCGGATCGAGTTCAGCGAGCCGCGCTTCCAGCTCGTTCAAGGGAATATTGACGGCTCCCGGCACGTGGGAGGTTGCGAATTCGTCCGGTGGACGGACATCGAGCACTGTAACCCGACCGTCTCGCGTTTTGGCCAGAAGTTCCTCGCGCGTGACCGCTTCCATGCTGTCGCGATCGTCGAAATAACTCCGCCGGATCTTTTCGACTTCGGCGAGATTGCGCTCCGCGACGCCGGAAAGAGCTGCCATCAGGTCGAGCACACCGTCATCCGCAAGCCGATAGAGCACATACTTGCCGTCCCGTCTTGAGGCGACCAGTCCGGCTCGCCTCAATTGCTGCAAATGCTGCGACGTGTTGGCGATGGTGAGCCTAACACGCTCGGCCAGCGCGTCCACGCTGCGTTCGCCTTGCCCAAGATGTTCGAGAACCTCGAGGCGGTGCGGACTCCCGAGGGCGCGGGCGACTGCGGCGAATTCTGAATAGAGCGCTTGTTTAGGGCCGATTGACATTGTCCGGTTACCGACATTATATCATTCAAGTGATTAGTTGAATGTAATCTGTGCAAGAGGTCATGGCAAGGCTTCTTGACGACCGACGAACGGCTCCCAATGACCGACTTACTGCTGGCGAACGAACCGCTGATCCGCCTGAGATTCTTTCTCGGCATCCTTTTGGCGATGGCGCTCTGGGAGGTGGCGGCGCCGCGCAGACGCAGGGAGATTCCGCGTTTGCTGCGCTGGAGCAACAATCTCGGCATCGTCATCGTAGACACGCTGTTGGTGCGTCTCACGTTTCCCATAGTGGCGGTCGCACTCGCCGTCATCGCCGAAGAGCGTGGCTGGGGGCTGTTCAATGCCTTCGAAACGCATGCCTGGGTCGCCTTCATCGTATCGATGCTGGCGCTCGACCTTGCGATCTATCTCCAGCACGTGATGTTCCATGCCGTTCCGGCTCTCTGGCGGTTGCACCGCATGCATCATGCGGATCTGGAATTCGACGTGACCACCGGTCTGCGCTTTCACCCGGTAGAAATCCTGCTGTCGATGGCCATCAAGCTCGCCGTCGTCGTGGCCCTTGGCCCGCCTGCGGTTGCTGTGCTTGTCTTCGAAGTGCTTTTGAATGCCACCGCGATGTTCAACCATTCAAATGTCCGAATTCCGGCCGGGATCGACCGTATCCTGCGGCTTGTCGTGGTGACGCCGGACATGCACCGGGTTCATCACTCGATCCATCCGAGCGAGACGAACAGCAATTTCGGCTTCAACCTGCCCTGGTGGGATCGTCTGCTCGGGACCTATCGGCCGCAGCCCCGTGAAGGTCACGAGGCCATGACCATCGGCATCGAACAATTCCGAACCCGGCGAGACCTGTGGCTCGACCGGATGCTGATCCAGCCACTGATCGGCCGCGCCAGCAATTATCCAATCAACCGCGAGCGAAACGGAGACAAGCAGTGAACGCCCGTCGTCTGCTTCCACGCGTCCTCCTGCTCCTGGGTATTCTCACAGCAACCTTTTGGGCAGCCTTGCTGCGCGACCGGTTGAACCTGGAAGCACTCGACGCCTGGCTTTCCGGGCTCGGGTTCTGGACGCCTCTTGCCTTTCTCGGTCTTTATGCCGTTGGAACGGTCGCCTTCGTGCCGGGGACCCTGTTCGCATTGGCGGGGGGGGGCGCTGTTCGGACCTGTCTGGGGCACGGTGCTCAATCTTTTGGGCGCGACTATTGGTGCAAGCCTTGCCTTTCTCATCGCCCGCTATGTCGCCAGCGATTGGGTGACGGCCAGGACCGGCGGGCGAATGAAGCGGCTGACAGAGGGAGTGGAAGCCGAGGGCTGGCGGTTCGTCGCCTTCGTGCGCCTCGTGCCGCTGTTCCCCTTCAACCTCACCAACTACGCCCTTGGTCTCACACGCATCCGGTTCCTGGCCTATGTTGTGACGTCCCTTGTCTGCATGGCGCCGGGTGCCATCGCATATACCTGGTTCGGGCACGCTGGACGTAAGGCCCTTTCCGGCGACGTTTCGGCGATACGCTACGGCCTGATGGCCCTCGGTCTGCTCGCGGCCATCGTCTTCCTGCCTCGTCTGGTTCGCCGCTTGCGTGGCTGCGCGGCAGTCAGCTGGGTGGAGACGGACGCGGTGACCGATCGCCCTAGAGAAAGCGGGGTCACCGTTATCGACGTGCGCTCGCCCGATGAGTTCACCGGTCCGCTCGGCCACATCGAAACCGCTCTGAACATTCCGTTTGGCGATTTGCCCGATCGTTTGAGCGAGTTAAGGGAACTCCGGGGTCGATCTGTCGTTCTTGTCTGCAAGAGTGACAAGCGCTCCTCGACCGCAGCGGCCAAGCTCGGTGACGCCGGATTCCGCGATGTCAGCGTTCTGCGCGGTGGTATGGAGAAATGGAACCGGGACGGCAGAGCGGTCTGCAACGGCGATGCCAGCAGAACAGACCCGATTTGAAGTAATTCAAGATCTCCTGCACACTTTAGTCCCTATTTGCGAAGATATTTCACCAGCGCGGCGATTGCGAGAACCAGCAGTACCAGGATGAGGATCATCCAGATCCCACCGAAGCCCATGCCATAGCCTTCCATCATGCCGTGTCCTTTCGTTTCAGACGTAGATTGCCCTGTCAGATTTTGGCGCCGCGTAACCGCAGCGAATTCAGCACCACAGAGATCGATGAGGCACTCATTGCAAATGCCGCGAACATCGGACTGATCAGGATACCGAAGACCGGGTACAAGACACCCGCCGCAACAGGCACACCGGCGGCGTTGTAGATGAGCGCGAAGAACAGGTTCTGGCGTATGTTGCCCATTGTCGCGCGCGCCAATCGACGGGCGCGGACAATCCCGTCGAGATTGCCCTTTACCAGCGTGATCCCCGCACTCTCGATCGCCACATCGGCACCAGTGCCCATCGCGATCCCGACATCCGCCTGGGCGAGCGCAGGAGCATCGTTGACGCCATCGCCGGCCATCGCGACCTTCTCTCCCTGACCTTGCAGTTCCTTGATGATCGAGGCCTTGTCCTCGGGCAGCACGTCCGCACGGATCTCATCTATTCCCAGCCGAGCCGCAACCGCTCTCGCGGTCCGTTCGTTGTCGCCGGTCGCCATGATGATGCGGAACCCCAGTTCGTGAAGCGCCTTGAGAGCTGCCGGCGTCGTTTCCTTCACAGGGTCGGCTACGCTGACCAGGCCGGCGATCTTGCCTTCGACAACCACGAACATGACCGTTTCTCCCGCGTCACGCCGTTCGTTTGCTCGGTTGGTCAGATCATCGGCCTGAAGCCCGAGATCCTGGACAAGCTTGATGTTCCCGAGCGCAACGGGTCTGCCGTCGACGGTGCCCTTGACACCCTTGCCGGTCACCGCCTCGAATTCCCCGGCTGAGCCCAGTTTGACACCGCGTTCCTCCGCACCGTCGACAATGGCCTCGGCCAGCGGGTGCTCGGATCCTTTTTCCAGAGTGGCCGCAAGTCGCAGCACTTCGCTTTCGTCGTGACCGGGCTCTGCAAACACGCCAATGAGGCGTGGCTTGCCCTCGGTCAAGGTACCGGTCTTGTCGACGATGAGCGTCCCTACTTTTTCAAAACGCTCCAGAGCTTCGGCGTTCTTAATCAGAACGCCTGCCTGCGCGCCGCGCCCGGTGGCGGTCATGATCGACATCGGCGTTGCAAGCCCAAGCGCACAGGGACACGCTATGATCAGGACCGCGACCGCGGCGATGAGGGCATAGGAGAGCGCCGGTGACGGCCCCCAGACGGCCCAGCCGACGAAGGCCAACAGGGCAACGCCGATTACCGCCGGCACAAAAAAACCGGCAATCTTGTCGGCGTATTTCTGTATCGGGGCGCGTGAACGTTGTGCATTGGCAACCATTTCGACGATCTGGCTCAGCATCGTGTCCGCACCGACCCTTCGTGCTTCAATCACCAGGGATCCTGTCCCGTTGATCGTTGCTCCGGTTACGGACTCGCCTGCGACTTTTTCGACTGGAACCGGTTCGCCGGTGATCATGCTTTCGTCAACCGACGACCGGCCGTCGAGGACCACTCCGTCGACCGGCACCTTGTCGCCGGGCCTGACCCTGAGCCGGTCGCCGACCTGAACATCGTCGAGCGGGATTTCTTCCTCGGTGCCGTCCTCCCGAACGATCCGGGCCGTCTTGGCAGCGAGATCCAGGAGGGCACGGATTGCCTTGCCGGTCCCCTCACGCGCGCGCAACTCCATCACCTGGCCCAGAAGCACAAGGGTGACGATCACCGCTGCCGCTTCGAAATAGACGCCGACATGCCCATCCGGATCGCGAAATCCTGCCGGGAAAATGTCCGGGGCGAGCACGGCGACGACACTGAATGTCCAGGCCGACATCACGCCCATTCCGATCAGCGAGAACATGTTGAGGTTCATGCTTCGAAACGAGTTCCAGCCCCTTGTCAGAAATGGCCAGCCGCACCAAAGGACTACGGGAGTACCAAGGACCAGTTCAATCCAGAGCGTCGCGCGTTCACCAAATATCCCGCGTACGCCGGACAGGCCGAGATAGGGACCCATCGTCAAGACAAGCAAAGGGACGGTCAGTGCTGTTCCAACCCAGAACCGGTGGGTGAAATCGACAAGTTCCGGATTCGGCCCTTCAGCAGCCATCGCTGCGTTTTCGAGTTCAAGTCCCATGCCGCAAATGGGACAGGACCCCGGTTCGATCCGACGCACCTGTGCATGCATGGGACATGTGTAGACCGGTCCATCGTATCCGGAAGGAACCGTATCGTAGCTTTTGTCCGCCGCAGCTGCGTGATCTTGATGAGCATGAGCATGTTGACCGTGGCCGTGGCCGGAATGGGCGTGGACTTCATTCTCCGGGACAAGGTGCATTCCGCACTTAGGGCAATTGCCCGGTTTGTCTTGCTTGACTTCCGGATGCATTGGACATGTGTATTCAACGCCGTTTGCAGACGTTTCTTTATGGGAGCCTTCTGCTTCGTTCATTTTTTCGGTCCAGTCCATGTTGGTGCAGGATTGCCAGTACCACTTGCAGCGTCGCGAAGAGGCGGGGTCGCCAGAAAAGCAGAGACGGCTTGGCCGATCATCTCTCCGAGATAGATAGCGTTGCTTTCGTGCGGAATGCTGTCAGTCGAAACGATCCTCGCAGCGCCAGCGGATCGTATCTCGTGGTAGGCACTTCCGGCAAAGACTGCATGAATGAGGATACAGACCGGTGGCCTCACGCCTGCAGCAAGAACGCGTTCGACCACCCGAACCATCGTGCGGCCAGAAGAAGCGATATCGTCGAGAATGACCGGCGTTCCCTGACGAAGGTCGACGCCGTCAGGCACGCTAACCTCTACCAGCCGGTCGCCGCTCCGGCTCTTCTGCAATACCTCGAAGGGACGTCCGGCCATCCCTGCAACTTCAGCAACCCATTGCCTGCTTTCGCTGTCGGGCCCAAGCAGGATCGCATCGGGAACTTCCCGGGAAATCCATGTTGCGATCGATCGGGCCGTCGCAACCCGCATTGCCGGAACCCGGAAGATATCCTCCAGCCGCGCGATCCGGTGGAGGTGAGGGTCGACGGTCAAGAGCCAATCGAAACTCTGGCAAAGGAAGTCAGCAAACAGCGGAGCGCTCACTGCCTGTCCGGGCAAAAAACTTTTGTCCTGCCGCATGTATCCTAGATAGGGAGCTATGAGGCCGACGCGGCAAGCACCCATCTCGCGCGCTGTTGCCGCGGCAAAGCGCAGTGGAAGCGCCATGTGGTCCGGATCGCGCAAAGTTGCGACGAAACCTACATCGGCACCGTCCAGCCCGTCCGGCAAAGTCACCAGGCTTTCGCCATCGGGAAACCGGTGCAAACCGAGCTGCCGGACCTTCGCCCCCATGCTGCCGCCGATGTCATGCGCCAATGCAGTCATTTCCGGGAACGGGATCAAGATCATGACGCGATCTCGCCGATCTTCATCACGTCAACGTGTGCCTGTGCATAGGCATGGGCATAGTCGAGCTCCCCTGAAGTCTCGGCATGAATCTCGAAGAGGGGTTGACCACGTTGCACAAGCGCTCCCGGATGCACATTGAGCCTCACACCGGCGTTTTTCTGGCGCGGTGCACCAGCGAGCTTCGCAATACGGGCGATGACCCGGTTGTCCACAGTGGTGAGGACGCCGGTGCGGCTCGCTACGACTTCCAGCCGTTGCCGCGCCACGCAGGGTTCGCGAAATCCGCCCTGGGCATTGCAAATTGCCAGGAACTTCGCCTCCGCCTCGCCGCTTTCGATCAGCGCTTCCGCACAGGCGCGTCCCGAGCCGTCGTCGGCAAGTCCGCCGAGTTGGAGCAGTTCTCCTGCCAGGTCAATTGCCCGAGCACGCAGATCGGCCGGTGCATCGCTGCGGCGTCGCAACACCGACAGCACATCTGCCGCTTCGAGTGCCGGACCGATACCCCGTCCGACGGGTGCGGTTCCATCGCTGATGTGCAGCACAACTTTCAATCCGATCTGGCGTCCCGCTTCCCTGAGCCGATTTCCAAGAGCAACTGCAGCTTCTCTGGAGCGGACCTTGGCGGTAGGCCCGACAGGCATGTCGATCAGGACGTCACTCGATCCGACGGCAGCCTTTTTCGACAGGACACTGGCCACCAACTGCCCCGTTGAATCGAGATCAAGAGGCCGTTCTATGCGGATAAAATGATCGTCGGCCGGACTTAAGTTCAATGCACCACCCCAGACGACGCAGCCACCTTCGGCCTCGACCACCTTGCGCAATTCCGCGGTGTCCAGATCGACACGTGCCATGACTTCCATGGTGTCGGCGGTGCCGGCGGGAGACGTGATCGCACGGCTCGATGTTTTGGGTATCAAGCCGCCTGCGGCGGCGACAATCGCCACAACGATGGGCGTTGTGCGATTGCCGGGCAACCCTCCGACACAATGCTTGTCGAGGACCGTCTGCGTTCCCCAATCGAGACGCGTGCCTGCTGCCAGCATCGCCCGGGTTAGGGCCACCGTCTCAGCTTCGTCGAGTCGATCTCCGGTACATGCGGTTAGGAACGCCGCCAATTCAATCTCCGACAGCCGATTTTCGAGCGTGTCGCCTACAATCGCTGTAAAATCTCCCTCGGATAACCGATCACCATACGCTTTGGCCCGGATCAGAGAGGCTGACGCCGGTGGTTCCGGATGCGAGAAACGCCCGCGATCTCCGGGCTCGGCGCCAATTGCCTGCCATGCCGAAATCGAAAGCGCCGCTGTATTTGCTTCCAGCCATTCGCCGCGCTTCACTACATTCAGGGTTGCGATGATCCAGCGACCGTGCAAGTCGAGCCTGACGCGGGTCTGAGCTGCAAAGCCTTCCGAGCGGCAGACATGGCAATCTTCGGTCATATAGATCACCGGCTGGCGATAGGTGTCGATACCTGAGGGGACAAGAGCAAGCGTGTCGGTCATCGCGGCTTGTCCAGATTGATGATGTCGAGATGTTCGGGAGCGCGCGCCGGCCAACCGAGCTCATGTTCAATTCTGCCGCGCAGCGTATCAGACGCGGATGGCTCGCCGTGCGTGACATATGTCATTGCCGGTGGCCGTGACGCTCCGCGCATCCAGCGCAGAATCTCGTCTGCGTCAGCATGGCCGGAGAAGCTTTGCAACTGAACGACCTCGGCTTTGATCGGAAACTCGCGTCCAAAAATTCGCAAGGTTCTGGCTCCTTCGGCCAAGGCTGAACCACGTGTGCCGCCCGCCTGAAACCCGGACAGGAGAATGGTATTGCGGCGATCAGGACCAAAGCTGATAAGATGATGGAGGATGCGGCCTCCCGTGAGCATTCCGGACGCCGAGATGATGATCATCGGGCCCTGGCGGGTGTTCAACTCTTTCGATTGCTCAACCGTTTGCACCCGCTGAGCCAGGCGATACATGTCCACGCATTCGGCCCATGGAACATGATGCTCATCGTGATGCCGATGATAAATCTCGGTCGCATCGATTGACATCGGGCTGTTGAGAAAGACGGGCACGGGCGGGATCTCGCCATGCTTTATCAACCGGGCAATGTGATACATCAGTCCTTGTGCCCGGCCTACCGCGAACGACGGGATTAGAACAGTACCGCCTCGTGCGAAGGTGCGTTTCAAGATAGGGGCAAGTTCCGCCTCCGGATCGATATCCGGATGCTTTCGATTGCCGTAGGTGGATTCGCAGACAAGAATATCCGCCCCCTCAAAGGGGATGGGTGGCCGCATCAGCGGATCGGGATCGTGACCAAGATCCCCGCTGAAATGAACGACTTTGTTTCCTGTTTCGAGCCTGATCTGAGCTGCACCCTGAAGGTGACCGGCCGGGATGAACGTTGCTGCGACCCCGCCTCCGAGATCGACACGGCGGTCGAAATCTACGGTATCGAGGTGTTTGAGCGCTGCTTCTGCGTCCTTCAAGGTGTAAAGAGGCGTCGGATTTTTGTGCCTTGAATATCCGTTCCGCTTGGCATGGCGAGCTTCTTCTTCCTGAAGATGTCCACTGTCGGGCAATATCAGGCCACATAGTTCGGCGGTCGCGGCGGTGCATAAAACCCTTCCGGAATAACCGGATCGGATAAGCGCAGGAAGATAGCCACTATGGTCAAGATGTGCGTGGGTCAAAAGTACGGTGTCTATGCCCTTCGGTCGTGTGGGAAAGGGCTTGCGGTTGCGGGCGCGCAGGTTCTTGAAGCCCTGGAACAGGCCACAATCCACCAGGATGCGACGGGATCCAGCTTCAATCAGGTAGCGCGAACCGGTGACAGTGCCTGCCGCACCGAGAAATCGCAGGGTGTGGGATGCCGTCCGGGTCATGCTGTTATTCCTTCCCTAGCGAGCGTTTTGAATAAAACGCCCATGAAGAGCACTGCAGGCCTGGCAACCAGGCAGGGGCTGCAGAAATGTCATCGCTTGAATTGACGCAGAAACCGGGATTTGCGGCGCAGATGCCCGGGTTCTCTCCGATTTGCACGGTCAGTAGGCCCGGGAGCTGGCATCCCGGGCCGGCACTTCGAGTCTCGTCAGTCTTCAGAGGGTGCCTGCCTGTTCATCATCCCTTGCGATCCCGGCGTCATTCCCCGCATTTTCATTCTGCGTGCCGGAGCGGCCATCTCGGCCTCGGTTATCTTTCCATCGCCATCGGCGTCGAGATGCTGGAAACGGTCCACCGTGGTGTCGCGGATCATTGCCGCGTGCAGGGTCTCGAATTCACTCAGAGACAAGGTCCCGTCACCGTCGGCATCAAACTCCTTGAGCCGGGACAGCATATTGGTCCTGCCCTCACCGGCGCCGGGCGCACCCATCATGTCGCCACCCATCATCATGCGCATCATCTTGCCGTCCATCATTGCCATGGGGTTTCCCCCCCCCTGGCCTTGCATATTGTTCTCCATCATCTGGCCGTGCATCTGCATCATCATGCGCATCATATTCTGCATCATGCCGGCCTGACCGCCCATAGGTCCTGTTTCTTCCGCACTCTGTTCCGAAGCTCCGTGCCCGTGTTCGCTGTCGGCAAGAGCAAGACCCGGAGTTGCCACCGAAAGGATCATCGCGGCAGCGATCATTGGGAAAATTTTCATTAGAGATATCCAGTTCAGTTTTGCTGTTCAGATGATGTCCAAACCAAAGCTGGGTCGATCCCGATCGCCAAGCCTGGGTGCCATTGGCTCCAACTTTGGCTGTCCGAGACGACTGCCTTTAATGGCTTGAAACCACCGTTTTGACGTTTGTTGAGTTTCATCCGAGGGGCACACCGCACGGCCAATTTCTATTCGGCTGGTGCAACGGCTTACCCTAGGCTCGACCCTGTGCGCTCAACCAGCGAAAGACAGAGAAGCTGGTTCGTTCACATTGGCGGCGCTGTGTTACCGGCTCTGTGGTGGCCGCAATAACCCAGAGACAGCCGCGGATAGTGCTCCACGCGGCTCCATTCCAACCCAGGCGTGGCTGGAACTTGGCAAACTGGGAAGATCTGTCGAGTTGGACGCAATTGCAAAGCAGATGCCTGCAAGGCCCGGGCAATGGCCAACTGCACTTATGTGATCGCTCATGCCTGAGGTCGTTCCGGCTTCATCGGAATTCGACAACATATCCGAGTGCAATGATGTGGCGATTGAGGCGGTGTGCGCATGCGCCATTCCACCAACGCCTGTTGAGAACACAAGAATGACCAGCACCAGGGCCCGGACAATCATGTGAAACAGGGGGGATGAAAACGTATGGCGCACAGACACTCTCCTTCCGAGTGTATTAAAGCAGATGCGCCGGGAAATTCCTTGATGCAGGTCAAACCGAGCAAACTCGGGTGAGGCCCTCATCAAAGAACGCCCCCTTGAACGAAACCTCAGTTTTTGCTTTTCACCGTCGCCCGGCAGTCGCAGCGGCACCAGATTGCCTCAGCAGGCTGAAACCACGCCAGAGTGCACCTGCGTCGGCTTGCGAGATCAGTCCCGATGCCCCCAGCAATCGGGCGAGCACCATTCCGGCCGCGACATTTACCCCGAGATTCACGATCCCGTTGACCAGGGCTTCGTCGCCGGCGCGCATAAGTTGCCGTCCAGCATGGCCGTAAAGTCGGGAATAGAGCTCGTTGCCTGCCCCAACGCGCACAATTCCGCCCATGGGCAGGCCAGGCCCCGTCGCGATAAGCAGGCCACGGGTGTGCATGTGAGGGTGTGGATGCGGTCTGAAACGTGTCACTGAAAAATTGCTTCCGTTCAGGTAGACAAGAACTTCAGAGCTTGAATCGATAGCCTGCAATATGTCGCCGACCTTGTCAGCATGAGCTTCCCAATGGAATTCATGAATTGCGTTTGCGACCGAAGCGACAACACTCGCGAAATGCTGCTGGGGATTGTTGAACTCGAAAAGGCGCAGAATGCCCTGGATCTTGACGTCGATGTGCGGTGGCCTCGTCAAGGTGGCCAGGTGCTGGTGATTGTCCCGAAGATCCTGATATTGAATGCAGTTTGAAAAGAGTCTGCTCAGTATTTGCTTGAGATTTCGCTCACTTTGAGCCGTGGGAGCATAGATTATAACCGGCATGGGAAGTTCTCCGCGTTATGTGCTCACTCATTTCTAGAAATACTCTAATATTTGAAGACCAAGATTATCATTCTTGGCACAATCAGACAATTCGGAAGCGTATCATTCCATGATCTGATTTCTCCACCTCCACCAATATATTAAAACATATCTAAGGGAAAAAATCGGAAAGCTATCGAAGTAACCTGTTTGGGAGTACCCCGTCTCGTCGCGAGTATTTTTTGTGCTTGATCGCTCAATGATCTTGGAAGCTAGGATCTCAAGCCTCATATGGTGCGTTCACAAATGTGCTGGACAAATGCGGGTTTCACGAAGAATTCAGTTGCTGCGTTGCATAGTTCCAGATACAGAAATTGCGATCCTCAATTAGGTGACCTTTGCGCAACCTGCTTCTAATCCTCATCGCGAGCATATTTCTCCTCGGAACTTTCATTCCCGGGGCGAGAACACATGCTTCTGTAGAAGGGGTGCAGATTGTGACAGGTGCAGCCGGACAGGCTTTCCAAGACCTGCATCAGGAGCTTGGTTCTGGCGACACACAGGGCGCGATACCTGATTGCCCGGCATCAACGGCAAAGAAGAACGGAAAGACGTCCTCGCATGCGTGCTGCCCGGCATCATGCGTTGCAGACCTTGTTATCCTGCATAGCCCCATTTCCCCGGACTGGAAGGGTCTTCCTGCCTATCTGCCGATGATCGGTTCGCTGACGGATGCGAGCGGACATCGCCTGGAGCATCCTCCCAAGCACTGATCTCGATCCGGAGTTTTGTCCGGACAAACCGTGCGCCGCGGTCGCCGCGGCGACGATCAGAAAATCGAGATCAGAGAGTTTCTATGAAGCTAAGCGTTATTGCAGCGCTCTCGCCGCTATTGGTCGGGGGTTGCGCATCGACGGCATCCTTGCCGAGCCTTTCCGCCGGCTCCGGCCCGGAAGATCCGGGCACTGCCATTCATGCCCTATATCCGTCTTCTGTGACCGAAGGTTACACTGCGCGCGGTCCGGTCGATCCGGGTTCCTGGCGCAAACTCAATGACGACCAGGCTCCCAGCCGGGGAGGTGGTTCATGAGGGCTTTGGCTGTCAAACCAATCCTTTTCGCTTTAACTGCGAGCGTGCTGGCCGGATGTGTTTCCCCGGAGCAGATTGCCTCCTATTCCGAACAGCAGCCGGGATTTCAGCAAGTGTCTTCCGGCACCTCCTTACGATCACGCAACAAGGAAACCGTCTGGATCCAGAATGCGGATCAGGCGAAGGCCGTCTCTGACAGGGTCCGTACCCTCGTGCACAAGAAGACGATCAGCGCGGATACCGCCGTTCAGGTCGCGCTACTAAACAATCGCGGCCTTCAGGCTTCCTATGCGGCCCTTGGCATGAGCGCCGCGGAGGCCTGGCAGGAGACGATGCTGGAGAACCCGGTCGTTTCCGTCGGGTTCCTCGGTCTCGCTCATCCGGAGATCGGCGGGCTGCGCACAATCGAAAGCACGATTGCGGCCAACCTCTTGTCGCTTGCGACCCAGAAACAGCGGGTCGACATCGCAGATACCAGGTTCCGTCAGGCTCAGGCAGTCGCGATCGGCGATACGCTTTCGCTTGCGGGTGAAACCAGGCGGGCCTGGATAGATGCCGTCGCTGCCTTCGAGACAGTTGCCTACCTCAATCAGGCGCAGGTTGCGGCGGATGCGGCATCGCAGCTTGCACAGAAACTGGGCGAGACCGGGGCAATGCCCAAGGCTGGGCAGGCACGTGAACATGCCTTCTATTCCGAACTGACCGGCCAGAAGGCCGAAGCACGCCTGGCTGCGACCCTTGCAAAGGAACGGCTGACGCGCCTGATGGGGCTGTGGGGACAGGACGTGCAGTATTTCGTGCCCGACAGCTTGCCGGGTCTGCCGAAGGCGCCGCGCGGCAATCCGTCGATCGAGGCCGATGCACTCCGAAACCGGATCGATCTCCAGGTCGCGAAGCTTGAGCTCGAGGCCGTTGCCAAAAGCTACCGCCTGACGGAAGCAACCAGATACGTCACAGATCTGGAATTGATCGCGGGCGTTGAGGCAGAGAGGGAAGTCGAGACCGAGTATGAACTCGAAGGCGGCGAACTGGAGGAAAAGTCCAAGTCCAAGACCATCGTCACGCCCCAGATCGAGCTGGAATTTGCCATCCCGATCTTCGATAGCGGTAAGGCGAGACAGCGCAAGGCGGAATACGCCTACATGCAGGCGGCCAACAAGCTTGCCGAGAAGGCCGTGAATATCCGGTCCGAAGCAAGGTCGGCTTACACTGCCTTCAAATCCTCACACGAGATCGCCCGCCACTATCGCGATGCGGTGCTGCCTCTGCGCAAGGCGGTCGAGGAAGAAGGTCTGCTGACCTACAACGGCATGATCACCAACACCTTCGATCTGCTTGCGGACACCAGAGCGCGTGTCGACACCCAGCTTCTTGCCGTCAACGCGCGCAAGAACTTCTGGCTCGCCGACGCCGACCTTGCGGCAGCTACCTTTGGCGGTGGAATGGGCGGGGGTACTGAAGGCTCCGAGCCGATGAGAACCGCATCTGCGGAAGGGGGCGGACACTGATGGGGCCACACGAAAGGACGATGACGATGATGAACAGACGTCAACTTCTTGGAGCGGGCGCCGGCGGAGCCGCGCTCGTTTCCACCGCCGCCTGGGCGAAGACATCCAACATGGGGCTGCCGGAAGCCGCCCTCATGGACGGCCCGTCGACACAGGCGCCTAAGGCACCAGACACGGGAGTGCCTTACAATCCCGTGGTTACCCTGAACGGTTGGACGCTGCCCTTCCGAATGAACAACGGCGTGAAGGAGTTCCATCTGGTTGCAGAACCTGTGGAGCGTGAACTGGCGGAGGGGATGACGGCCTATCTCTGGGGCTACAACGGCCAGTCAATCGGCCCGACCATAGAGGCGATCGAGGGAGACCGGGTCCGGATCTATGTGACCAACAAGCTGCCCGAGCACACATCGGTGCACTGGCACGGTCTCATTCTGCCATCGGGCATGGATGGCGTCGGTGGTCTGTCCCATCCCGGCATCCCGCCAGGAAAGACCTTCGTCTACGAGTTCGATCTCGTGAAATCCGGCACCTTCATGTACCATCCCCATGCCGACGAGATGGTCCAGATGGCCATGGGCATGATGGGGTTTTTCATCGTGCATCCGAAGGACCCGTCCTTCATGCCGGTGGACCGCGATTTCCTGATCATGCTCAACGCGTTTGATATCGACCCGGGGTCCTATGTGCCAAAGGTCATGACCATGACCGACTTCAATCTGTGGACCTGGAACAGTCGGATCTTCCCTGACATCGATCCGCTGGTCGTGTCAAAGAATGACCGGGTGCGGGTGCGTGTTGGCAATCTCACCATGACCAACCACCCGATTCACATGCATGGTTACGACTTTGAGGTCACCTGCACCGACGGCGGTTGGGTGCGCCCGGAAGCCCGTTGGCCGGAAGTCTCAATCGACATCCCGGTTGGAGCGATGCGTGCCTATGAGTTCGATGCCGTGCATCTGGGCGACTGGGCGATCCACTGCCACAAGTCGCACCACACGATGAATGCCATGGGCCATGACGTTCCGACCTTCATCGGGGCGGACAAGTCCGCGCTCACCCACAAGATCCGTCTGGTCCAGCCTGAATATATGCCCATGGGCACCAACGGCATGGCGGAAATGGCGGAAATGGCCATGCCGATCCCCGACAACACCGTGCCGATGATGGCCGGGTGGGGACCGCATGGCCCGCTTGAAATGGGCGGGATGTTCTCGGTGGTGAAGGTTCGCGAGGGAATTTCCGCCGGCGATTACAGCGATCCCGGCTGGTACGAGAACCCTCCGGGCACCGAGGCCTGGGAATGGACCGGCGCCCTACCGGAACACGCAAAGGCAGAAAGTCCTGACACCCAACTCAATCCGGCAAACTCAATCGTAAGCGACCGCGGATGAAGACCTTTAGCCAACTGGAAGTTTGCCAGATATGGCGACGCCTCGAAGTCTCGTCTGAAACAAACCTGAGAAAGGTAGATATTGTGAGAAAAATTTTGATGTCCACTACAGTCGCGCTTGCCCTCACGAGTGCCGCGTGGGCGGGAGGCAGTCATACGGGTGGCCACTCTGATGGCCACGAAGGTTCCCACGGACATGTAGAAGAAATGGCCGTTGGTCAGCCCGGAGAGCGGAAGCGGGTGACCCGCGTCGTGCATGTCGAGCTGAAAGAAACCGATGATGGAATGACCATCGAGCCAGGATCTCTCGTCGTAAAAAAAGGCGAAACGATCCTGTTCAGTATAAAGAATACGGGAGAAATCGAGCACGAATTTGTGCTTGATACTCTTGAGAAGAACCATGAGCACAAAGAACTCATGGCTAAATTCCCTGAAATGGAACACGACGATCCGAATTCGGTGAGGCTGGATTCCGGCGAACAGGCAGAAATTGTCTGGTCCTTCACCAACGCTGGAAAATTCGAGTTCGCTTGCCTCATTCCAGGTCACTACGAGTCCGGAATGCACGGTGAGATCACCGTCAAAAAGAACATTCGTCCTTCAAGCTGATACATCTCAACCAAGGTGCCAAGATGAAACACATTCTCACTATCTCGCTCGCGGTTTTTCTGGCAGTTGCCGGCATAACCAGCACCTTCGCGACCGAATTCACAAAAGGTACGGTCAAGAAAATCGACCTCAAGGGTGGAAAAATTACCATCATTCATGAGGAGCTAAAGAACCTTGAAATGCCTGCAATGACCATGGTCTTCGTCGCGAAAGAAGAAGGCATGCTCTCTGATCTGTCAGAGGGCAGTCAAATCGAATTCATCGCGGATAGGGTTGCGGGAAAACTGACTGTCATTGAAATAAAGAAATAGCTTTCGCGAAATCCCATCGCCCATACGGCCGGAGTTTCCGTCAAAATCTCGATTTTTGAGTGGGAACTTCGGTCGATCTTCTTTTAAAGGAATAGAATTTGAGAAAGGAGTGCAACAACGTATCGTTAATCAGAGTAGATACTACCCGGGAGATCCGTTGGAACGCGTTTCGCATTGTTGCCTTCGGAATTATCACGGTAAACCTGTTTCTTGAAAGTTCGCATCATAATATTACCGCTTATTCAATTGTTGCCTTTACCTATTTTCTTACTACGGTGACCGCCATAATTACCAGCCTTTACCGGCCAAGATGGCGCAATGCAACCATGATTTACATTTTAATTGATGCTATTTTGGTTTCGTTTGTACTTTATAGTAATTTGCTTGATATTGAAATGTCAGGAGACCACAATCTGACAACCACGAGCCTTGTAATTCCCTTTATTTTGCTAAACCATGTTGCTCTTCGTCAGGATCGAAAACGAGTTGTCCTTTTTTCATCCATAGTCTTCGTTGCATGGCTGGGAATATTGATTGTTCAGTCAATCTGGCATCACAATTTGGGGACGGTGTCCTTTTTCAGTAGTTTGTTTAACAAGGACCTGGGGTTGGCTGTAAGTTTTGGCTTCACCTCGTTAGCAGTTTACCTTTTTACAGCGGAGTTGCAGGCAACCAAGGTGCTGGCTCTTCAGTCTGACAAGATGCGCCTGAATCTATCCAGGTTTTTCTCGCCACAGTTGGCGACAACGCTACAGGAAAAAGGTAGCGGTCTAGAACTCATACCTAGTCATGCAGCAGTCATGTTTATTGATATTCGCGGCTTTACACGGATATCGGAAACTATTGCGCCGGAAACCTTGGCGAAAATTTTGGCGGAGTACAGACAGATCGCATCTCGGTCAATTTTCAACAACGGTGGTGTAGTCGACAAGTTTACCGGGGATGGAATTCTCGCGGTCTTTGGAATTCCGAAGGAAACTTATGATGATTGCGATAGGGCTCTGGCATGCGCACTTGAGATTTCAAGCTCGCTTGATAGTTGGTTCCTCGGAATGGAAAAATTTGTGGGGCAAAAGCTTTCAATCGGAATTGGGTTGCATTTTGGCGGCATTCTAAGTGGTGTCGTGAGGAGTGGGCACCATGATGAATTTACAGTTCTTGGAGACACTGTGAACGTGGCTCATCGATTAGAGCGAATTACCAAGGACCACGCTGCATCGATCGTCGTATCGATGGATTTGGTACATGCGTTGAAATTCGGTTTCCCATCCCAACAATTCATGCAGTTGAAAGGCACCAAACTGCCAGGACGGGATGCAAGACTGGATATATTGTACTTACCTAGAGCAAAGACACAGTAGGATGAGCCGTTGTCGGCGTCTTCGTTCGCGGTCTCTCATCGACCGCGCAAGCTTGCGCCTTGGCTGACAAATTGGTGGATTGGTTGTGTCGGCAGAGACGGCTAAATTGTGGTGGCTGAACCGGACGATCAAGCTGCTGTAAAATGATCTGGTGAGTTTCGATGTGACTGCTTCTTTCGCACGGGGCAGTCGTATCAGCGACGGTTTAGTCGAGTTGCTTGGTGGGTTTATCCGGACAGATTTACCATGGTTGCGGAAGTTAGAGGTTCTGCGTGCTTCAATCGCTCACATGGGGTTGGTGATTGTATCGAAACGTATCCTTGACCTTTGCGACGGAGCAGGTCGTATTGCCCGCGATGAAATGTTTGCATCAGCCTGATCTCGAGGTGGAGCGGAAAGACTTGATTTAGAGATCTTTCGTCGCGCTGGCAGCACGAAATCACTTGTGCGCTGAGGTTAGAACGCCGGCATTAGTTGCCTCAATGAACGTATTCATGCCGCCGCATAGTTCTTAGGTGATTTGTTTTTTTGGAACTCAAAATGTCGATGTTTAAGCAGCAATTCGGTGTGTTGACGGTCTTAACTGTTGTCGTTGGTCTAGGAACTATGTTCTTTGACAACGCGAGAGCTGCGACTTCCGAGACCATCTCGAAGCCAGCGGTAAGTGCCAGGCTTATCACGGTTCAAGATGGTGTTGCTGGTGGTATGTCTACGCTTTCTGCCGGCATTCAGATTGAACTGAATAAAGGTTGGAAGACGTATTGGCGCTCTCCGGGCGAGGTCGGTATTCCGCCTCAGGTTGATTGGTCTGCGTCTCAAAACGTAAAAAACGTTCGTTTCGAATGGCCGGCGCCTGAGCGTTTCACGGCATTTGGTATCGAAAACTTCGGATATAAAGGCGAGGTCGTTTTTCCACTTCAGATAAATTTGGAGCGACCTGGAGAAGCAACCCTCCTGTCGGCCAATGTCTCGCTTCTGGTCTGTTCAGATGTTTGTGTACCTGAAACTCTTCATTTATCCCTACTACTATCACCAGGAACAGGTATTGACCGCGTCTCGGGCTCCCTCATTGCCAAGTATGCTGACAAGATTCCGCTTGAAGGTGCCGAGACAAGTATCACGGAGGCCGCTGCATTTCTGGATGAGAACCGCACTGAGTTGGTTATCAACTTGGTGGCTACGGAGCTATTTCAAGATCCAGATGTTTTTCCCGAACTGGGCTCCGGAATAGCGCTTGGAAAACCGGATATCCGTCTGGGAGACGGGAAAAAAAGGCTCTGGGCGCGTTTTCCCGTTCTCTCTTTTGAAGAAACTGCCTTTCGTCATACGTCACTAACAATTACGGACGGGCAGGAGCGTGCCGTCACCGTATCGCCAAAAATGGTATCAGCTGTTCCTGCGCCCCCATTCAGTATGGCGGCGCTTGCCCCTGGTGTCGATGAAGTGGCCTGGATTGCTTTGATCGCCTTCATTGGCGGATTGATCCTGAATGTCATGCCGTGCGTTTTGCCGGTTCTTTCGATTAAGTTGTCCTCGGCGTTGAAGCATCAGGGTCGGAATATGCAGTCAGTCAGAGGCGGCTTTCTTGCAGCTGCCTTCGGCGTAATGATTTTCGTTTGGGGACTTGCCGGCGCACTTTTTGCGTTGCAGCGCATGGGTATTGCTGTTGGTTGGGGGCTCCAGTTTCAAAATCCCGTCTTCCTTGCCTTCATGGCAGTCGTACTTGTCGTTTTCACCGCCAATCTGTTTGGTCTATTCGAAATCTCGCTTCCAACCTCCATACAAAGCTGGCTCTCTACCAAAGGGACGGGCAGAGGATATTGGGCTGACTTTCTGACGGGGCTGTTCGGTGCTGTCCTGGCTACGCCCTGTTCGGCTCCGTTTCTGGGGACAGCCGTCGCCTTTGCGCTCGCTGGACGCGGGCTCGATATTCTAATCGTATTCACAAGTCTGGGATTGGGGTTGGCGGTACCCTATCTGGTCGTTGCGGCTTTACCTGGATTGGTCAACGTTCTTCCAAAGCCAGGACGATGGATGGTCTATCTGAAGTTTTTGCTCGGACTCATGCTGGGCGGAACAGTTCTTTGGTTGCTCTTGGTTCTGAAAGGTGTTGCAGGCTTCCCGGCATCAGTTGCCGTTTGGTTATTTGCGACTGCGCTGGTTTTCGTGCTGTCTTGGCGGCGGAGCGCATTTTGGATCCGGCTGATCGCCGGTGGAACTCTGGCTAGCCTGGCGTTAGCCGCCCCCGTTGCGCTTTCACAGGCACAACAAAAGGCGCCTCACGAGCTTCCAGCTTTGAAATGGGTCCAATTCGACCGGGGAGAAATTGCACGTCTGGTTTCTCGGGGACAGGTGGTCTTTGTGGATGTGACGGCAGATTGGTGCATTACGTGTAAAGCAAACAAGGCTCTGGTCATCGAACGTGATCCTGTGCTTTCTGCTCTTGGAACGGAAAACGTTACCGCGATGCAGGCGGACTGGACGCGGCCCGACGAAGGGATTTCCCGCTACCTTGCGTCGTTCGGCCGATTTGGCATTCCCTTTAATGCAGTTTACGGACCGAGCGCTCCGCAAGGGATCGTGTTATCGGAACTGCTCACCTCGTCGGAGATCATAGATGCTCTCAGGATTGCGAAGGGTTCTTCTATCGGGTTTAATCTCCGTCAGAATGAAAGGTCTAATTCCAAGTAGACATAGTAGTTTTCAGTCTGCATTGCCTGTCGATTAGAAATTATATTCGGATTTGATCGTAGATCTTGTTGTGCGAATGAGCGATCTACAGAATTGTGTCGCGTTGTATCAAAAGCCTCAATTGCGACGAGCCGATACAATCAGAATAGTGATGACGAGGCGTTTCTATGTTTTCGATAGTCTTACTCGAGAGCTTACGAGTTTGAAGGTGTATTGGACGATCCTGCCTGACACACGAGACAATAACACTCGAAACGGAGAGCGAAATGCAGATTGCGGCGATTCCCTTCCCGGAAATCAGCCCGGAACTTTTTTCGATTGAAATCGGCACCTTCAGATTTGCGCTACGTTGGTACGCTCTTGCTTATATTGCCGGTATCCTGATCGGCTGGCGTCTATGCGTTTCCTTGATCCGTAACGCCAAGCTTTGGCGACCCGGGAATCCCCCCATGACATCGGCGCAATTCGAAGATCTCATGATTTGGATCGTGCTCGGTGTCATACTGGGCGGGCGCCTTGGCTTCATCTTATTTTACCAGCCTGCATTCTATCTGCAGAACCCGCTTGAAATTCTGAAAGTGTGGCAAGGTGGAATGTCATTTCACGGCGGCTTTCTGGGCGTATCGATAGCAGTGCTCGTCTACTGCATCCGCTATCGCTTCCCGTTTTTCTCGATCACTGACCTTTTGGCGCTAGCCGCCCCTATCGGATTGTTTTTCGGCCGAGTTGCAAACTTCATAAATAATGAACTTTGGGGACGGCCGACGGAGGTTTGGTGGGGTGTCGTTTTTCCGGGAGAACTGGCACAGAGTTGTCCAGGCATAGAAGGTCTTTGCGCCCGTCACCCTTCCCAGCTTTACGAGGCTGTTCTCGAAGGCATCGTTCTGGGCGGATTGTTGCTGTATCTGGCTTTGAAACACGGCTCGTTGAAACGGCCTGGGGCCCTAACGGGCGTATTTCTGACCGGCTACGGAATCGCAAGGAGCTTGGTTGAACTTTTCCGGCAACCGGACGCGCAATTTATCACTCTTGGAAATCCGATCGGGCACGTTCTACATTTCGAAACTTGGGGCGTTACCATGGGACAATTGCTGTCACTACCAATGGTCATGGTTGGTCTTGGTTTAATCTGTATGCGGCCTCGTGGGCATCATGCGTCAGTCTCCTAGAGAAGGAGAAGAACCCGAGCGTCTACCTGTCAATTCCGTGTAACCGTCCGGTTCTGTAAAACAGCTTCTTGCTTCCCGGAAAATAGTCCATCCGGTTTCTCAACGTCGATCAGCTTGGCTTAGACCCACCGAGAGCGGGCTCACAACTCAAAGAGACCTAAAATGAAACGTAATACTGTTCTTCGTCTCCTGACAGCATCATCCCTCATTACACTTTCCATCGGAGTTGCCTTTTCGCAAACGGTCTACATTCCCGAGGGTAGTTCGAATTCCGTGTCGGTTGTGGATGTAAAAAGCGGATCTGTGGTGGGTCGGTTCACAAATGTCGAAGCTGCGCACGGGCTTTCGGTGGTAAAACACAAAAAAACTCTTGTTGCCGGTAGTCTTTCGGAAATTGGCGATGAAGCTGTTGATGAAAGCAAACCCGATACAATTACGAAAGAGGATCATGCAGCGCATCATTCATCCTCAAAGAAACAGGCAGGCACTCCGGTCGGGGCAGGCAAAAGCCTATTGAGCTTTCTGAATTTGGAGACCGGCGAGGTCGTGCGAAAGGTCGAAGTCCCAGGGGCTGTGCATCACGTTGCGGTTTCTCCCGATGAACGCTTCGCTGTTGCAACTCACCCGTCAAACGATGGCATATCGATCATCGATCTGTCCACTTTTGAACTAAAGACTTTTGTTCCAACAGGTGGCAACCCAAACTACCTGGCATTTGGTGGTGAGCCGGGTTCGGTCTACGTGTCAAATGCCGGCAACGGAACAATCAGTGAAGTCGATCTGGACCGTGGCATCGTTCGGCGAAACATGCTGGTCGGCCAGTCTCCGGAACATATGGCTGCAGATAGGTCATCTGGGAAACTTTATGTTGCCGACCCCACTGTCGGACAAGTGTTTGAATTGGCACTCAATACAGGCAACATTCAGCGTACCTTTGATATTGGCGGCGATATTCACGGTCTTGATCTGACGAACGACCAACAACGATTGCTTGTCAGCGTTACCGACGAGGACAAGATGGCGTCAGTCGATCTGGTCTCCGGAGACATTATCACAGTTTCCTTGTCACCTGCCCCCTATCATTTGACCACTGTAAGGGGGACGGATCGCGCCTTCGTTTCGTCAAGAGCCGAGCCCTTTGTCTGGGTTGTCGATCTGTCCGATCTGAGTATCGCAGATAAGATTGCCATTAAGGGTGAAGGCCATCAGATGTTCAGTTTGCGCTGAACGGATGAGCTTTCAACAAAAAGTCGGATGAATGATTTCGTAGTCTCTTCTCTACTGTCGAAAAAAGGGGGGCGGGAGCTCAAACGGCAAACATATGCGATATCGTCATTGTGGAAAAACACGTCTCCAGCATTAACGGAGACACGGAGATTTGGAATGAAAATATCTGAAAACCTGCCTAAATTTTTCGTTCTCGGCTTTTTTGGCCTTGGAATAGGCTTGTTCGTCTTCAGGGCCTTTCAGCCTGAAGCCGGGGTGAATAGTCTAACCGTACAGCTGCCAGCATTTTCAGGTGAAGCTGAAGCTGGAGAGGTACTTTTCAATGACAACTGCGCCGCATGTCATGGAGTGAATGCGACAGGAACGAAAAGCGGTCCGCCACTGCTTAATGACATCTACAACCCCGGACATCATCCGGACGAATCCTTTTATTCTGCTGCAAAGAAAGGCGTCAGGCGACATCATTGGTCCTTTGGCAACATGCCGAGTCAACCCCAGGTCACGCAAGACGAAGTGACTTTGATCATACGTTACGTCCGCGAACTGCAAACGGCGAATGGGATCACATACAAACCGCATACCATGTGACGCATACTCGATCATGTTGCAACGCTAGCGAGATTGGCGTTGATGGACGCACTGCAATCCATCTACGCCTGTCCGGGCATCAAACCGCAATCCCTATTTTTTGCGTTTCAGCGACACCGGTAGCCATTAATGCTCCTTAGCATTTTTTAGGTGCCATGTTGCTCTGAGCGCAGCTAACGCTGACCTGTCATCTCGCGCAATCTCCCCGCCGCGGCATGAACAAAGCGACTAAAGTTCCTTTAATCAAACGGGGTGTCGAGCCGGCATGAGCCGCGTATGCTGCCGTCCCTAAGAGAAGTAACAACGCCGCAGATCTAGAAGAAATTTGCCTCCTTTGTGTCTGTATCCCAATCGTCCAGAAAAACATTGATAGCAAAACATAGATCTGGCATGCGGCGCGAGCTCGATTGTATCGGGCAGTAGTAATTTGTCATTTTGATACAATCGGAGACAAAACGGCCTCTGACGAGCTGAGCGATTATCCAGTAAAACAAGACCATGTCAGAAGCAGCGCATATTCTGGTCGTCGATGACCATCAGCAAATTCGGGATAGCGTAACGTGCTTTCTCGAAAAGAATGGTCTTAGAGCATCATCAGCAAAAGATGCCCGCGAAATGGATGTAAAGTTGTCCAATGGCCATTATGATTTGATCGTGTTGGACGTGATGATGCCTGGAGAAAGCGGATTGTCCGTATGCCAGCGAATTTCAACAACACGTAAATTGCCGATCATCCTTCTGACTGCTCTTGGCGAAGATACCGACCGGATTGTCGGACTTGAAATCGGCGCGGACGACTATCTTGCCAAGCCGTTCAATCCGAGAGAGCTTCTCGCACGCATTAAGGCTATTCTTCGACGGGCAAACCAGCAGGAGAAACATGGAGGTGGGTTCGCCGGCAAAAAAATCCGCTTCGCGCATCTGATCTTGGATTCTGATCGTCGATCGTTGGTTGACACTTCAGGTGGCGAAACACCACTGACGACAGCGGACTACAAGCTTCTGATCGTGTTGCTGGAAAGAGCACGTATCGTGCTCAGCAGAGAGCAGTTGCTTGACCTGACAGCTGGAAAGTCCGCGGGCCCGCTTGACAGAATAATTGACAATCAGATCAGCAGACTAAGACGTAAGATTGAGCCCGATGTGCTTCGACCGAGCATAATAACAACCGTTCGATACGGCGGGTATTGCCTGTCCGCCGACGTCGAGGTGCTCGAATGATAAAGTGGCCGTTCAACACACTGATCGTTCAACTGACATTGTTGGTGATTGCCGCTTTGACCGCGGCCCAGGTGATTAGTCTTTGGTTGTTTGCAGATGAAAGAAGTCTCGCGATTCGGGCGGCGCTTGGATTTGAGGCAGCCGGAAGAGCGGCAAATGTTGCGCGGCTGTTGGAAAGCACACCGTCAGAGTTGCGGCCAGCGATTTTGGGAGCTGCAGATTCTCCCTTGGTTCGATTCGATGTTTCAACGAAGCCAGAGGTATCTGTTAGTGATTATTCAGACGGTGGTGTCATTGAAGCGCGTGTTCGCAAGCTTCTGGGAGACGGTTACAGTAAAGACATTCGAGTAGAGCTCCGGCAGATTGAAGGCAAGATACTTCCGCTGCCGCATTTGTCGGCAGAAATGGCCGAAATGCACAAGGCTATGATGCGGGGAGAGCTGTCGGCGGTTGAAATGAATCTGTCGATCGCCCTATCTGAAGGTCAATGGCTGAATGTGGGTACGCGCTTTGAACGCCCGCCACTGCAGTGGCCGTTTTTCGCCACACTGACCTTCGCTCTGACGGCTGCCCTAATTTTGATGGTCGTCTTCTGGTTTTTGCTCGCTCGCTTGACCGGGCCCCTGAGAAGACTGGTCTCTGCTGCCGACAAGTTGGGGCGCGGTGAAGAGGTCTCCGAACTTCCGGTTGCCGGTCCGTTGGAAGTGAAAAATCTTACCAGGGCGTTTAACCAAATGCAGGATAGGTTGACCCGGTTTGTCGCCGATCGGACGAAATTGCTGGCATCTCTGGGCCATGATTTGAAGTCCCCCCTCACAGCGATGCGCGTCCGCGCGGAGATGGTTGACGACGAAGAAACACGTACAAGCCTGGTCGCCTGTGTGGAGGAAATGCAATCTATGGTCGAATCAACCATAACCTTCGCACGAGGCCTCATAGGCTCGGAGAACACACAACTTATCGAAGTCGGAGAGACTCTAAGTTCGCTGCAAAAAAACGTTGTGGAGCCTTTCAGTTTCGAAAAGGACCGCGAGGTTCACATCCGTGTCCGTCCCTTGGCCTTTAGGCGCGCTTTACGAAATCTAATTGAAAACGCTCTCCGTTACGGCGGAAACGCCAGAGTGAACTACGAGGTTCAGGACCAAACTCTGCTGGTCAGTATTGAAGACGACGGGCCGGGCATACCTGAAGTCCAGCTGGAACAGGTTTTCGAACCGTTCTTCAGGCTAGAGGAATCAAGGTCACTTGAAACCGGCGGTCACGGCCTTGGCTTGTCCATTTCTCGGACCATCGCGCGTTCTCATGGTGGAGACATCTCGCTTTCAAACAGAGAAGGCAAAGGCTTGGTTGCCCAGTTAAGAATTCCGCTTTCCGAAGATTCTCTTACGCCAGAGCTGAAGGAAAGTGCAGGCAATGCGGGATTCGTAAAAACAGGATGCTGACATGACACCTGAAATTGGTCATTTTGCGCTGGCCTTGGCGCTGGCACTTGCACTCGTCCAGAGCATCGTGCCGATCGTAGGCGCTGTGCGGGGAAATCTGATATGGATGCGGACAGCCCGCTCACTCTCAATTGGTCAGGTTATCTTCACATTAATGGCCTTTGGCGCCTTGATGCAGGCATTCATCGTCAGTGATTTCACTGTTCGCAATGTTGCAGAAAACTCCCATTCACTTAAACCACTCCTGTTTAAAATTGCGGGTACCTGGGGTAGTCACGAAGGTTCGCTTCTTCTGTGGGTCCTTATCCTGACAATATTTGGGGCAGGTGTCTCTCTCTTCGGCAGAAATATTCCTGAAGCCACGAAGGCTCGTGTACTTGCTGTTCAGGCTTGGATCAGTGTCGGGTTTCTCTCCTTTTTGCTCCTGACGTCTAATCCGTTTGAACGGATATTTCCTCCACCCAGCGATGGAAACGACCTAAACCCTCTCCTCCAGGACGTGGGCCTCGCGATGCACCCGCCGCTGCTTTATTTCGGATATGTCGGCTTCTCTATTGTCTTTTCATTCGCTGTTGCAGCTTTGCTTGAAGGCCGGATTGACGTTGTTTGGGCACGTTGGGTGCGTCCTTGGACGCTCGCTGCTTGGGTTAGCCTCACCGCTGGCATCGCGCTGGGGTCCTGGTGGGCATATTACGAGCTAGGGTGGGGTGGTTGGTGGTTTTGGGACCCGGTTGAAAACGTAAGTTTTATGCCTTGGTTGCTTGGTACTGCATTGCTACACTCCGCTATTGTTACCGAGAAGCGCGATGCCTTCAAAAGCTGGACAGTACTGCTGGCAATATTGACGTTTTCACTCTCGCTGCTTGGAACATTCATCGTCCGCTCTGGCCTTTTGACATCGGTTCATGCTTTCGCTGTTGATCCCGAACGAGGGCTCTACATTCTGATGCTACTTGCATTGTCCATCGGAGGTTCGCTGCTGCTTTTTGCTTGGCGGGCGCCTACCATGGAACCCGGTGGGCTTTTTAAGCCCATCAGCAGAGAGGCTGGTTTACTTCTGAATAACTTAATCTTGGCAGCTGCCACCGGGATTGTTTTGTTTGGAACTCTTTACCCCCTGTTTCTAGAGGCAGTTAGTGGTGAAAAGGTCTCTGTCGGGCCTCCCTTTTTCAATTCCGCTTTTATTCCGATGATGCTGCCACTCGTTTTTTTCATGGGGCTGGGGCCGTTTCTTTCATGGAAACGAGCGGATCTTGCAGGAGTAGTGCAGAGGCTTAAATTCGTTGCACTCATTTGCGTAGCTGCAACGCTGATCGTCTGGTACGTGGCGCGCGGCGGTCCGGTTCTGGCATATGCAAGCCTTCTTCTCGCATTCTGGCTCGCCTTTGCGACAGTGCGGGAATGGATGTCGCGGATTCGCCTTTTCGAAGTGCCGTTCGCGGTGGCGATGCGGAGAGCCTACGGGCTCCCTAGAGCTGCTCACGGAATGACTGCTGCACATTTGGGGCTTGCGATCGCGATGTTCGGATTTATCGGTTCGAGCGCGTGGAAGTCTGAAGAAGTCGTCTTCGTCAAACCCGGTTCTTCAGTTTCTATTGCGGGCTTTGAGGTGTCGTTCCTGGGCGTGGATAAAATTCGCGGACCAAATTACATCGCTAACCGTGGCGTCCTTCTTGTCGAGAGAAATGGCCAGTTCGTGACAACATTATATCCGGAACGCAGAAACTACCCAGTTGCCCAAAGTTCTACGACTGAATCTGCAATTCGCTCTACTCTCGCGGGCGACCTTTATGCGTCGATTGCAGAGCCCGCGGCAGAACAGGCGGGTACGTCGGACACCTGGACTCTCCGGATACTGTACGAGCCGTTGGTCAATTTCATCTGGCTGGGGGCGTTGATGCTGGTCCTTGGTGGTTGTTTGTCATTGACTGACAGACGCCTGCGCATTGGAGCTCCAAAGAAAACCAAGATCGCGTGTGAAGTCGTTCCAGCGGAGTGAACAATGAACCGATTACTTGCAATTGTCCCCTTGCTGATTGCCTTAATTGTTGGCGCTTTTTTTCTCTGGGGACTGAATCCGGAACGCGATCCGAATGAGATCCCGTCTGTTCTGATATCTCAACCTGCTCCCGAGTTTGCGCTTGAACCTGTCGCGGGAATATCAGTTCCGGGTCTCTCGCGAGAAGATTTACTGAACAATGAAAATCCTGTGGTCGTGAACGTCTTCGCATCATGGTGTGTTCCATGTCGTGCGGAGCATGCGGTTCTCACAAACCTGGTTGATCGTGACGGAATTCAGTTATTCGGCATCAATTACAAAGACAAACCGGAAGACGCAGCGCGATGGCTGGCTGAGTTGGGAAACCCCTATAAGCGGATTGGTGCTGACACGACAGGTCGCGCGGGGATTGAGTGGGGAATATCCGGTGTTCCCGAAACCTTTGTCGTTGGGTCGGATGGTATTGTTCTGTTCCGGTACGTTGGTCCGATCGTCGGAGAGGTGGCGATAAGCAAATTCCGGGCGGCACTGGTTGAAGCCGGTGTGCTCAGGGTGGGGAATAGCTGATGCGGTTTATTCCGGTTCTCACACTGCTCTTTGTTTTTTCAACGGCCTTCGCAATGGCAGTTGAGCCTGACGAAAAATTATCCGACCCCGTTCTGGAAGCAAGAGCTAGAACGATTTCTAAGGAACTGCGATGCGTAGTCTGCCAGAACCAGGATATCGACAGTTCGAACGCAGGTGTCGCGCGCGACCTGCGCCTATTGGTACGCGAACGGCTTAAAGCCGGAGACAGCAACCAAGAGGTGATTGCGTTCATCCAGGCACGTTACGGCGACTATGTTTTACTGCGGCCTCCATTCAAGCCAACGACATATGCCCTCTGGCTCTCACCGCTAGTTTTGGTGATGATAATTCTTGCATTTGGGTGGCGAATACTTACGAGGTTCAGTCGAAAAAATTCGTTGAATACGCTGACCGTTGAAGAGGAAGCGCTGGTTGAACGCTTCGTTGCGGACCACAGGAATGGAGGCAAGAAATGATCTGGCTCACTATCGCAGCACTGTCGTTGTTGGCCGTTTTGTTTGTTCTTGCACCACTTCTTTGGAAGAAAAGGACTGAAGTTACAGATGAACAAGTAACGCCTTCAATTCTTGTTGACCAACTCGATGAGTTGGAAAGAGACAGCGAATCTGGCCTCATCTCCGAGAGTGAGGCAGATGCTGCCAGGCACGAAATCAAGCGGCGAATAGTCTCCGCAGCCCGTCGCAGCAAAAAAACGCGATCAGAGCCTGTCTCAAAGGGAAGCTTGGGACTCGTGTTTTGTGCGATCTTGGTGCCGGCAATTGCAGTTGGGTACTACGTGGTTAGGGGATCGCCAGCGCTTCCCGGAATTGCGTATGCTGACCGCAATGGAGAACGGGAGGAAGCCGCGAAGGTTGCAGCACTGGTTGAACGACTGCTTTTACGGTTACAACGAGATCCGAACGGCGGCGACGCCGAAGGCTGGCTGCTTCTCGGTCAAACCTATTTGCGGTTGGACCGTCTTGAAGAGGCTGTGCAAGCCTTGGAGGAGGTCTCTAACCGCGACGGCAACACGTCGGCAAGCTGGTCAATGCTCGCTGAAGCATTGGTCAGAATTGAACAAGGCATAGTTACTCCCCGTGCTGAGCGCGCGATTGAAAAAGCTTTGGAAATGAATCCGGAAAATCCGGCAGCAGTTTTCTATAAGGCTCTTGCCCTGTCGCAATCGGGCCAGGACCAGGATGCCTACGAACTGCTTGTTACTAGGTTAGAATTGGCTCGTGCTTATGAACCATGGATGAACCCGCTTGTCGAACAAGCAAACAGAGTTGGCAAGTCCGAGGGCAAGCCGCGCCTTACAGTTTCTGATTTTGTTGACGTCAACGAAGTCGGCCCAACAGCTGCAGATATTATAGCCGCAACGGAATTGAGTGACGAAGACCGCAGTGATTTTATCAGGTCCATGGTCGAACGCCTGGCCGGTCGGCTCGAGAGCGAGCCAGGCGATCTCGATGGCTGGCTGAGACTTGCAAATGCATACACGGTTCTTGGTGAACGCGAACAAGCTATAGGAGCTTTTGAACGAGCAAATGCGTTGCTTTCCAGTACGTCCTCGAACGACCCGAGGCGATTAAAGGTCAAAAAGGCGCTTGCGGATCTCAAGGGATGAATCGAACCGACGCTGCTGTGCAGGTAGTGGCTGCGCCTAGACATTTTGAACGACACCGCGACGCGCCAATTTGCAGGTCTTCGCATTCCATTTTGAATGCCATAAAACGGTTTAAGTGCTAAAAAGGGAGCACTCATAGCAACAGTTCATTACTTGGAAAGTCAACAGCTCCTAGTCAGCAAAAGCAGAAGTGAAACATGAGTTTGTTGAGGCTAAATCTTAACTGTGTTTTCCTGGAAAGATGATGTCCTGATCAACGAGGATGTTGAAATTATACCCCGGTCGGATCTGCAGTGTCGGCTGGACATCGAGGTTCTTGCTAATAGTCCGCTCAACCACCCTGCCGAACACTTCCGCAAAGTTTCGGCGGGCAGCATCGGACGCAGTCTCCTGGGTGGCAAGCGTAGAGCTTTCCGGTACTGCCATATCGATCCCCGTTCCGATAATCGCAAGAAGTGCTGCGGATCCAAAAGTCCGAAGGTAATGATTGTTCACCTTGTCCTTGAAACCGCCATAGCCTTCACCATCGACTCCCCCCATTGAGCCGATCTGCAAGGTGGCGCCGTTCGGGAAAACAATATCCGTCCAGACGACCAGAACCCGGTTTTGACCAAACGACACATCGGAGTCGTACCGGCCGAACAGCTTGGTTCCTTGAGGGATCAGAAGCATATGGCCTGTTGCGCTGTCATAGACGTTCTGTCTGACCTGGCCAGTGATCCGGCCGGGAAGATCTGAATTGATACCGGTGATCAGCGTTGCCGGAATCACGGATCCACGCTTCAATTCATAGGGCGACTGCTGAGGAACCACGCGGTTCGCTAGATATCCAGCTTCGGAAATGTCCTGGTTGAAAAAGGCTTGTTTGCCGTATTGCCCGTTGGGATCGGCATTGGCAGTCCCGCCTTGAGCCGCCTGCAGGGCAGCTGACAGGAGATCAGGAGACGTTGGACCTCGCGTAAAGGTGCCGTTACCCGTTTGATTGCCCTGGGTGGTTTGAACCCCCTCCCCCTGGCCTTGCAGGTCGCTCAGATTCACGGTGGTGGGGCTGTCATGGGCGGCATCGATTGATTGAAGCCGCTTCATCCGTTGCCGATGCATCTCCTGCAGTTGTTGTTCCTCAAACCGCTGGTCCAGTTGAGCACGCCAATCCGGTTCGGATTGCTGAGGGGGAATGGTCTCGTCGGGGTTGCCTGGTTCCGGTTGAAACGGGTTCCCGAATGGCCTCTGAACTTGAACTGTCTCGGGGACCGCGGCTCTGACCGGGTCTGGTTGAACCGCTGCAATAAGCTGACTGGGAGGATCAATGACGCCGTTGCTGATGCCGGCTTTGAGCTGATCCGCAAAGCCACTCGCCGGCGCGCCGCCTTCGTCTCCGGCGACATTGTCGCCTGAGTTGATGCCACGGTTGGCAAGGCCGATGATGATCACGACGCCGAACACGACGACAAGCCCGACGAACAAGAAAATGGGAAGTTTGTTCAGGCGCCGGATCTTGGGGGCGTCATCGGGCCGGATATCGCCACCCGCCAGATGCACGTTCGAATCCGAATTGTTCATGAGTGCACGCCTCTAGACAGTTCTGGTCAAAACGGAAACCGGGCTCGTCGGTGATGCTCCGCTTGGCGTTGCCTGATAGGTCCGTGCCAATTCGACAGTTGGCGTGGTGAGACGAGCGAAGATCTGCCCTGCATCGGAATCGATCGTGTAGGCCAGGGGAATGATGTTATCGCCTGATGGCTGTTGATCCGCTTCGGCGACCGCGTACCCCCATCCGCGCAAGGAATTTTCCAAGGCCAGGGCGAACTCTGAATTGTCAGCCTTGAGGGCAATGGTTCCCGTTCCTGCCCCGACATGCTCGGAGAGTTTCGCAACCATATCGCCGGCGACGATGCTCGCAGCGGAAGGAGACAGATTGGCGGCATCAATGCTTGTTGTTGGGTTGAACCAACCACTTTCCGACGTCATACAGCCAGCCATCGGCGTTGCCAGAACAGAAATGCCAATGGCCTTTAGAATTGAGCGGCGCGTGTGCGACATGGTCACCCTCCTCTGTTGATACGAATTTTTTGCTGGCTGTAGCCAACACCAGAAACGAGCACCGCCTGGTCGATCATGTAGTCCACGATCATGAGGCTGCCCTTCAGGCGATAATTGACGATCTGGTTCTGTCCGCCGGCGGTGACATAAAGAACCGGGGCATCACCGGACGCCATTCCACTCGGAAATTGGATGTAGGTCTTGAGACCGTCCGAATAGACGCGCGTCGGCCGCCAGCGGGCTTGACCATGAACATGGAATTTGAAGTCCAGGTTTTCGGCCGGGACGCCTGCACCCGGAATGGTGTTGGCTTCGAGCTGTCGATTAGCCGCCTCGAACTTGGCCTGGATATCTTCCGGGTAATCGAAGCCTACCCGGGCCATGTAACGGTGACTGTCGCTTTGAAGTTTGATCTGATAGGTGCGCCTCGACGTCGTCACCACCATCGATGTGACAAGTCCGGGTTCTGTCGGCTTGATGATCAGGTGAACCGAGTTTCCGGTCGGGCCTCCAGATGTTGCAGGATCCACCTTCCAGCGAACCGTATCCCCGACCATGACGTTGCGAACAGCTTCCCCGGGCTGCAATTCGATGTCGCAGACCTGCAGGGGAGCACAGACAACGGTCGGCTGAACCTGACCATAGAGATAGATCACCTTGCCGTCCGGACCTTTGGTGATGACGCCGCGACCATTGCGCCAGTCGCTCGACAGACCAAGGGCCCGCAGTTCCTTAGCTGTGTAGTCTGCAGCCAAGGCTTGAACAGGTAAGGCGGTGATGGCTGTCGCAGCCGCGAGCATACTCATGCCGGCGCGCAGCCAGTTTTTCTGAAACATATTTCTTACTCTTTGAGTGTGCGAATTGCTTACAGCTGGGCGGTCCAGTCGAAGTCCTTGAGATAAAGACCGATCGGGTTGAGCCGGATGATCGCTTCGTCCTGCGGAGGCGAGAGCGTGACATTTGCTACCCCGCGCCAGCGCTTCGTTTGAAGCTCCTTGCCCTTCCGGTCCCGTTCGATTTCTGTCCAGTCGATCTGATAGGATTGATTGGAGAGCGGCACGATGCTCGTCACCTCGACGGAGACAGTGCGGGATTGCGCCCGGTCGAAAGGAGAGTTCGTCCGGTAGAAATTGTTGACCTTCTGGGTGGCCACATCTGTCTGCCGCAGCATCGCATAGACCCGGTCGATGTAGCCCTTCGCAACGACCGTATCTGGCGTGACAGAGCGGAAAGTCGCAATCCAGGCTCCGAGCATGGAGCGGACGACACGCTCATCGGCATATTCGATCTGAGCCGGGAAGCCGCCGATCGCAGGCGTGCCGAGTTTGTCCACCTCGACGATATACGGGACCAGTTTGACCTGAGTGCTCTGGTAGAGCGCAAAGCCGAAGCCGATTGTCGCCATCGCCAAGGAAATAAGACCGACACCCTGCCATACGCGGGCGGTACGGATGTACGATCCGTATCGCTCGTTCCATTCCATCCGCGCGGCAAGATAGGGATTATCAATTGAAGTATGTTTTGCCATCTATTTGCCTATTGCTCAGGAGGATTTGGGCGAAGACCCGCCGCCAGTTGGCTTGTTCGGCAGGGATTGCCGCAGTTTGTGATTGGCGAGACCTAGCGCCGAGGCGTTTCCTGCATGAGGCGCGCCAGAGAGCTTGTCTGCGGCAGCTGATGAAAGGGCTGCAAAGGGAGCCATAGCGGCCTGCGCCGCAGCTTGCCCTCTCGAAGATCCATCGTTCCTGGCGGTTTCGTATGCTGCCTTCGCACCGGCGGCCATTTGAGCGCTGCCGATAGCGGTTCCGGCAGCGAAAGTGCTGGTCTGTGTTCCGTGACGAATGACTTCCATACCATTGCTGACGGAAACGCCTTGGACGACACCCTGAATGATCTGTGGGACGTAGATAGCGATCATGAAAATCACGACCGATATGCCGGCGATTGTTAGAGCTGCAATGAACTCGTCATCTGGAGATACGTTTTGTGCTAATCCGATAAGGGTGTCAGATCCAATTTTTGCGATCATCACGAGAGCCATAAGCTTCATGCCGACCGAGAACGAATAGACCAGGTATCTGATAGCGAAATCTTTGGTATGCGAGGAACCTCCCAAGCCGAGCATGATAATGCCCGCCAGTATTCCAATATACATTTCGGCCATCACTGCGACGAAAATTGCAGCGACAAGGGAAAAGCAGATGACCACCACGACCATTGCTATGACCGAAGCAATCGCGAGGCCGTTATCTGCCAATAGACCGAACTGTACATTGTTGGACATGATGCCGGCGACGGTAATCCCAGCGTTGAAAATGTTAGCAGGTGAAGCAGATCCACCTCCGGCACCGATCTGAAAAAGACTGTCTACAATCGCCTGAGCGAAACTCGGCCCATTGGTGAGCACGAAGGCAAAAAAGCCGACGAACATGACACGGCGAATGAGCTCTGAGACCCAGGTTTCCAAAGAGGCGGCCTGAACGGCCAGCCAGACGGCCGCTATGCCAAATTCAATTCCAGCAAGGATCCAAAATAGCGAACGAGCGGCATCGGCTATCGTCGTTTGCCATCCTTGTGCCGCCGCTTGTATCTGATTTTGGACAGTCGACAATATTGTGCCGTCTTGTGCCAGTGCCATGCTTGATCCGAAAAACAGGCTCAAAATGGCTGTAAACAGAACAATCCGTTTTTTGGTGGTCATCAGTTCCCACCTTTCGAATTGCCGAAATCAGGTTTCATTTCTTGCCCACCCGTCATGGGGTATTTGGTGGGATCAAAGGCGGTTGACCTATTTTCGTATTTCTCCTGCTTGGTTTCAGATTTGCCTTGAAATACAAAGATAAAGGTCGCGATCGCTGTAGCACTCAAAATCAGTAGAGCGACTATGAAGATATAAGATTTGTTCATTTTCAGAACTCTACTTTCATTTCTTGCCCGCCCGTCATGGGTGGAAGTGTGGAATTGAAGAATTTTTCCCTTTTCGTCTGAGCGAGATCGCTCTTCGTCTGCTCGGACTGGTACCAGGTGCCCATCATGGTCATCTGCTGGGAGACAAGACCGCGAAGCTTCTGCATCTGTTCGACTTGCTGGGCTGCAATCTCATGACCCACTTGCAGGGCCTGCTTTTGGCCTTCGGCGGACTGAGAATGCTGCCGGAGCTGGCGCATGGTGTCCTCTTCGGTCGCGAACTGGTCTGAGGTGTATCCGGCCGCTTTCAAGGTCGAGGAGATCGTGTCCCGATTGGTATCGGACCAGCCTTGGTACATGGCCGAAAACGACTGTCCGTCCGGCAGGCCGTTCTTCGCGAAGTCGGCGTAGCTCTGGAACCGCTGCTTCAGCGTGTCGTCGAGGTTGCCCATTGAGAACGCCATGGCCTGACCCTTCTGAACCAGGCTCTGCAGTTGACCGAGGTTCTGTTCAACCTCACCCCAAACCTGCATCGGCAGGGAGAGCGTGTTCTGCAGCATGTTCTCGTAGATGGAGATCTGGTTTTCGATCATCTGGATCTGGTTGCCGATTTGCTGCACCTGATTGGCAATCTGCTCGGCGTTCTGACCGCCGAGGGCAATAAGCTCGCTGTTGTTGAGGATCTGGGTGAACTCGGTCGCACCGGTGACCGCGCCACCAGCCTGGACCGGTCCTGCAATTCCGATCACACAAAGAACGCTGGCGAGCGATCTAGCCAAGAAGCTGTTCGGCATTGGCAATTCCTCTTTGCTTGAGCCATTCGGCGGGCCATTTGTCGCCGTGGTGGAGGTGAAGGTCTTCGATGCGCTTGAGATCGTCCTTCGCGGACGCGCCAACGAAGGACAGCGTGATCGGGCCGAGCGCCATGTCGAAGAGCCGGCGCCCATCCGGAGACGTGACGTAGTACTCGCGCTTCGGGATCGCCGAGGCGATGATTTCAATTTGTTGGTCGTTGAAGCCGAGCTTTTCGTAAAACGCGCGGGTCCCGGAAATCCTCGCCTCGCCATTGGGCAGGCAAACCTTTGTCGGGCAGCTTTCTTTCAGAACGTCGATGATGCCGGATCTGTCGGCATCCGAGATCGATTGCGTTGCCAGGACCACCGCGCAATTGGCCTTGCGCAGAACCTTCAGCCATTCCCGGATCTTGTCGCGGAACACCGGATGACCGAGCATCAGCCAGGCCTCGTCCAGGATAAGCAGGCTTGGTGTCCCAATCAGGCGCTTCTCAATACGGCGGAACAGATAGAGCAGGACCGGGATCAGGTTCCGGTCACCCATATTCATCAGCTCCTCAATCTCGAAGGTCTGGAACCTGGAGAGCGAGAGGCCGTCTTCTTCGGCGTCGAGGAGCGAGCCCATCGGGCCGTCCACCGTGTAATATTGCAGCGCGTCCTTGATCTCCCGGTTCTGGACGCCCGACACGAAATCGGTGAGCGACCGGCGCTGAGACTTCGACATCAGGTTAATCTGCGTGGTGATGGCGTTCCGGTGCTCCGGCAGGACCTTCACGCCCTGCATTTCGATCAGGGTTTCCAGCCACTCGGCAGCGAACGCCTTGTCGGTGTCGTCCTCGAGTGATGAGAGCGGTGCAAAGGAAAGGGTGTCCGACCTGCCGACGTCATAGTGATCCGCGCCGACGGCAAGCGTCAGCGGATACATCGACTTGCCCTTGTCGAAGACAAACACTTGGGCGTTCTCATAGCGCCGGAACTGAGCTGCGATCAGCGCCAGAAGCGTCGATTTACCCGAACCTGTCGGCCCGAAGATCAGCGTATGCCCCAGATCCCCGACATGGAGATTGAACCGGAACGGCGAGGAGCCGGACGCCACCTGCATGAGGGGCGGCGATCCAACTGGGTAAAAGGGGCATGGCGCTTCCGGCGATCCGGCCCAGACGGAATTGAGCGGAGCCAGATCCGCGAGATTGCGTGTGCTCACCAGCGGCTCGCGAACGTTGGCATAGGAAACGCCCGGCAGACTTCCCAGGAATGCCTCGGTGGTGTTCAGGGTTTCTATGCGGCCGCCAAAGCCTTCGTTCTGCACGAGCCGGCGCACCGCCTCGCACTTCTCCTGAAGCCGCGCCTGGTTCGTGTCGAAGAGCACAATGACAGGCGTGTAGTGGCCGAAGGCGACGAGTTGCGAGTTCGCCTCGGCAATCGCGTCCTCGGTTTCCCCGACCATCACCATGGCGTCTTGATCGAGCGATCCGGAATTGGTCTTGAAGAGCTGGTCCATCAGCGGCCGCACCTTCTGCAGCCACTTCTTGCGTGTCTTTTCCAACACCGAGCGCGCCTCGATCGGATCGAGAAATATGAACCGGCTCGACCAGCGATAGGTGATCGGCATCAGATCGAGCGCGTTGAGGATCCCCGGCCAGCTTTCGGCCGGGAACCCGTCGATCGCCACGACACCGACATAGGTGCCGTCGATGATGGGGTTGAGACCGTGATGGAATTCCGCCGTCACCAGATAGTCGAGATACATCGCAATGTCAGGCAAGCGGATCGGATGGTTTTCTCCGATCAGCGCGAAGCGTGCGAACTGCAGGAGATCATCGTAACGGCCACGCCTCTCCCCTGCCCTCCCCGCTTCTATTTCCGGCACTTCATGGGTTTCCATGCGCCGGATCGAGACGACATTCGCCATATACTGCTCAAATTCCCGGATCGTCGTCTTGAAGTGCTCAAGCGTCCGGGAGGCAATAGACGTGTTGCGGCTGGCGTCGTCCGAATAGATGTATTTCACCAGTTTGGACTTGTTTTTCTCCGGCGGCCGGTAGGTCAGGATGATGGCGTGCTGGCTCTCAAAATGCCCCTCCCCGGCTTCGAACCGCTGGCGGCGCTCGTCATCGATCAAAGCCGTGACGGGGTCCGGAAAATGCGAGCTTTCCCTGTCCGGATATCCGGTTGAGGGAATGCGAACCGCTTCCATCTGGATCATCCAGCCGTTGCCGAGGCGGGCGAGAACCGAGTTGATCTGTCTGGAAACTTCGTTCCGCTCAGACGCGGTCGAACTCTCGCTGTCCGGCCCGGCAAAATACCAGCCGGCCATCAGGCCCCCGTCCTTCAGGAGCACAATGCCGTTGTCGACCAGCGCCGCGTAAGGGAGCAGGTCGGAAAAGGACGGCGCAACGTGCCGGAATTTTTTGAGGGCAACCATGTTCAGTATTTCCGCCAGGGCGTGGATGTCGGCCGGTAATAGGCGCGGTATTTGACGTGCCGCAGATAGACAGCGCGCATCAGAGGGTCCGCCTTGGCCATCATCCGCAGCACGCCAACCACCACGATCCAGATCGCGATGCCGAGCACGGCGGCATAGGGCTTCAGGATCACGAAAATCAGAATGACCGAGGCAAGACCGGTCACGAGCACCAGCTCGCGGTCTGCCCCGAACAGCAATGTCGGGCGAGAAAGAGCGCGGTGGATCCGCGCTCTGTTGAGGCCCGGCGCGTCAGTCACGAGCCGGGTCCACGGTTGCCGCGTTCCCTTCCGGAGCAATGCCGATGGAGGCACCGGAGGAACCAAACAGGCCGACGATAGTGGACGCGCCGAGCAGGACCCCGAGAACCAGAACCACGTAGGCCAGGCGGCGGGCAAAGTCGTTGAGTTCACCGCCGAAGATCAGCATCGCGCCGGCGATCGCCACCGCGATCAGGCCAACGGCGCCAGCGACAGGACCGTTGATGGAGGCCTGGATTTGCTGAAGCGGGCCTTCCCAGGGAAGCGAGCCGCCGCCGGAGGCGAAGGCTGGTTCAATTAGGTACAGTCCTGCACCGGCGAGAAAGAGAAGAAATACAAAATTACGCGACATGAAGAGTCCCTTGTCTGTCGTTGGAATTTTTGTTGAGGAACTGAGATGCAACTGCTGAGCGGATGTCATAGGTGCCGTCCCGAAAGCCGGACACAGTCACGATGTCCCGAACGATGCGCCCGTGTTCGGGGGAGCGCTCGATCGAGACGATGAGGTCAACCGCTTCCGCTATGACTTGGGGCATCGGCTGCTGAGACACTTCGGCGATCAACTGTTCAAGGCGCGTCAGTGCGGTGAAGGCATTGTCGGAGTGAACCGTGGCGATGCCGCCCGGGTGGCCCGTGTTCCATGCCTTGAGCAGTGTCAGAGCCGCACCGTCGCGCACTTCGCCGACAATGATCCGGTCTGGTCGCAAGCGCATGGTCGATTTCAGGAGCCGTTGCATGTCCACGGTGTCGGACGTGTGCAGGATCACGGCGTTCCTGGCCGCACACTGGATTTCCGCTGTGTCTTCCAGAATGACAAGGCGGTGATCCGGAGCAACGGACACCATTTCGCCAATGATCGCGTTCGTCAGGGTCGTTTTGCCGGTGCCAGTGCCGCCCGAAACCAGAATGTTTTTCCGGCCGGCAACCGCATCACGGATCACGGTGGCTTGGCCGTCCGTCATCACGCCATCCTCGACGTACCTGGAAAGCGGGATGAGCAGCGATGCCTTCTTGCGGATCGTGAAGGACGGCTTGGAAACGACCGGTGGCAGAAGACCCTCAAAACGATGACCGCCTATCGGCAGCTCGCCGGAAATGATCGGCTTGTCAGAGGTGATTTCCGTGCCGAGCGCATGGGCGACCTTGCCCATGATGATCTGGGCGTCATGGGGCGTCATCTCGCCGGAGGGCTCCATTCCCTTCCCGACGCGTTCGATGAACAACTGTCCGTCCGGGTTGAGCATGATCTCAACGACAGTGTCGTCCGACAGCGCCGACAGGATCGTAGACCCCAGCGAGTCTCCCAGCCCGGCGATAAGCCTGCGACGGCTTTCACCGTTCCTCAATGTCCCCTCCCCTACCGGTGAAAGCTGAGATGTTCAGGGGATCGTGCGGCCTCGCCGAGACAGCATTTATCGGACCGGGCATGAGGGTATGCCCAGGCTCTCCGGAGGTCATTCGGAGTGTCCTTTTATATTTGAGATCAATAAGATACGACTACAGCAATCAGTGGTTGATTACCTTGCGAGAGGGCGCAACCCAACACGGAACGAAGTGTCATCGCAAGGTTGAGAAAAAGTTTTCCACACCTAAGGAGAGTT